>JAFMIU010000059.1 GCA_017853835.1 Pirellulales bacterium | reverse complement strand
CGTGTGACGAGCGAGGGGTTGCCCACGCCTCGGGAGACGGCGTCATTGGCAAGCGGAGCCAGGATGGCGAAGCGAAGCCAATGCCGAGCGAGCCAAAGGGCAGGATGCCCGACGCGAGCGTCCGGCGACGAGGTGTGGGCAACCCCGAAGCGTGCCACTACACAAGCGCCCCCCAATCGCCCCAAGCCGGAGCCGACGCCGGGACGGCGGCGACGGCGAGGCAGCCGGCCTCAGGTGATCGCCTGAGGCTCCGTCTCGAGATCGTCCTTCGTGTCGGCCGCCGTGGCGAGTGAGGCCGGCGGCCAGAATGCGACCGCGAGCAGCACCGCGGCCGCCAGAGCCATGAACGTGGGCACGAGAAACAGACTGCGGTAATCCACGGCTCCATCGGAGCCCGTCAGTTTCGTCTGGAGAGGGATGAAGAGCCACTTGGCCGCCAGGTCGCCCAGGCCGAGCACCAGGAGATTGAAGAGACTCTGGGCGCTCGAACGCACATCCTTCGGGAAAGCGGCGTCGATGAAGATGTAGAGCGTGGCGAAGAAAAACGCATAGCAGATGCCGTGGAGCACCTGCACGGCAATGATCACCCCCTGGTGGTCGGGCATCAGGGCGAAGACGCCGAATCGGGCGGCATGCCCGAGGATGCCGAGGATCATCGTCACCTTCCAGCCAAGCTTCGCGAGCACCCCACCGAGCACCGCCATGGTGAGAATCTCAGCCACCTGGCCGATGCTCATGACCGGCATGATCCATTCCGGTTTGATGCCGACTTTCGAACTGGCGAGGAAGCCCCCCGCCATCACGAAATAGCCGTTGTGAATCACCGCATCGACGAAGGTGACGACGAACAACACGAGCAGAAAAGGCTGTGCGAGGAATCCCGTCGCCTTGAGCCAGGCAAGTCCTCCCGCGCCAGCCGACGCCTTCTTCGGTGGCGTGTGCGGAAGGATCAGGCTGTAGGCCGCGAGGGCAAGCGACGTCACGCCCGACACGAGAAAGATGTTGCGGCTCGCGGCCACCGCCTCCACTCCTTCCTTGCCCTGAAGCACGAAATAGAGGGGCCAGGCGGCGAGGATCCAGCCGATCGTGCCCCCCATGCGCACGAGCCCAAACTCCTTCTGGGCATCGTGCAGATGCGTGAACGCGATCGAGTTCGACACCGAGATGGTGGGCACATAGAGCAGGGCATGCACGAGCATGAGGCCGAAGAACGTCGGGAAATCCTTGGCCCAATACATGCCCAGGATCGCGAGGCCGCCAACGAGGTGGCTGAAGGCCATGAACTTCTCCGCCGCAAAGGTGCGGTCGGCAAACTGGCTTGAGAAAAAGATGCCCACGATGGAGGCGATCGCGAAGGCACTTCCCACCCAGGCGATCTGGGAATCGCTGAAGGCGAGGCCATCCTTGCCCATGTAGCCCCAGATCAAGGGAAGCCAGGCGCCCCAGATGGCGAACTCGAGCACCATCATCAGCCACAGTCGAAACGTGGGGGCCTTCGCGGATGGGGCGTGGGCGGCTGTCATGGGAACTCCTTGATGCGGATGTTGCGGAAGTGCACTTCGTCACCGTGGCCAAGAAACCCGAGATGGCCCTTCGTGCGGGCGAGGCCGGGATGGGGTCGCCCGTCGGGCGTCGGGGCGCCGTCGCGAAACGGGGCGATGTCGGCGTCGACCACGGTGGTGCCGTTGACCACCACCGTCACCTGCGAGCCTCGCACGGTCACCTCTTCCTCGTTCCAGTCGCCCACTGGGCGGAGGCAGTCTCGTGTTGCGGCCACGACGCCGTAGATCGATCCGTGAACCTGCCAGTCCTTGAGCGCGGCGTATTTCGGATGCCGGTCGTCGAGGATTTGAATCTCCATGCCCTCGAACGCCGCGTCGCCCGTGGCGGGGGCCCGAATGCCGAGACCATTGTTGGCTCCCGGCGTGAGGCGAAACTCGAACCGCAGCGTGAAGTCCCCATACTCACGCAGGGTCAGAAGATTCCCCCCCACTCCGGCCCGGCAGCGGAGTTCGCCCTCGGTCACCTCATGCCCGGCGAGCGCTCCCTGCCATCCGTCGAGCGAACGACCGTCGAAGAGCGACACAAAGCCCGGCTCAGGCTCGGCAGGACCAGGCTCGGCAGGACCAGGCTCACGCACGAAAACATGGCGGACGTGCATCGGTGCTCCGTGGGTTTGAATCTGGATCGCGCCACGCGATGGCAGCGGCTCCCCCTTCTGAAAATAGTTGGCGAGCGGCTGGTCGTCGACGACCCGATGACCGTTGAGGTCAACGGTCACCCGGTCGCCGCGCATGCGGATGTGGGTGGTGTTCCACTCGCCGATCGGCCGATCGGCCTTCACGAGCGGCCATTTTCCAGGAGAGCCCTCCGGGTTATTCCAGAGACCACCCGACCCTTTCTGGCATCCGTGCTTGAAATCCCGCTCGCAGGCGGGATCCCAGATCTGCACCTGCGGATTGCCACGCAGGTAGATCCCGCTGTCGGCGCACGGAGCGGGCAGCATCCACTCCAGCATCAGGTCCACGTCGCCGTAGTCGCGGTCGGTCGTGAGGAACACGCCGTGCCCATCGCTCACGATTTCGCCGTCGACCACCTTCCAGTGCTGATGGAGGTCGGCATCCCAGCCAGCCTGTCGAGCGGCCCTTTCTTCAGGAGAACCCTCGGCCTCCTTCGCCGGGTCGATGTGAGGCCGCCCACGCCATCCTGAAAGGTCGGACCCATTGAAGAGCGACACAAACCCTTCCGGCGGCTCGGCCGCCACGGCCACCGAGGCCATCACCAGTGCGACCACTCCCGCCGCTCGTGCCACGCGCATGGCATCCCCCTTCGTTCGATGGTTCGTCCGCTGATCAGGCCAGCCGCACCGGCTGCCCCCCGGCCGCGGCGCTTCGATCGGCCGCAAAGATCACGTCAAACGTTCTCGCCGCCTCCCGAAAGCTCGTCAATGGCATATCCTGGCCGGCATCGAGGGCGTCGAAAAAGGCCTGGAACTGCGCCTGATAGGGGTGGTCGCTCACATCGCCCGAGTCGAGCATCTTCATCGACAGCCGGCTCCAATGCCCCTTGTCGGCCTTGAGCTTCATCGAATGGAAGCGGTCGTCGAGCAGGCTTCCCTCGCTCCCCACCAGATGCGTGTGGAAGTAGTAAGGCTGGAGGCAATCGACGATCGCGGCGGTCTTGCCGATGCGGCCTCCTTTGAAGTGCAGGAGGGTGACGCTCGAGGTGTCGTATTCATAGGGGGCGAAGATGGGGCTCGACGATTTCGTGCTGAGGCTCGACACCATCTCCACCTCGCCTCCCATCAGCATGAGCAGCGCATCGAGAGCATGGCAGCCGGCCGTGAGCAGGGCGCTGCCGCCGTCCTTCTTGCCGGTGTTCCAGCGATATTGCCCATACCATGGACCGATCCCGTGGTAGTAGTCGACCTCACCGTAGTGGATCGTGCCGAGCAACCCTTCGTCGATGAGGGCCTTCGTCACCTGAAACTGGTTCGAATAACGGCACTCAAAACAGACGCATCCCCGCACGCCGTTGGCCTCGGCCGCAGCCACGATGTCGCGAACCTCCTCGGGGGTGTTGGCCATCGGCTTTTCGAGGATCACGTGCTTCTTGGCGTTCGCCGCCGCCACCGCCTGTTCGCGATGCTGGCTTGGGTAGCTGGTGATGTCGACCACGTGGATGTCGGGGTCGGCCAGCATGGCCGACAGTTCGCGGTAGACCCGAATCGGCCCGCCGTGCCTGGCCGAGAGCTCGGATTCATCGAGAGGCCGCGACGACCACACAGCCGTCACTCGGCCTTGTCGCGTGGCGTTGATCGCCGCGATGTGGGCCGTGGCGGCCCATCCATAGCCGATGATCCCGACGTTCGTGCTGCCCATTCCGCCCCCCTGCCTCTTGTTCAGAACTCGTGCCGGACGAAGCCCTCGATCGCCTCGTACTCGGGAAGACCGAGACGATCATAGAGCCTGGCGGTCTCGCGGTTGCGATCCTCCGCCCGCTGCCAGAACTCCCGCGGATCGTTCGGCCCGGGAAACAGCGCACGATCTTTCTGGCTCTCGTGCTTGAAAATCGCCATCCGCTTGCGGAGCACCTCTTCAGGGGAGAGCGGCACCGCCATCTCGATCTCGTGCGGCTCCCATTCCTGCCAGGCTCCGCGGTAGAGCCAGAGCCGGCAGTCGGCGGCCCAGTCGTGCGTCCGCACCGCGTCGAGAGCCGCGAGAATCGCGCCGAGGCACACGCGGTGGGTGCCGTGTGGATCGGAAAGGTCGCCCGCCGCATACACCTGATGCGGACGAACCTGCTCCAGGAGCTTCACGGTGATCGCCACATCCTCGGGCCCCACGGGCTTCTTGCGGACGCGGCCCGTTTCGTAGAAGGGAAGGTCGAGAAAGTGGATGTTCTCAGCCTTCACCCCCGAATACCTCGCGCCGGCTCGTGCTTCCGTGCGTCGAATCAGTCCCTTCACGGCCTGCAGTTCGGCGATGTCGATCGTGCCGGCTTGCTTCGACTTGAGAAACTGCCGAATGCGATCGGCGATCCCGCTCGTCTTGGTGCCCACGCCGAAGGCGCGGCAGAACTCCTCCACGAAATCGACGTGACGATCGGCCGACTCGTCCCACACGGCGATGTTGCCGCTGGTCTGATACGCCACGTGCACGTCGTGCCCCTGTTCGCAGAGCCGGATGAGCGTGCCGCCCATGCTGATCACGTCGTCGTCGGGGTGCGGGCTGAACACCACCACCCGCTTGGGAAACGGCTCGGCCTGGCGTCCTGGTTGGCTGGCTGCCGCCTTGCCGCCCGGCCAGCCCGAGATCGTGGCCTGCATGGCCCGAAACACTTCGATGTTGATGTCGTAGGCGCGTCCGCGGCACGACAGCAGTTCCTGGAGCCCGTGCTCGTTGTAGTCGGCGTCGGTGAGTTTCAGGATCGGCTTCTGGCGTTGCTGCGACAGCCAGATGACGGCCCGCTTTGTGAGCCCCGCCGTCCACTCGAGCCCCATCGAGTCGAGCGGCCCGAGAAGCCACGGGGTTTCGAATCGCGAAAGCCTCGCGGCTGCAGCCCGATCGAGCACAAACCGTGCATCCGGATGCTGCTGGAGCGCACTGGCCGACACATGGCTGCATGGCGGTTCCTCAACCGCCTTGCGGACGATCGGGGCCTTGTGCTCGCCGAAGGCCAGGAGGACCACCCGCTTGGCGTCGAGGATGGTGCCCACGCCCATGGTGATCGCCTGCCGCGGCACGTTCCATTCGCCGAAGAAGTCGCTCGCGGCGTCGGCCCGCGTCACGCCGTCGAGCGTGATGAGCCGCGTGCGGCTGTCGAGAGGACTTCCCGGTTCATTGAAGCCGATGTGGCCCGTTCGGCCGATCCCGAGGACCTGGAGATCGATTCCTCCGGCTTCCCGAATCTGCTCCTCATAGGCGGCACACGCCTTCGCCAGATCCGTGCGGCCGAGCGTGCCGTCGGGAATGTGAATGGCCTCTTCGAGAATGTCGACGTGGTCGAAAAGATGCTCCCGCATGAACCTCCGGTAGCTCTGCAGTTCGTCGGGCTGCATCGGCCAATACTCGTCGAGGTTGAACGTCACCACCGACTTGAACGACACCCCCTCCTCGCGGTGCAGACGGATCAGCTCTTCATAGACCCCCACCGGCGTGCTCCCGGTGGCCAGGCCGAGCACGGTCTTCTTTCCGGCTTCAGCGCGCTGCCGCACCAGATCGACGATTTCCCGGGCCACGGCCCGGCTGGCATCCCCCGGCTCCGCATAGACGGTGACGGGAATTCGTTCGACCGTCGTGACGTGGGGCAGAGGCCCTCGGTAGATGGGGGAAGACGCGGTCCTGCTCGAAGGGGCGGACATGCAGGGGGCTCCTCGGGGAACTTCTGTTCGGAATCCGCGGCCATGGGTGGGAATCCCGCCCAACCCATCGACGCTTCTCTGCTGAAGAATAAACTATGCACGACGGAACTGTCGCCACCCCCCTGCTGGTCGCGGCCGGACGCGTCGACAGCCCGTTTGTTGCACTCGCCGTCCCGGTGCCATACCACATCCCTATCAACAGTGCTGGGGAACACGTGCGGTGGTTCGTGAATCATGGCCGCGTCCCCCCTGCTCGCAGCGGCGTTCCCGCCCTGGCTGCCAAGCCACGGCACCGCTCGGGTCATGGCTTCACGCTCGTGGAACTGCTCGTGGTTGTCGCCATCATCGCCACCCTGATCGGCCTGCTGCTGCCCGCGGTGCAGTTTGCCCGCGAACGGGCGAGGCTCTTGCAGTGCTCCAACAATCTTCGACAGGTGGGATTGCTCACGCACCTCTACCGCGACCTCCGCAACCGTCGTTTTCCCGACGCCTATGCCACCGGCAACTTCTCATATCGCATGGCCCCCGGGATGAAGAGTCCCAACGATCCCAAGGCCTTGCCGGAGGTCTATGGGCTCGAGGGGTTGTATGCCGGCATGAATCTCATCCCGGCCGAGAGCGGCATCTGGGTCTGCGCGAGCCAGCCCGACGAACAGCGCGTCTGGCGTAACACCTATGCTTTCAGTGTCTCGTCCGCGCTCACCAAGAAGAACCCTCCCGATCAGGACACGACCGTGTTCGTCTGGGACAACTACACGCTCTACCCAGGCCTGTCCGGCTTCCGGGGGCCATTCACGGGCTACTCGATCCCAACGGCCAAGCGGGTGATTCCCCATCGTGGATTCAGCATCGGCACGGTGGGCTACAACACCCTCTACCTCGACGGACACACCGATTTCTTCGACAGTGCAAACACCAACTGAAAGGCCTTGTGTCATGCCTCACGCCGCACGCCGAGCATTGCTCGTCGCCGCCGTCGCCCTCTCCATGAGCGTCAATGAGTCGTCGCTCGCCCAAGACGTGGTGACGACGGTGGTGGAAAGCATCAACGCCGTCGCCGGGTCGGCTTCGATCGGCAGCTTTGCGTATGACCCCACCGGCTCGGATGGCGGCACGATCTATTCCGTGGGCTACGGATCTGGCGCTGAACTGCGGCGCATTGCCAACGTCGGGGGCGTTCAGCAGGTCACGCAGCTCATGGCCCAGAGCGAGTGGACGCTGTTCCTCAAGAATGGCAACCCCAACAACGGCGGCGGCCAGCCGACCGTGAACGGCTTCCTGCTCAATCCGACGGCCATCGGCTCTGACCCTGCCTACTCGAAAATCTTCGTTGCCGACATCGGCACCGCCGTGACCGCCCCCACCCGCCGCAACGACCTCACGCAGCGGTTCTATCAGTATGGCCTCACGAGCGGATCGTTCACCCGGATGGCCACGCTCGCTGACTTTGCCACGGCGGCCGGCCTCGCCAATCCGGTGACGGTGACCACCAGCCAGAGCATGGGCCGTCAGTTCGCCTTCTCCGGTGACGGCCAGTCGGCCTACGTCGCCGACAGCACGGGAGCATCGGCGTATGGCGGGATCTACCGCGTGAATCTGGCCACCGGCGGCGTCACCCGGTTGCTTGCCGATGCCGACTGCAACACCGAGCCGGCGGTGCTCACGAACGGCGGCGTCGACACCATCTTCATCCGCGGTGGCGCCTCGACGAACAACATCGGGGGCATCGACACGATTACGTTCAATGGCACGTCGGCTTCGGCACGTACCGCCTTCCTCTCGGCCACCACCCTCGCCGACTTCATGGAAACGACAACCGCGGACGTCACGACTTTTTCCATGGCCGCCGACGCGGTCGGCAACCTCTACCTCAACAACACCGACAGCAATCCCGACCGCCGGGCCATCTTCAAGCTCGACACGGCAGGGAGGCTGTCGAAGGTGCTGAGCTACGCCGAGCGCAAGGCGACGCTCACCGATGGGTTGACGAACCCCAACTCGAACACGCTCCGCATCCAGCCGCGATCGGTCCAGCATCCAAACGGTTTTGCCGTGACCCAGCTGCTCTACGCCGAATCGACACCCCTCAACCTCATCGCCGGGGCCTATGTGTTTCAGACTGGCGACTTCGATCGTGATAACGACATCGACGCGGCCGACATGGCGCTGTTTCGCGATGCAGTCACCGTCCGTGGCGGCCCGGCCGTGACGTCAGGCACCTTCAAGTTTGACCTCAACGGCAACGACCGCGTCGACTGGAAAGACGCGCAGGTGCTGGAGAACTTCCTTGCCTACGCCCCCGATCCGTCGCTCGCGGCCAGGATCGTTCCGGCGCTGCCGATTCAGGCCGACGCCGACCTTAACGGCGTGGTTGATTTCGCCGATTTCCAGACCTTCCAGGCCAACGTCGGGGTGGCGTCGCGAAGCTTCGTGCAGGGGGATTTCGACGGCGACAACGCCGTGACGCTTTCCGACTTCCAGGCATGGGTCAACAGCCTCGGCTCGAGGTCGGCCGTGATCGGCGGCGGCGTGACGGCCGTGCCGGTCGACCCGGTGGCCATTCAGGCGTTCCTTGCCGGCCAGACGGCCCCAGCCGTGTCGTTTGCCATCGCCTCGGGCCGTCGCACGCAGTTTGAGGAGGGCTACCGTTCGATCCTGCTCGCATCGTCGGTCACCAAGTCGGGCACCGGCACGCTCGTCTTGGACGGCGCCAACTCCCACACCGGTCCGACCACCGTGACCGGTGGCGTGCTCGAGATCGCCGACTCGCAGGCGGCCGCGTCCAGCACCGTGGAGGCTGCGGTGGGCGGACGCGTGGTGGTGGCCGCGGGCGTGACACCCACCCTCGGTGGACTCAATCCGTCGGCTGGCGGAACGTTCGACGTGGGGGCGAGCACGGCGACCGTCACCGCCGGCCTGTCGCCCGAAGCCCTCGTCGCCGCGCTCCTGTCGGCCAGGGACGCCGGCGTGGCCTGGGCCGGCCCCGGCATCACGTCCTCCGTCGTCGCTGCCGATGTGGCCGGTGGGTTGTCCCGCGCCGTCGGCTGGCTCGACAACGGGGATGGTTCGGTCACGTTTGGCTATGCGGCGCCGGGCGATTCGAATCTGGATGGCATGATCGACCTGACCGACGTGGGTGACTTCCTCGGCGGCGGAAAGTTCGACACCGGGCTGCAGGGCACGTGGTCGTCCGGCGACTACAACTACGACGGTGTGGTCGACATCGTGGATGTCAGCGAGTATCTCGGCGTCGACCTGCTCGATGCCGGACCGTATGTCCCCGCGCCCGGCGGCCTTGGCGCCGTGGCCACCGTGCCCGAGCCATCAACAAGCCTGGGGCTCGTCGCCGGCTCCGTCGCCGCTTGGCTCCGCCTCCGGCGTCGGAAGCCTCGCTGATCAGCCCTTCTCGTGAGAGGCGCCCATGCCACCGCTGCTCCGAACAACTGCCGCGTGGCCCTTGGTGTTGGCCTGGGTGATGCTGGCCGTGGTGTTCCCTGCCTCGCTTCATGGCCAGGCCACGCCGGAAGTCGCCGTTGAGTCGCCTTCGGCGGATGCCACGGCGGCCTCGCCTTCCACTGGGGCTCCACCGAGCGTTCCCCACACCGTGCCCCAAGGGGCCGTCATGCGGCTCGCAGCCCGGCCGCCGATGACCCCCGAGCAGCGAGCGAGCTGGGTGGCTCAGCTCCGTGAGCTCTATGCCGAGGCGCCCAACCTGTGGCCACCGGCCGTGGTCGATTCGTCGGTCAGGCCGGTGGAACTGGGCCTTCTCCCGGAGGTGCCTCATCCGTCGGAAAACCCGTTCAGCAAGGAGAAGGTGGATCTCGGCCGGCTCCTCTTCTTCGACCCTCGTCTTTCAGGCAGCGGCCAGCTGGCGTGTGCCTCGTGCCACGACCCAGAACTCGGCTGGGGGGATGGCCGCAGCACCTCGTTTGGCCATGCCCGTCAGCCCCTCCGCCGCAACGCCCCCGCACTCCTCAACGTGGGGCTCATCAGCCCGCTCTTCTGGGATGGCCGCGTTGCCACTCTGGAACAACAGGCGATGGCGGTGCTGCTCAACCCGTCGGAAATGCGGGGGGAGCCGGCGGTGATCGAACAGCGTCTGTCGGACGTGCCCGAATACCGCGAGCGATTCCGCGATGTGTTTGGCGACGACGAGATCACCTTTGCCGAAGTGGCCCAGGCCGTGGCGGCGTTTGAACGGACGATCGTGGGCGGTCGGAGCCGCTTCGATGCATTTCTCAAGGGGCGGCACGACGTGCTCTCTGATTCCGCGATCATCGGCCTCCATCTGTTTCGCACCCAGGCGGGCTGCATGAACTGCCACCATGGGCCGACCTTTTCCGACGGCAAGCTCCACAACCTTGGTCTCAGCTACTACGGGCGGAAGCTGGAAGACCTCGGCGGCTACCACGTGACCAAAACGGCCGCGGACGTCGGAAAGTTCCGCACCCCTTCCCTGCGAAACGTCACCGCCACCAGACCCTATATGCACAACGGCCTCTTTCCGCTGGCAGGGGTGCTCACCATGTACAACGCCGGCATGCCGACGCTGCGGCGAAAGACAGAGCAGGTCGACGATCCGCTCTTCCCTGAAAAATCGCCGCTGCTGAAGCCGCTTGGCCTCAATCGCCAGGATCTCCGTGACCTCGAGGCCTTTCTGACGAGCCTCGAGGAACCACCCCTGCGAATCCGCCCGCCCCTACCCGAATAGAGCGGCCCGCCGGCACCGGGGCGGGGCTGGTAAAGCAGGCAATCTCGGGCGTTCCTCGCCCCGGTGAGCGGCTCACATGCGCGGTGATTCCGTCCAAAAAAGTCGTTTTTCTCGGGATTCTGCTCATTCTCATGGGCCCACGCTGCCGCCCAGGCATATCCCGCCACCAAGTCGGTGATCTCGGGGAACCACGCCTCCTTGGGCCGCTCGAAACAAGAGCCGTCGATTTCAACCTGTTTTTCAGGGTTTTTCGGGGCTGGGCCAGAAAAACGGTCGCCGGGACCGGCTTTTGGCACGGTGTGTGCAAATGAATCCTTTGTCGCGAAGCCTTCGCGGGGCTCTTTCGAGCTTCGGCTGGCAGCGCGAGCGTCACGGAGGAGGTGGCCCATGATGGTCTTGGCTTGCGGGATTTCATCCGCTGAAGTTCGTTCGCTGGGGAAGGCTCCTTCGGGTCGCGTTGGATGCCTCCCCACGCTCACGTGCCTGGTGGTGTCCGGCGACGAAGGCTTCCGCAAACGGCTTCACACGATGTCGGAGCTCGGGGGCTACGAGTCATGCGACCTGCCGACCAACGTCGCCGACCTGCGACACGCGATCGACGGCGACTACCAGCTGGTGGTGGTCGACATTGCCCGCCCCGTGGGCGATCGCATCAACGACACAATCGAGATGGCCGAGGAGTTTGCCGCCCGTCCAGGCACGCTTCTGGTCGTCTGTGGTTCAGAAGACAGCGTCGATGAGGAGCTGTGGGCCCGTCAGCTCGGTGCCTGGGTGTATCTGCCCGGCGTGTCGAGCAGCGATGCCCTGATGAGCCTCTTTGCCGAAGCCCGTCGGATTTCCGACCGTCGGTTCCAGATCGTCTGAGTCTGATGGCGGCCTCCTGGCCGCGCATCAGACGCATGGTGCGTCGGGCCGTGTCATGCCTTCGGGCTGACCGGTGGACGCGAGTGGTTGGTTCGTGGTTCGTGTGATTCGTCCGGAGGATCGTCGAGTGGTGTGAGGTTCGTTCGTTTAGCGATTCCGTCGCTCGTCGTCCCGTCCTGAAGGGTTCCCCGTTTCGTCATCTGGGTTCGCGGTCTGCGCCGAGGGCCCGGCTGACACGTTCGTTTGGTTCTGTCGTTCGTTTCGTTCGTTCGTTTTTTGAGTGTTTCGTCAGTTCATCAACCCAGTGCCCCCGCGCGTCGCACGTCGCCGCCGTGGGCCAATGCAAAGGAGCAGTGTCATGAGCGCAGTTGTGGATACCTATCGTGATGATGTCGATGTGAGCTACGCGGTCGACTTCGGTCGAGATCGCGAGCCGGCCCAGACGCGGAGCCGGCGGCCCGAATACCGGCGATCGGGGAGCGCCCCGGCCCGGGTGAACGGGATGCACTGCCGCCGCAACAAGCGGTGGACGTGGGGCAGCGGACGCGGAGCCCGGGTGGCAAACCTGCGAGCCTTCGCCAGCTGCGTGGCGATCGCCGTGGCCAGCATGGCCGCCTCGGCGTTTGGCGCCGTGACGATCACCTACGGCACCGTCGGCAACCCCGGCAACCCGGCCAACACGAACGGCTGGGGAGCGGTGTCGAACACGTTCCAGATTTCGAAGTACGAGACGACCAACGACCAGTACGTGCAGTTTCTGAACAAGGTCGACGCCGGTGGCACCAACCCCAACGGCGTCTACAACAGCCTGATGTCTACCGACGCGCTCGGCGGCATCACGTTCAATGCGGGGGCTGCCTCGGGCTCGAAGTATGCGGTCAAGGGCGGGGTCAGCCCAAACGGCACCGTCTACACGAACCTGCCGGTGCTCTTCACGTCGTGGTTCTCCGCCGCCCGGTTCGCCAACTGGCTGCAGAACGGCCAGCAGGCCAGTGCCGCCTCGATGGAGACCGGTGCCTACACCCTGGCGAACCAGACCTCGGGTGCGATCCCGTCCCGGAACCCTGGTGCCCAGGTGGTGCTGCCAAGCCGCGATGAGTGGTACAAGGCGGCCTTCTACACCGGTGCCGGAAGCTCCTACAACCTCTACCCGACGAGCAGCAACACGGCTCCGACCAACACCGTCACGAACCTGTCGCTTGCCAACGCCGCCAACTACGGCACCGTGGCCACACCGACCGGCAGCACGATGCCGGTCGGGAGCTACTTCAACACGGTGTCGCCCTACGGCATCTACGACCTCTATGCCAACGCCACCGAGTTCACCGACACCGCCGGCACGGGTGCCGACCTTGGCAAGCCGCAGGTGTTCTCGGGCAGCTGGGCCACCACTCTCGCCCAGACCACGCAGTGGAATGCCAATGCGACCGCGATCTTCCGCGCCTCGACGACCGCGACCGGCCAGGTTGGCTTCCGCGTCGCCGCGGTGCCGGAGCCTGCCACGATCGGCCTCGCCGGTGCCGGCATCGCCGGTCTGGCCAGCCTCGACTGGATGAAGCGGCGGAAGAAGGCCGCCCAGTCCAACGGCTGATCCGCTCTTGATGGTTGATGGATCCCTGACGATCAGAAACGAACGAAACGACCCGAGGCCCTCGCGAAAGCGAGGGCCTCGGTGTTTTTCCCGGGGCCACCATGACCACGACGACGAATCCCCTGCTCGCTCCCTGGACCGGTCCGCACGGCGGCACACCACCGTTTGACCGCGTACAGATCGCCGACCTCGCCCCTGCCCTCGACGCCGCCATGGCCGAGCAGCTCGCCACCATCGAGATGATCGCGGCCAACCCCGCCCCCCCGACGTTCGACAACACGCTGGCCGCGTATGAGCGCTCGACGCGGCTGCTCGACCGCGTGCTTGCCGTCTATGGGGTATTCACGGGATGCCTGAGTGATCCGGCTCTTCAGGACGTGGAACGCGACATGGCGCCACGACTGGCGGCGTTTCAGGACCGCCTCGTTCAGCACCGTGGCTTTTTGAACCGTGTGGCCGCGGTGCACGCCGCCGCCGGGACCTCGGGCCTCGCACCCGAGCAGCAGCGGCTCGCCTGGCTCGTGCACACCAATCTCGTTCACGCCGGGGCCTGCCTGCCCGACGCCGCCCAGCAGCAGCTCTCGGCGATCAACCAGCGGCTTGCCGAGTGCCACACGGCCTTCGCGCAGAACGTGCTCCGTGAGGAGACCGATGGCGTTTTGCTGCTCGACGAGGAGGCTGACGTCGCCGGATTGCCGGAATCGGTACGCCGTGCCGCCGCCGACGCTGCTGTCGACATGGGGCATCCCGGCGCGTGGGCGATTCTCAACACACGATCGAGCGTGGAGCCCTTTCTCACGTTCGCGACCCGACGCGACCTCCGCGAGCGCGCCTGGAGGATGTTTGTGGGGCGGTGCGACCATGGCGGGCCGACCGACAACAACGCGGTCGTCACCGAGATTCTCGCCCTTCGAGCCTCACGCGCCCGGCTCCTCGGCTTTCCAACGCATGCCCATTGGCGGCTCGACGATTCCATGGCCAAGTCCCCCGAGCGGGCCGACGAGCTCATGCGGGCCGTGTGGACGCCGGCCGTGGCACGCGTTCGCGGTGACGTGGCCGCCATGCAGGCGATCGCCGATGCCGACGCTGCGGGTCTCACGATCGCCCCGTGGGACTACCGCTTCTATGCCGAGAAGGTCAGGGCCGCCCGCTACGATCTCGATGAAGCCGAGGTGAGCGACTATCTCCAGCTCGATCGGCTTCGTGATGGCATGTTTTTCGTCGCGGAACGGCTGTTTGGGCTGCGCTTCCGCGAAGTCATCGATGGCTCCGTGCCGGTCTATCATCCCGATGTCCGCGTGTGGGAGATGATCGACACGACCGGCGCCACCGCCGGCCTCTGGTTTTTTGACCCTTTCGCCAGAGCCGGAAAGCGATCGGGAGCCTGGATGAGCGACCAGCGGAGTCAGGATCGGCTCGATGGCGACGTCGTGCCGATCGTTTCCAACGTCTGCAACTTCCTGAAGCCTCCCGCCGGTGCGCCGGCCCTTCTGAGCTGGGACGACGCCACGACGCTGTTTCACGAGTTTGGTCACGCCCTGCACGGCCTGTGCTCGTCCGTCACCTACCCCTCGCTTTCGGGCACCCGGGTGGCCCGCGACTACGTCGAGCTTCCGTCCCAGGTGCTCGAGCACTGGCTGGCGACGCCAGAGGTGCTCCAACGCTTCGCCGTGCACCATCGCACCGGCCGCCCGATGCCGGCCCAACTCGTCGACAAGGTGCTTCAGGCCAAGACCTTCAACGAGGGCTTCCGCACCGTCGAGTTTCTCGCCAGCGCCATCGTCGACATGGACCTGCACCGCCATGGGGATGGTGGCGATGCGATCGATCCTGCGGCGTTCGAGCAAGCCTCGATGGCGCGGCTTGGCATGCCGAAGGAGATCGTGATGCGGCACCGCATTCCGCACTTCAGCCACCTTTTCGCCGACGACGGTTATTCCGCCGGCTACTACAGCTACCTCTGGGCCGACGTGCTCACGGCCGATGCATGGGAAGCGTTCCTGGAGGCGGGTGGCCCGTGGGACGACGACGTTGCCGCACGTCTGCATCGGCATGTGCTGGCCGCCGGCAACGCCGTCGATCCCGCGGAGGGCTACCGGGCCTTTCGCGGCCGTGATGCGACCGTCGATGCCCTGATGCGGAAGCGTGGCTTCGCCGCCGAGGACTGATCGCCCGCTGGTGGTCCGCGGCAGCGTGAAACGGGAAGGCGACGCAGGCTGGCGAGTCTGGCGACACTGACGGCTTTTCCCATTCCGCGCATCCCCCGCCACCCAGTCGCACCCGCGGTGGTATTTGCCTCGCTGCTGAATGGCGACTCCGCGGATGGTCGATGACTTCTGGGCTCGATCCGCCGCACCGGCACCACTGCATGTTCCTCCCGCCACCCTTCGTTCGCGTCGTCGTGCTCGTAACCGCGCTCGGCATGGGCGCGGCGTGGAGCATCGCGGGCGCCGAGCCACCGGCGGCCAACAGTCCGCCGGTGCCGAATCTCTCGGTGCAGTCGGATGAGCCGCTCCCGCCACGGCTCATCGACTCCACGGCGCTCGCCACCGACGCCCGGCCGAGTCCACGATTCCTGGAAGACTTCGTCGCCCTCGCCGAACGAAGCCATCCGCGACTCGCCGCCGCCCGGGCGGCGGTGGAGGCGGCCCGGGGCAAGGCGGTGCAGGCACGGCTCTATCCCAATCCAATGATGGCCGGATCATCGCCGCAGATCGCCGGCCCGGAGAGCCAGTGGAACGGGTTCGTGCAGCAAGACCTCGTGACCGCAGGCAAGCTTCGGCTTTCGCAGCAGGCCGCCCTCCGGGATGTGCAAAAGTCGGAATACGAACTGATCCGCGCGCGGTTCGACGTGCTCACGGATGTGCGCGGACGCTACTATGCCCTGCTCGTGGCCCAGCGACGGGTCGAGATCTACCGCCTGCTGCTCGACATCGCCACGCGTTCGTACGACATCGGCGATGCACTGATGAAGGCCGGCGAGGGGACCAAGGCCGACGTGCTGTTCTGGAGCATCGAGCGCGACCGTGCCGAAATGCAGCTGCTGAACTCCTCGGTGTATGTCGAGACCGGCCGCCGCGAGCTCGCCGCGGCCATCGGCCTTCCGAGGGCCGATGTGGGGGTGATCGAGGCCGATCTCTTCGAAAAGATGCCCTGGTTCGATCTCAAGAATCTCCAGGAGGAGATCGTCCGCGTGAACGCGAAGCCGAGGGCGGCCGAGTCCCAGATCGCCCAGTCGCAGTGGGCCTTGGAGCGTGCTGCCGTCGAACCCATCCCCAACATCAACGTGCTCGGTGGCTATCAGCGGCAGGTCGGTCCCGCCCAGGAGCAGGCACTCGTGCAGGTGATGGTCGAGGTGCCGCTGTTTGATCGCAACCAGGGCAACATCCGCGCCGCCCGTGCCGACATCGCCACCTCGCGTGCCGGACTCCGGCTGGTCGAACTCGATCTGGCTGCCCAGGCGGCGCAGGCCGTGGCCACCTACCGCACGGCCCAGCGGCAGGCCGATTGGTACGAGCAGTTCATCCTGCCGAAGGCCCGCGAGACGGTGCAGCTCACGCAGCAGCTCTACGCCCGGGGCGAGGTGACGTTTCTGAGCCTTCTGCAGGCCCAGCGGATCCTCAATGAAACGGAACTCGCGTTCGTGGAGGCACAGAGCGCCCGCTGGAACGGCGCCGTCGCGATCGCCGACCTGCTCCAGATGGAGCAGTTTCCGACTCGTGACGACGCCCCCGCCACGGTGCCCCCGCCGGCGGGCATCGACACGCACCCTGCACGCGATCCGAATCCGCCAGCCGCCGGGGCCGAGCCGGTCGCACGCCCCATGCCGCTGCCACCCCCATGACCAGGCCCCTCGCGGCCCTGCCGCCACCGCACGATTCGCCACGACACCACGACTCCCGTTAGCATCGATGGATCCACGGGCCATCCCCCCGTCGCCGCCACCATCCCATGACCACCACCCCCTCCTCGTCCACCGATCCGGTCTCCAACACCGCGCACCGCTCGGGCACGGGCGCCGTCTCCTGGGCGATGCGACTTCGGCGCGGGGCCGCGGGAGTCGCCTTCCTGGCGGTGGGAGGCTTGGCCTGGTGGTGGCTGGCCACCCACCATTTCTCAGGCGGCGACCACGAAGAGCCAGCCGCGGCCCCCTCGACGGAGGCGACGGCCACCGCTCCCACGATCGTGAGCCTGTCCGCCGCCGCGGCCCGTGATGAGATTCACCTCTCCGCCGTGCAGCGTCGGGTGATGCGGGAACATCTCACGGTGCCCGGCCGCCTCGACTACGACGCCCGCTCTCGGCTGGCCTACGATGCCCCCGTGGATGGCATCGTCACCCGGGTGCTGGTGAAGGTGCGGCAGCGCGTGGAAAAAGGAGATTCCCTGGCGGAAATCTCGAGTGCGGAGGTGGGGATCGCCCGCGACGATGTGCGCAAGCGTCGCGATGATCTCGACATCGCCCGCCAGGCGGCCGAATGGTCGGCGGGCATCGCCGACAACGTCCAGTCGCTGCTCACCCTGCTCGACAACCACACGCCACTCGCCGAGGTCGAGGCCGCCTTCGATGGTCGGCTGCTTGGGGCCTATCGCGAGAGGATTCTCGCGGCCTACTCGAAGCTCTTGTACGTCGAAAAGGTGAATGCCGACACCGTGCAGCTGGGAGCGGGAGGGGTGCTCTCGACGCGGATCATCCAAGAGCGCACCAGCAATCTCGAGGTGGCCCGGGCGAGTTTTTCCGCCACGTGCGAGGAGGCCCGCTTCGCCACGATCCAGGATCGAGCGAAGGCTCAGGCCGCCCTCGACCAGGCGAAACGGCTGTTGCAGGTGGCGGAGGAAAACCTCCGCACGCTCGTCGGCAGCCGCCTCGACGCATCCGCCACGACGCTCGACGAAGCCGGGGATACCAGCACTGCCGATGAAGACGGCATCAGTGCGATCACGCTCCGCACGCCCCTGGCCGGCATCGTGGAAGAGGTGTTCGTCAGCCGTGGCGAACGGGTGACTGGAGGCGAGCAGATGTTCGTGGTGGCCGACACCTCCGACCTGTGGGTGCGCGCCCAGGTGCACGAGAAACAATGGACGTCCGTCGAGGTCGCTGATGGCCAGGAGGTGAGCCTCGTCATGCCGGGGGCCGAAGAGCATCGGGCGAAGGCCACGATCAACCACATCGGCGCCACCGTCGATCCCGACTCCCGCAGCGTCCCGATCGTCGCCGATCTCGCCAACGACGACGCCCATTTCAAGCCGGGCATGTTCGTGTGGGTCGAACTGCCGCAGGGTGCGCCTCGCGACGTGCTGGCGGTGCCCGAAACCGCCGTGATGAGGCACGAAGATCGGGCCTTTGTGTTCGTGCCGTCAGATCCCGGTCGGTATCGCCGTGTCGACGTGACGACGGGGATCACCGACGAGGGCTGGATCGAGGTCAGCAAGGGCCTCGACCCGGGCCAGCAGGTGGTGGCCGGCGGGGCCTTTCTGCTCAAGAGTGAGATGCTCCTCGAGGATGAGGGCTGACCTCGGAGCCTGCCGCACCTGGCGGGGAGAAATCGCGTGCTGTCGGGCGTCATCGAATGGTCACTGTCGAATCGGGCGCTGGTGATCGCGCTCTTTGTGCTCATGGCGCTCGGCGGTCTCTACGCCGCTACGCAGATTCCCGTCGATGCCGTGCCCGATCTCGTCAACGTGCAGGTGCAGGTCGTGACCGAGGCGGGCACCCTTCCTCCGGTGGAGGTGGAGCGACTGATCACCTATCCCGTCGAACTCGCGATGAGCGGCCTCCCCGACGTCGAGGAGCTTCGGAGCGTGTCGCGGCTCGGCATCTCGCTCGTGACGATCGTGTTTCGCGAGGGCACCGACATCCTCCGAGCGCGGCAGCTCGTCGCCGAGCGGCTCCCGGCCGCCCGGGGCGGCATCTCGCTTCCGGAGGCCGACCCAGAGCTCGGCACGCTGTCGACGGCCCTCGGTGAAATCCTCCAGTTCGAGGTCCGCGGCCCCGAGCGGAGCCTCATGGACCTTCGCAGCATCCTCGAGTGGGACATCGCGCCCGTGATGCGCACGGTGCCCGGTGTCACCGACATCAACAGCCATGGCGGCTATGCCAAGAGCTACCAGGTGCAGGTCGATCCAGACCGCATGTCGTCGCATGGCATCTCGCTCGCCGAGGTGCTTGCCGCGCTCGACCGCAACAATACGAGCACCGGTGGCGGCTATGTCGTGAAGAATGGCGAGCAGCGGTTCATTCGCGGCGAGTCATTGCTCCGCACGGTAGACGACATCGAACGAGTGATCGTCCGCAGCCCTGCGGGAGGCGTGCCGATCCTGATCCGTGACATCGGCACCGTCGCCATCGGGCCGCTCACCCGCCAGGGGGCGGTGACTCGGGGCGGCCGCGGGGAGGCGGTGACCGGCATGGTGATGATGGTGCGTGGCGAGAACAGCCGGCGGGTCGTCACGGCCGCGAAGGAAAAACTCGAGCAGGTGCGGCAGTCGCTTCCTCCGGGGGTCGACCTTGAAATCCTCTACGACCGATCCGACCTCATCGCCCGCACGCTCGACACGGTGCTCCACAACCTCGCCGAGGGAGGGCTGCTCGTCATCGGCGTCTTGCTGGTGCTGCTCGGCAACGTGCGGGCCGGCCTGATCGTGTCGCTCGCGATCCCGCTCTCCATGCTCTTCGCCGCCAACCTGATGTGGGCGGTCGGGATTCCTGCCAGCCTCATGAGCCTCGGCGCCATCGACTTCGGCCTCGTGGTCGACAGCTCCGTGATCATGGTGGAAAACTGCGTCCGACGCCTCGGGCTCGCCCCGCCGTCCGCCTCCAAGATCGAGACGGTCCGGAGCGCCGCGATCGAGGTCCGCGGCCCGACCATGTTCGGCGAACTGATCATCGCGATCGTCTACCTGCCGATCCTCTTCCTCGAAGGCACCGAGGGAAAACTCTTCCGGCCAATGGCCCTGACGGTGCTGTTCGCCCTGCTGGGATCGCTCGTGATATCCCTCACGCTGATGCCCGTGCTCGCCGCCACGGTGCTCTCCCGGGAGGAAGAGCATGAGCCCCTCATCATGCGGGCATTCCACCGCCTGTATCACCCGCTCGCGAAGTTTGCCGTCTACCATCCGATCGTGATCTCGCTGGTCGCCTTCGGGCTGGTGGCGGCGAGCGTCCCGGTGGCGATGAGGCTCGGCGCCGAGTTCATGCCGCGGCTCGATGAGGGTGATCTCCTGGTGGAGGTCAACCGCCTGCCGAGCGCCACCCTCGAGGACTCGATCCCGCTCACCACCCGCATCGAGCAGGTGCTCGAGTCCTTCCCCGAAGTTCGGACGGTGTTCTGCAAGACAGGCCGGCCTGAAATCGCCAACGACATCATGGGCGTGCAGCAGACCGACGTCTGGGTGATGCTCCGGCCGCATGCGGCATGGAGGCCCGGCCTCACCCGCGACGCCCTCGTCGAGGAAATGTCGGAGCAGCTCACCGCCGCGGTGCCCGGCGCGAATTTCGGCTTCAGCCAACCGATCGAGATGCGGGTGGATGAACTCGTGGCGGGGGTGAAGGCTGACGTCGCGGTGCTCGTGTATGGAGACGACCTCGACACGCTTGGAAACCTCGGCAAACGGATCGAGGGAGTGCTCCGCGACATTCCCGGTGCGGCGGATGTGCGGGCCGACTGGCAGGCGAACGTCCCGACGCTCCGTATCGATTCCCGGCAGGACCAGCTCGCCCGTCATGGCATCGATGGCATCGACGTGATGCAGACGGTGGCGGCGATGGGAGGCATCCAGACGGGCGTGATCTACGAGGGGCGTCCGCGGTATCCGCTCGTGGTGAAGTTTCCTCAGGCGTGGCGCGAGGATGCCGATCTCGTGCCGCAGATTCCGGTGGAGGCCGCGGGCGGTCGGCCCGTGCCGCTCGGCGAACTGGCCGACATCCGCATCGAGGAGAGCCCTCCGTCGATCGAGCATGAGAACTCCCGGCGACGAACGTTCGTGTCGGCCAACGTACGAGGCCGTGACGTGGCCAGCTTCGTGGCCGAGGCCCAGCGGAGGATATCGGAGCAGGTGAACCTGCCGACCGGCTACACGATCGACTGGGGTGGCGACTTCGAAAACCTTCTCAGCGCGAGTCGGCGGCTGCTCCTGATCACCCCGGTGGTGCTCGGGCTGATTGCCTTGCTGCTCTACACGAGCTTCAAATCGCTTCGCCTGGCGGCCCTGATTTTTTTCGCCGTTCCCGTGGCCGCCTCGGGGGGCATCGCTGCTCTCGCCCTTCGAGACATGCCGTTTTCGATCGCTGCGGGGGTGGGATTCGTCGCCCTCTTCGGCGTGGCCGTGCTCAACGGGCTCGTGTGGGTGGCCGGGGCGGAGCATGCCCGTGAGGGAGGGCTGACGCCCCGTGAGGCGGCAATCGTCACGGCGGAGGTTCGCATTCGTCCTGTGCTGATGACGGCCCTCGTGGCGAGCCTTGGCTTCCTGCCCATGGCCCTGGCCACGTCCTCGGGTGCCGAAATCCAGAGGCCACTCGCGACGGTCGTGATCGGCGGCATCGTCACGAGCACGCTCCTGACCGCATTCGTGGTGCCGGCGATCTACCCGTGGTTTGCGCCGAGGGGGGCGATTCGCCAAACGGGCGCGTGACTCACCGTCGCCGGCGCCTCACCAGCCCGGCAAGGGCCACGATCACCGGCCAGCACCAGTCCGGCTCTGGAACCACCATCGTGGCCGAGGCAAATCCGATCGGCCCGGTGTCGAAAAGCCCCGTGGCAATGAACTCGGCGACATCGAGACTGTCCACCACGCCGTCAAACGTCGCATCCCCATCCTGCCATCGGGCGTCGATGGAGCGATCGTAGGCGCCGGCAGCGATGAAGGCGGCCGCGTCGAGCAGATCGACCGTGCAGTCGAGATTGAGATCGCCTGGCGCGGTGGCGGCGAAGCTGATGCCGCCATGGCCATCGTCAACCCAGCCTACCGCCCTGGAGAGCCCGCGGGCCACGGCGGAAGTCACCACCCCCGACCCGATCCCGCTCGTGCCAGTCCAAGAGCCGTCGCCCCGCGCGGCAGCCACCGCATCCCGTGCTGAGACGGCCGTCCATCCCGACGACACCTCCAGGCGAGCGGTCCCCACATCCACTCGCCCCCCCGATGCCAGCGTCAGCCCCGCCGCCGTGACCGTCATGCCGTCGCCGAGCGTCACCCTGGCCCCCGGCGACACCTCCACCACGCTCTGTGCGACCGCCCGCGGATGCATCAGGGTGAGGGTGCCCGCCTGAACGCGAGTGGG
>JAFMIU010000058.1 GCA_017853835.1 Pirellulales bacterium | reverse complement strand
CGTCCGGCGACGGGGTGTGGGCAACCCCGAAGCGTGCCACCACACAAGCGCCCACGAGCGCCCCCAAGCCGGAGCCGACGCCGGGACGGCGGCGACGGCGCGACCATCAGCGTGTGGCCAACCCCGAAGCACAGCCCCACCGCCGAACCGCTGGAAACAGCGCGACGAAAGACTCATGACCTCCCTGCGTGGGCGAGTAAGATGGAGCGTCCCCTTCGGGTGTCTCCATGTTGCGTTGGCTCGGCGGTATCGCCCCCGGTCGTCCTCCTGCCATCACCGCCGCCACCTGGCGCAAGGTGCGGGAGATCGATGCGCTCGCGCCCGACATGGAAGCCCTCGACGATGTCGCCCTCAAGCGACTCGGCCGGTCACTCTCGTACCGCGCCAAGGCCGGCGAGCCGCTGGAGTCGCTGCTGGTCGAATCGTTCGCCGCCACTCGCGAAGCCGGCCGACGCCGGCTCTCCATGCGGCACTACGACGTGCAACTCCTGGCGGGTGCGGCCCTCGTGAAGGGAGCCATCGCCGAGATGCAAACGGGCGAAGGCAAAACCCTCGTCGCCACCCTCCCCCTGGTGCTCTACGCGTTGTCAGGCAAGGGGGCCCATCTGGCCACGGTCAACGACTACCTCGCTCGGCGTGATGCCGAGTGGATGAAGCCCATCTATGAGGCGCTCGGGCTGAAGGTGGGGATCGTTGAATCACAGATGGACTTCGATGAACGACGCAAGGCCTACGCCTGCGATGTCACCTACGGCACCGCGAAGGAGTTTGGCTTCGACTTCCTCAAGGATCGGCTCATCAAACGCCAACTCGACGAGGGAGGCGGCGACCTCGGGAGGATGCTCACCGGTGGATCGGCTTCAGGCTCCGCCAAACTCCTCCAACGTCCGTATTGGTTCGCCCTCGTCGACGAAGCCGACAACGTGCTCATCGATGAGGCCCGCACCCCGCTCATCATCGCCTCGCCCCCCGGGGAGGCTCAGGCGGCCGAGCAGGCCCTCTTCCGCTTTGCGGCACGGGCCGCGACCGACCTCGAA
Source organism: Pirellulales bacterium (assembly GCA_017853835.1). Classification (GTDB taxonomy): domain Bacteria; phylum Planctomycetota; class Planctomycetia; order Pirellulales; family UBA1268; genus QWPN01. The sequence continues at coordinate 21,384 of JAFMIU010000058.1, read as the reverse complement.
CCCGACGAGGATTTCGAGCAGGACGTCCAGAAGCAGACGTGCGAGCTGCTCGGCCGGGGCCGGAGCCGCGTGAGGGCCCTCGACCGTCCGCCAGAGCTCGACTCCACGAGCCTCCTGGAAATCTACGACGCCGTGGAGCGTGCCATCCGGGCCCGACGGTTCTTCAACCGCGACCGGCAGTACGTCGTGCGTGACGGCAAGATCGTGATCATCGACGAGTTCACCGGCCGCGCCGCCGAGGGACGCACCTGGAAGGAAGGCCTCCATCAGGCGGTGGAAGCGCAGGAGGATGTCGAGGTGACCGTGCCGTCAGGACATGCGGCCCGCATCACCATCCAAGACCTCTTCGCACGCTGGCCTCACCTCGCGGGAATGACGGGCACCATCGCCACGAGCGCGTCCGAACTCTCCCGAACCTACGATGTCGCCGTGGCGGTCGTGCCCACGAATCGCCCCGCCATCCGCCAGCGGTTTCCGGCGATGGTCTGCCGCGATCAGGAAGACAAGTTTGCCAGGATCGTGGCGGAGGTGGCCGAACTCCATGCCCAGGGCCGCCCGGTGCTGATCGGCACCCGGTCGATCGACAAATCGGAGCGACTCTCCCAGCTCCTCGATGCCGCACACCTGCCCCATACCGTGCTCAATGCGCGACACATCGAACGGGAAGCCGAGATCGTGGCCCAGGCAGGCCAGCGAGGCCAGATCACGGTGTCGACCAACATGGCCGGCCGTGGCACCGACATCAAGCTTGGGGAGGGTGTTCACGAACTCGGCGGCCTCCACGTGATCTGCACCGAGCTGCACGACTCGGCTCGCATCGACCGCCAGCTCGTCGGCCGCTGCGGCCGACAGGGAGACCCGGGCACATGGCGGCAGTATGTCGCCCTCGATGACGACATTCTCGTGCAGGGCTACGGTCCCGCCCGCACCGCAAGGATCGTCGCCCGTCTCGCCCCCCGGATCGGCGGCAATCCAGAACGGCTGCTCAGTACGTTTCAGCGGGCCCAACGGAAGGTGGAAGCCCGGCACCGCCGGCAGCGACGGGTGCTTGAATACGTGGAACGGCAGAGAGCCGAAGCCCACATTCAGATGAGCCAGGATCCCTACCTGGATTCGCCATCGTAGCCAGGGGCCCACCGTCCACGTCCCGACTGCGATTGACTCCCTCCCGTCGGCTGTGTGAGCCTTGGAGCCATGAAACCCGTCCTGCTTGGCTGTGTCGTCGTCTGCCTCGTCGCCGTCGCGCGGGCCGATGATCTCGCCGCACCTCCGGCCGCTGGTGATCCTGCCGCGAGTGATTCCGCCACCCTTCTCGGTGAAATGCTGGAGCCGCTCGCGAGCAGACCAGGATCCACCACCGCCGACGCCCTGCTCTACGTGCGGCCGCTGCCGCTGCTGGAGGCGTTGGAACGTGCCGCGGATCCGGCGCGACGTCTCTGGATCGCACAGGCCTACTGGAAGGTGTCGGCTGCCTACGCCTGGCTTCGGGATTGCACCGAGTCGATCGAGCGATTGGAGCTGATCGCCCCCGGAGGCGATCCCCACGATCGCGCCACGCTCGACGTGGCCACGGCGGCCGCTCGCGCCGACCTCGCCGATGCGCGGGCGCAGCTTGGCATGGCGCAGCAGGAGCTGGTCGACCTCGCGCGACTCCCGCTTGGCGAACCACTCCCGTGGCCGGTGGACCGTCCCCTGGCCGGCCCCTACCAAACCCACTTCGATGCCATCTTCGCCACACGGCCGACCACCGGCCGCGTCCGAGCGATCGCCCGCACGCTGCCGTCGCGTCACGAGGCCCTCGAATCGCGGGCCGCAGCCGTGCGGGCCGCGTCGAAGGCGATGGCGATGGCCGAGGCCGACCATGCCAAGGGCAAGCGTCCGATCGAGGCGGTCGTGGCGGCGCATGCCGCGCTCGTCGGCCAACAGCGAGACTTTCTCCAGGCCACGAAGGCCTACAACCTCGACATCGCCGAGTATGCGATGGCCGTGGCTGACACCTCGGTGCCCAACGACAGGTTTGTGTCGATGCTCATCGGCACCCCGATCCAGTGGAGGCAGCCGCAGCCTCCTCCTCCCGAAGCCAACCAGCCGAATCCCCCGGCTCCGGCCGCCGAGGAGTGATAGGATCGGGCCCATGAATGCCGCCCCCCCTCCCCTGACCATCGGCCCGGTCGTGGTCGACCCGCCCGTTCTCCAGGCCCCGATGGCGGGCTACACCAACTACGCCTACCGGCAGGTGGTGCGAGAGTTTGGCGGGGCCGGCCTCCTGGCCACCGAGATGATCGCCGCCCGGAGCGCGATGTGGCTCGAGAGCCATCGTGGGGAAAATCCCGACCGGCTATGGGGCGTGCGCGACGAGCCGCGGCCGCTAGCCGTGCAGATGTGGGACAACGATCCTGAGAATCTCGCCCAGGTCGGACGCCGCCTGGCGAAGGACTTCTGCGTGAGCGTCGTCGACCTCAACTTCGGCTGTCCCGTGCGGCAGGTGACCGAGAAGGCCCACAGCGGCTCCTGGCTCCTGCGGGATCCCGACCATGTGGGACGGATCGTTCGACGGGTCGTCGAGGCATGCGATGGGGTGCCGGTGACCGCCAAAATCCGGCTCGGCTGCTCCGACGCCTGTCGCACCGGCATCGAGGTGGCCCAGCGGATCGAAGAGGCGGGGGCGGCGTGCCTCACCGTGCACGGTCGCGTTGCCGCGCAGTTTTTCAAGGGCGAGGCCGACTGGTCCGCCATCGCCGAAGTGAAGCGAAGCGTGTCGAAGATGCCAGTGGTGGGCAACGGCGACATCGACTCCGCCGAAACCGCCGTCCGCCGCCTCCGTGAAAGCGGCTGCGATGGGGTGATGATCGCCCGCGAGGCCCTCGCCAAGCCATGGATCTTCGCGCAGACCGCCGCCCTGCTCCGCGGCGAGACGCCGCCCCCCGCCCCGACGCTCGACGAGCAGCGGGAGTTGGTGCTGCATCACTACGACCTCGTCTGCCGTCGCTTCGGCGTCGAACGCGGCACGCTGCTGATGAGGAAGTTCGCCTGTTCGTACGCCCAGGGCTTGCCCGGTGCCCGCGACTTCCGCGGCAGGGTGTCCCGCGTGACGACCCGCGAGGAGTTTCTCGAGGTGATGCGCACGTCGTTTCCCACGAGCCTGGCGGTCGAACGCTGAACCGTTCACGAAAAAAGCCGAGCCCACGACGCTCGATCGTGGGCTCGGCCCATGCGGTCACGACGATTCGTGGAGGATGCCGATCAGCAGAGGCCGGGCCAGCGGGCACGCACATCGCGACCGGCGTACAGGGCGCCGTCGCCGAGCGACTCCTGGATCCGGAGCAGCTGGTTGTACTTCGCGATGCGGTCGCTTCGTGACGCCGACCCGGTCTTGATCTGGCCGGTCGACAGGCCGACGGCGAGGTCGGCGATCGTGGCATCCTCGGTCTCGCCGCTACGGTGGCTGGAGATCGAGGTGTAGCCGCTGCGGTGGGCCAACTGAACCGCCGCGATCGTCTCGGTGAGCGTGCCGATCTGGTTCACCTTCACGAGAATGCTGTTGGCCACGCCTTCGGCGATGCCGCGGGAAAGCCGCTCGGAGTTGGTCACGAAGAGATCGTCACCCACGAGCTGCACCTTGCTGCCAAGCTTCTCGCTGATGAGCTTCCAGCCCTTCCAGTCGTCTTCCGAGCAGCCGTCTTCGATCGACATGATCGGGTACTTGCCTGCGAGGTCGGCGAGAAAGTCGACCATGCCGGCCGAGTCGAGCTTCTTGCCCTCGATGGTGTAGGTGCCGGTCTTGGCGTCGAACATCTCGGTCGCCGCGCAGTCGAGGGCGATCGCGATCTGCTCACCCGGCTTGTAGCCCGCGTTGGCGATGGCGGCGAGGATCACCTCGAGCGCCTCGGCACAGGTGCCGATGTGCGGAGCGAAGCCACCTTCGTCGCCCACGGCGGTGGAAAGCTTCTTGTCCTTGAGCACCTTCTTGAGGGCGTGGAACGTCTCAACGCCTGCCCGAAGGGCTTCGTCGAACGTGTCGAAGCCCAGGGGCATGACCATGAACTCCTGCACGTCGAGCGGGTTGTCGGCGTGGGCGCCGCCATTGATGATGTTCATCATCGGTGCGGGAAGCAGGCGGGCGGTGGCACCGCCGAGGTAGCGGTAGAGCGGAAGGCCGCAATGTTCCGCCGCGGCATGAGCGACGGCGAGCGACACGCCGAGGATCGCGTTGGCACCCAGTTCCTTCTTGTTGGGCGTGCCGTCGAGTTCGAGCATCAGTTCATCGACGGTGGTCTGATCGAGCGCGTCGCAGCCTTCCAGTTCCTCCGCGATCCGCGTGTTGACGTTCTCGACCGCCTCGAGCACGCCCTTGCCGAGGTAGACACCCTTGTCGCCGTCTCGCTTCTCCCAGGCCTCGTGGGCCCCGGTGCTGGCTCCCGAAGGCACCGCGGCACGGCCGCTGGCCCCGTCGGCGAGCATCACATCGACCTCGATCGTGGGGTTGCCGCGGCTGTCAAGGATTTGGCGGGCGTGAACGTCGATGATCGTGGACATGAAGGCCTCGGGTGGGGTGGGATGAACGGAGAGGGCATGGCGACGCCGGGGCCGCCGAAGCCGCCGCATTGTGCCAGCCGCCCCCCGGGAAGCAAGGGCAAACCCTCGTCCTCGGCATCGGCTGTCGCCTCCCAGGCAGGGCGGGTATCCTCGACGTCCACCCTCGTTCCCGCCTCCCGCTCGCACACCCCCATGTTCACCGGACTCGTCGAATCGCTTGGTCGCGTCGTCGAGACGGTGTCCGAACCGCCAGGACGGCGGCTCGTGGTGGACGCCGGCCCCATCGCGGCCGACGCCTCCCTCGGCGACAGCATCTGCACGAACGGCTGCTGCCTTTCCGTGGTGGCGATCGACGGGCCGCGACTGTCGTTCGAACTCGGCCCGGAAACCCTCGCCCGCACCACGCTCGGCCGGCTCGTCGCCGGCGACCCTGTCAATCTCGAGCGTTCGATGCGGATGTCGGACCGTCTCGGCGGGCATCTGGTGACCGGCCACGTCGACGGCACCGGAACGCTCGCCGCGCGGCTGCAGGAGGGAGACTGGGTGACGTGCCGATTCGCCGCTCCGCCAGTCCTCCTCGCCCAGATGGCGAGCAAGGGGTCGGTGGCGATCGACGGCGTGAGCCTCACGCTCGTCGAAGTCACCGCGACCGAATTCAGCGTCGCCCTCATCCCGCACACCCTCGCGGCCACCACGCTCGGTTCGCGAGCCGTGGGGGATGCCGTGAACCTCGAGACCGATCTCGTCTTCAAATACGTCGACCGCTGGCTGTCGGCCCGTCATTCATGAACGACCACGAACCGACCCCATCCGTCCAGCCGGCACGTCAGACGACGGCCTATCTCAAGGAGCTGTTCTCGCAGGTTGGCTTCACCATCGATGCCCGGCGAGGCCAGAACTTCCTGGTCGACCTCAATCTGATCGACCTGCTCGTTCGATCGGCGGCGATCGAGCCCGATGACGTCGCGCTGGAAGTGGGCACGGGCACCGGCGTGGTGACCGAGCGCGTCTCGGCCGTCGCGGCCCGCGTGGTCACGGCCGAGATCGATCCACGGCTGGCACAGCTCGCCCGCGACCGCCTCATCGAACGCGACAACGTGACGCTCGTCGAGGGTGACGCCCTGGCCAGCAAGCATCGCTTCGCCCCCGCCCTCCTCGCGGCACTCGATGAGGCACTGGCTGCATCGCCGCGAGGTCGGCTGCTGCTGGTGGCCAACCTGCCCTACTGCGTGGCCACGCCGGTGATCTCGAACCTGCTGGCCCGACCCCGCCCCTTCGATGCGGCGGTGGTTACCGTGCAGCGCGAAATGGCGGAGCGCATGACAGCGGCCGCCGGCACGAGCGACTACAACGCCTTGTCGGTCTGGGTGGGAGCCCAGTGTCGCGGCGAAATCGTGCGGGTGTTGCCGCCGAGCGTGTTTTGGCCGAGGCCCAAGGTCGATTCGGCGATCGTTCGGCTCGATCTCGAGCCCGAGCGTCGTGCCGCCATTGGCGATCTTGCGCGGTTCCACGAGTTTGTCCGCGAGGTGTTCTGCCACCGTCGAAAGGTGCTGCGTGGCATCCTCCTGCGGATGGCAGGGGGCAAGAAGAGCGAGGCCGCCCACGAAGCGGTCGCGCGGGCCTATGCGGCGTTGAACCTGCCCGCCGACATCCGTGCGGAAGACATCCCGCCGGATGAGTTTGTGAAACTCGTGACGCTGTTTCCGGCACCATGAGCGCGGCACACGACGGCCGTCAGACCTTGCGCAGCCCCCCACCCGATCGTGCGAAACTGCGACTTTCGGCCTAAAAAGCACCTTTTTTCGGCCTGTCCGCTAATACCGATTGGTCCGGCTGGACGGCTACACTGTGGTCATCCCCGGGTTTTCCTGCCGACATCCCACCGACGGGACTGTTCCCGGCCCGACGGGCCGGCTCGGAAGGGAACCTGAGGGTGGAGGCTGTCTGCGCGTGATTCCGAACCCCACGACCGAAGCTTCGTTCGCCCCCACCATCGTGGATCTCCTGCGGCAGCGGGCCGCCTATCGGCCGCACGATCGGGCCTTCACGTTTCTGGTCGATGGCGAGCACGAGGAGCTCAACATCACCTACGCGCAGCTCGACCGGAAGGCCCGGGCGCTGGGTGCGTGGCTCATCGACCAGGGGATGACGGGCAAGCGAGTGCTCCTGCTCTACCCGTCGGGCCTCGACTTCATCGCCGCGTTCATGGGCTGCCTCTACGGCGGGTCGATCGCCGTGCCGGCCTACCCGCCGCGAAAGAACCGATCCGTGGAGCGGATCGAGGCGATCGCGGCCGATGCGGATGCATCGGTGGCCCTCACCACGCGCGACGTGATCGATCGATTCGACAGTTTGAAGTCGACGGCCCCGAGCCTCGAACACCTGATCTGGAAGGTTGACAGCGAGCTCGAGCCGGCGTGGGCGGAGCGGTGGGATCGCCCCGACATCGACGGTGACACGCTGGCCTTCCTTCAATACACCAGCGGCTCGACGGGCACCCCCAAGGGCGTGATGCTGTCGCACGAAAACCTGCTCCACAACTCGCTGCGGATCATGCAGGCCTTCGAGATCACGCGCAGCCAGTCGGGCGTGTTCTGGCTGCCAAGCTTCCACGACATGGGGCTGATCGGCGGGATTCTCGTGCCGCTCTACGGCGGCAAGTTCAACGTGCTGATGTCGCCCGTGGCGTTTCTCCAGAAGCCGCTGCGGTGGCTTCAGGCGATCTCCCGCTATCGGGCCACGATCAGCGGCGGGCCCAACTTCGCCTACGAGCTCTGCGTGCGAAAGACCACGCCCGAACAGCGGGCGGCGCTCGATCTCTCCAGCTGGTCGCTGGCATTCAACGGCGCCGAGCCGGTGCGAGCCGAAACGATCGACGCCTTCTGCGAGGCGTTTGCGCCCGCAGGTTTCCGTCGCGAGGCGTTCTACCCGTGCTACGGCCTGGCCGAGAGCACGCTGATGGTGACCGGCGGCATGAAGTTCGAGCCGCCGGTGATCCGTTCGTTCGACGCCTCCTCTCTCGAGACCGGTGAAGCGGTCGGCCGACCGGCCAACGCCTCGGCCGCACGGCGGCTCGTGGGAAGCGGCCGCGAGCTCGACGGTCAGGATGTGCTCATTGTCGATCCGCAGACGTGCGAGGCCCTGCCGCCGGGACGCGTCGGCGAAATCTGGGTGAGCGGACCGAGCGTGGCCAAGGGGTATTGGAATCGTCCCGACGAGTCTCAGGCGACGTTTGGTGCGATGCTCGCGGAGATCGACCCGGGCGACGGGCAGTCGGTGGCCAAATGGCGGCCAAACCCGGGCCCCTACCTCCGCACCGGCGATCTCGGCTTCTTCGACTCGGGCGAGCTGTTCGTCACCGGACGACTCAAGGATCTCATCATCATTCGCGGGCGAAACCACTACCCGCAGGATCTCGAGCATGGCGTGGAGGAAGCAACCACGCTCGTGCGTGCCGGGTCGGTGGCGGCATTTGCCGTCGATGTCGAGGGACGTGAGCGGGTCGTCGTCGTCGCGGAACTCGAACGAGGAAAGCGGGATCCGGCTGAGATCGCCTCGGCCTTTGAAGCAATCCGCAGCAGGGTGGCCCGCGACCACGAGGTGGCCGTCGAAGGCATCGTGCTCGTCAGACCAAACAGCGTCCCCAAAACCTCCAGCGGCAAAATCCAGCGGCACGCGTGCAAGCGTCAGTTTCTCGACGGGACGCTCGATGTGGTGGAGCGATACGTCAGCTGGGAGGCACCGGCCGTCCCCCCCACCGGCGCCGGATCGGCCGCACCCCGCCTGGCGCGTCATCGTCCTGTGGGCGAGTCCTCGCGCGCCCATCGGCCCGACCGCGAACTGCCCCAGGAAATCGTCGACAAGGTCTATCACCACGTGCGGCAGATCGCGAAGGAGCGGGCTGGCACGCTCACGCTCGACACCAACATCGTCGAACTCGGCCTCGACTCCCTGGAGCGGATGGAGATCGTCACCAGCCTCGAAGAGGAGTTTGGTGGACGGTTCCCGGAGCAGGTGCTGCCGCAGATCGAAACGGTGCGGGAGGTGACCGAGGCGATTCTCGACCACATGCCGTTGGCGGCCAAGGAGCCATCCGAAACGCCCGTGCGGCTCGACACGGAACTGGGCGACGACGTCTGGAACATCTCGCAGTTTCCGGAGGTGCGGGCGCTCGAGCAGAACATCGCGATGGTCCGCGACGCGGGCCTTGAAAACCCCTACTTCTCCGTCCACGAAGGCCTCACCAACGACCACACACGCATCGGCGGCCGTGAACTCGTGAGCTGGGCCACCTACAACTATCTCGGGATGTCGGGTGAGCCCACGGTGACGGCGGCCGCCAAGGAAGCGATCGACCGATTCGGCACGAGCGTTTCCGCCAGCCGTCTCGTCTCGGGCGAGAAAACGATCCACCAGGAGCTGGAGCGTGCAATCGCCCGCTTCATCGGCACGGAAGACGCCATCACGTTCGTCGGTGGCCACGCCACGAACGAAACGGTCATCGGGCATCTCGTCGGTCCTGGTGACCTCGTGCTGCACGATGCCTTTGCCCACAACAGCCTGCTCCAGGGCGCCCTGCTCTCCGGTGCGAGGCGACGTCCGTTTCCGCACAACGACTACGACGCGGCCGAAAAGCTGCTCGCGCAGATGCGGCATCAGTACCGTCGCGTGCTGGTGGTGATCGAGGGCGTCTACAGCATGGACGGCGACTACGCCGACCTGCCGAAGTTCATCGGCGTGTCGAAGCGGCACAAGGCGCTCCTCATGGTCGACGAGGCCCACTCGCTCGGCGTGCTCGGCCGGCACGGCCGCGGCATCGGCGAGGAGTTCGGTGTCAACCCTGCCGACGTCGACATCTGGATGGGCACGCTTTCGAAGGCGCTCGGCAGCTGCGGCGGCTACATCGCCGGATCGTCCACGCTGATTCGGTGGCTGAAATACACCTGCCCCGGATTCGTCTATTCCGTCGGCATGCCGCCGGCCGCCGCGGGGGCCGCCCTCGGCGCGCTCCGGGTGCTGGAACGCGAGCCGCAGCGGGTGGCGCAGCTCCATGCGAATGCCGACCTGTTTCTGCAGCTGGCCAAGGAGGCCGGCCTCAATACCGGCCCCTCGGGGGGCACGGCGATCGTGCCGGTGATCCTGGGCAACTCGCTCAACAGTCTGAAGCTCTCCCGCAGCCTCTTCGCCCGCGGAATCAACGTGCAGCCGATCCTCTATCCGGCAGTCGAAGAGAGCGCCGCCCGCCTGCGTTTCTTCATCACGTCGTGCCACACCGCCGACCAGATCCGCCGCACCGTGGCGGCGATGCAGGAAGAGCTCGCCAAGATCGACCCGGCCTACGCCCGCCAATCGGCGTGACGAAAAAGGTGGCTGGTACCTTTTTTCGTTTCCGTTTCTATAACGGATGGTCATGAACATCACGGAAACAACCAGCCACCGGCTCGTCCTGCCGGCCGATGCCAATCACCACGGCACCCTCTACGCCGGCAGCCTGCTCCGCTACGCGCTCGAGGCGGCCTATGCGACCGGCAGCCGGGCCGCCGGCCCGGCCGCCAACCTCATGCTCCGCCGGGTGCTGTCGCTGGAGTGCCGTCGCAGCGTGCCGGTCGGGACCCTCGTGGAAATCCGCTGCGGGATCCTTCAGGTGCGTCGCGCCTATGTCGTGGTGGGCGTCGTGGGCATGCCAACCCCTGGCGGCACGCTGCCGTGGATGGACGGCCTGCTCGGGTTCGTGCAGGTGGACGGCACCGGCCTTCCGGTGCCCCTGCCCCAGGACATCGAGCCCGTTGCCGCCACCCCATTGTGGCAGCCGCTGATCGAGCGGTTGGCGAAGCTCGCCGACATCCGCGGCGCCACGGGCGATTGGATCGCCGCCGGTTGGTGAGCCACGTTCAAGGCGTGATGCCGTGGAGCGGGAACAGAGACCGGTCGGGGCCCGTCCGACATCGCCTGTCCGTCCAAGCCCAAGGCCGTCAGGCCTAGGACATTCAACCTCGCTTCATCGTGATACGGATCACCTGGTGTTTCGTCTCAGTAGTTGACCTCGATGCCGAAGTCGACGCCGTTGACGAACATGTAGCCGAGGTCATTGCCGGCCCGCGGGCCGACGCTGTTGTAGACCCGCAACTGGTTGTTGCCATTCGGCGTCCCTGGAGCATCGACCGGGGGCGGCGTCCACGACGTCACGGGGTTGTAACCGGTGATGTTGCCCTGGGCGTCATAGACCGGCGACTGGATCGGCGGGCCGTTCTGCGTGGCCTGGAGCACGGGCTTGGCATCCGCGCGAAACGCGGTGTTCGTGCTGGCTCGGGTGATGCCACCGAGCCACATGCCGGTGTAGCCGACATTGAGCGAGATGGCCTGGCTCACCTTGTACTTCCCACGGAGCCGCCATTCGCCGAGCGGAGCAAACACGAACTCGTGCTCGGCGGTGTTGGTGGCATTGGTCTGCCCGACGCCGTAGATCTGCACGAAGAGCGGCGGTGCCGACACCGAACTGGAACTCGTGTCTGCCTGCGAGATCGAGTTGGCAAACGTATAGTTCGACCGGAAGTAATCCGCCCCGAGGGCCGCCGGGAAGTTGGAGCCGTTGTAGAGGGTGTTCTGCCAGTTCATGCCGGCCACAAACCGCAGGTCGGTTTCGATCGACCAGCGTCCCTTCTCGAACATGTAGTTGAGGCCGATTTCGGGTCCCACGATGTTGTTGTAGGCCGACGTATCCCAGGCTCCGTTCTGCAGCGGGGTTCCCACCGCCCCCAGCTGACCGGTCTGCGTGGTCACACCGCCGCCCCCGATCGTCTGCGTGTTCGTGGTGACCCCCGTGCCCGTGTTGCCGCCGTTGTTGGCATTGTTCGTGCCACCCGTATTGTTGCCGCCAACGGGGAAGGCCTGCTGGTTGCTCGAGTAGTTGATGCTGTAGCGATCGGCCACCTGGAGCCACTTGGGGCCCAGCGACATCCGAAGGCTCCGCGTCTCGCCCGATCCTGCCGTGGAGAGGTTCCGCCGCACGATCCACGCAAAGCCGCCACTGCGAAGTTCGGTCGTGTTGACCTGCTGGAGGTTTTGCGTGATGAGATGGTCTGGAGGCGGACTGTCGGAGGTGATGGTGGTCACGACGAGCGGAACGGCGATGCCGCCGATCGTCGACGACGACGACGCCACGTTTTGCTCAAGGGTCGTGGTCGGCGAGTTGACGGCAAACGAGTTGGTCGTGAGGAAGCTCTGTGAGTTCGGACCGGTCTCGTAATACGAGAAGATCATGCCGTAGTCGTCGTAGATCCAACCGCCCTCGTAGCGGTTACCCCAGGTCATGGTGGTCCGCATCCAGTTCGTGTTGAGGTCGAGACGCAAGGGATCGGAACCAAAGATGTACATGCCCGAGGCAGGGTTTCCCGACCGGATCAGGTCGTTGTTGAGCTGGGCTACCGCGTAGGGGCTCAGCGGCTGCACCGGAATGAAGAAGTCGTTCAGGATCGGCCGCGACTGCGGAGGAGTGAACGCCCAGTAGGTGCGATCATAGGTGAAGAAGATGCCTTCACGAGGATCCTGTCGAATCGCGTATTCCTGCAGATCCGGCGGGGCGAACATCTGGAAATCGTAGAAATCCTGATCGGGCAGGAGGGGCATCCAGTTCTGGCCTGCCATCGCCGGCAGGGCGGAGGCACACGCCGCCGTCACCGTGAGGAGGAATGCCGCGAGCCGCCTGATTCGCTGTGTCGTAGCCATCTCGTGAGTGTCCTGTGATTCAGGATCCGACGCTCCGCCAATGCGGATTGCTCATGTCGTATCGGTCGTGCCAGTCGATCGGATTGACCAAACTTGGCGGACTCTGACGATTTGGCCGCCTTTCCGCTTCCGGGTGACCGGAAGGGAGGCAACCTGAGGGGCATCGGGTATTCTGCGGAAGTGTTGACCCTAGATTTCCCCCGTCGTTCGAGGTGCACCATGCTCCGCATCGCCGCGGCAGCCTGCCTTGCCCTGCTTGCCACCGCGAGCCAGGCGGGTGAGCGCCGCCCTTTCACGGAGACTGTCGAACAGGCTCCTCACGTGGCAGTGGCGGCGCCGGAGTTTCTGAGGGTGTCTCGCGACCAGTCGGGGAAGCCGGTGTCCCTCGACACGGCGATCGTCGAATACCGTTCGGCGGCGGCCGGGGACGGCCGTCGACGGCCGCTCCAGGTCGACCTTGTGGCGGCCGTGCACGTCGGAGGGGCCGACTACTATCAGACGCTCAACACGCTCTTCGCCGACTACGACGCCGTCCTCTATGAGCTCGTGGCCCCTCCCAACGCCCGCGTGCCAAAACCGGGCCGAAAGCCCTCCGGGGCGATTGGTTCGGCCCAGCAGAGCCTCCGCACGATGCTCGGCCTCGAGTTCCAGCTCGAGGCGGTCGACTACACCGCCGACAACTTCGTGCATGCCGATCTCTCGCCGAAAGAGTTCGATGCGGCGATGTCGAAGCGGGGGGAGAGTTGGTGGTCGATGTTCACGAAACTCATGCGGGAAAGCATGGCCCGAGCCGAGCGGGGCGATGCCTCGCCCGACGTGAGCATGGGCGACCTGTTTGGAATCCTCTTTGGATCGGGCGAGGATCGTCAGGTGCGGCTGCGTCGCCTGATGGCGGAGCAGTTCACCGACATGGAGGTGCTGACGGCGGCGTTTGGAGGGGAGGACGGCTCGACGCTGATCACCGACCGGAATGCCGCCGCCCTGCAAGCCCTCACGTTCGAGATCGACCGTGGCAGTCGGCGCATTGCGATCTTCTATGGCGCCGCCCACATGCCCGACTTCGACGAGCACCTGCGGGACGACTTCAACCTTCAACCGGGCGAACCGGAATGGCTCGAGGCGTGGGATCTGCGAGACCCCACCCCACCCGCACGGAAGTGATCGACGGCCGTCGCATCGCCCGTCGCTGCCGCGGCATGCGTCCAGACGTCGCCCGACCGCGACGCCCAGGCGTCGGCCACGAGCCGGGTTTCCTGCCACACGCCCTCGTAGCCAAGAATCTCCACGGCCTCACCGACAGGATCGAACTCGAGAGTCCCGGCGTAGCCGTGGGCCACAAGCCCCGCCACAAGGTGTTCCAGCGGGAGGACACCGTGGCCTGCGGGGAGCCGGTCGGCCTCATCCGTTGGAGGGCCGCACCGGTCGGCCACCTGAACCACGGCAGAGGCAAGGGCCAGTCTCGGGAGCATCCCTTCCATCGCCGGCTCATGGGCAAAATGCCAGAGATCGAGCGCGAGCCTCACTGAGGGGTCACCGACGCTCTCCACCAGTTCCAGCGCCTCGGTGAGGCACGACAGGAAACTGCATCCCGCCGCCACGTCCGGGTGAACCGGCTTCACGGCCAGGGCCACACCCGCCCGTGCGGCCAGTGGCGCCAGCCTGCCAAACGCCTGCACGAGCAGGCGTCGGGCATGACTCTTCGTATGCCCGCTGCGGCAACCGCTGTGGATCACGAGCACCGGAGCCGACACCGCGGCGGCCATCACGATCGCCTCGACCGCGTCTTCCACGCTCTCGTCGAACGATCGTCCATCGCCACCGGTGAATCCGCCCGCCCACTGGAGGCTGGAGGCCCGCACTCCAGAAGCCTTCAGGATCCGGGCCGCCCTGCTGGTGCCCAGATCCGACACCTTGGGACGCCACAACGACATCGATTGAAAGCCAAGAGCAACCGCCCGCTCAACCTCATGGTTCAGATCCCATCGGGAGCTCGTCAGCTGGCTGACCGCGACATCTATCATGCTTGTCGATACTCCAAAGCCATTCCACCGCCCGCTCCCGGAGGAGCGATCGCGATGGGCCGGAAGTATGGAAGCCGACCGCACCGACTGTCCAGTGAACGGACGCTCTCATCATTCTTCTTCGGGTAAAACCGAGGGCCCGGCCGATGGGATCCTGATAGCACCCCGTGGCCGAAACGGGCTTGACAAGAAACCTCCTCCGCAACCCATGCTGACGGCATCTTCTCACCCGCGCCCGAGGCGATGTCGCCACCACCGAATCAGCCTTCATGCCACGCCCCCGATCGCTCCACGTCACCGACGGCCGCCGCGACGTCACCATTCCATCGGAGGCGCTCGAGTGGCAGTTCGTCCGGTCCAGCGGCCCTGGGGGGCAGCATGTCAATCGCACGAGCAGCAAGGCGATGCTCCGATTCGTCGTGGCGGGCTCACCGCACCTTCCCGATGATGTCCGCGGACGAATTCTGACCGCGATCCGATCGCGGCTCACGGCCGATGGCGCCCTCATCATCACCAGCCAGGAGCATCGCGATCAGCCGCGAAATGCGGCGGAGTGCCTCGCCAAACTGTCGGCCATCGTCCGCCGCGGCCTCACGCCCCCCAAGCGTCGCCGCGCCACCCGCGTTCCAAAATCGGCCGTCAGGAATCGGCTCGATGCCAAAAAACGACGCGGCCAGACCAAACAGCTTCGACAGCGTCCGACGGATTGACTCGGAATCATCCATGACGGACATCGCGAGGGCATTGGGGATATAATCCCGGTGCGGGCAGCGAGGCCCGCGCGAGGCCAGCCGAAGGAATCACCCCATGCCATCCCCCCGCGATATCGACTCCCTCCTGAAGACGTGGAAGTTTCGGCCGGGGGAAGTGACCGCGCGGCTCATCAAGGCCCGTTCCGGCCGCGACGTGCTGCAGATGCGGATCGACATGGGGGTCATCCAGATGGAAACCGACCTGCGGCCCGACGGCCAGCGGCCCAACGGCGCCGAGACCTACTACGACTACCTCGTCGGCGAGGTGATCCGTGAGGGGGACGACTTCCGGCTCACGAAGGAGCAATGCGCCGAGGCCGACCGCGAGTTCTCGCAGTATTACCAGCGTCGGCTGTGCTGGCTCGCGATCCGGGAATACCGCCGGGCGGTCCGCGACGCCGACCACAGCCTCGCCTTCATGGACTTCGTCCGCGAACACGCCGCCGACGAGGAATGGGCCCTGTCGCACGAGCAGTATCGGCCGTTCGTGCTGTTTCACCGCATCCAGGCTGCGGCGTTGGCCGCGCTCGAGGAGCACGGTGCCGAACCGGCCATCGAGGAGATCAACGCCGGGCTGAAGTCGTTTCGCGAGCTCTTCGCCCGGTATCACGCCGAGGATCACTACGCCGACGACGAGCTCGTCAAGCGACTCCTCGAGATGCGCGAGAGCGTGCGGGAGCGCTACGAGGTGGGCCGCACGCTCACCGAACAGCTCGCCGAAGCGGTTCGGGCGGAAGACTACGAACTCGCCGCACGAATCCGCGACCGCATCCGCAGCGGCGAGGCGGTCGGCGCCGAGGGCAGTGGCGACGACACCGACACCGTCGATCGTTGATGCCCGGCATCGTCCGGCATCGGGCGTGCAAAAACTACAAACACCGCCTCGGGCCCAGGCTCTCCCAGCCCTCCCAATCGCTGCCGTCGTCGGCCAGCGGCGTCACACTGCGAAAGCTGTGACGGTCATGGCGAACGAAGCAAGGTCCGGCATCGAACAACCGTCTGTGGCACGCCGTATGCAGGGAATCACCAATGGCGACGAGCTGATCGTCGCCACGCCCTCCCCGAGGAGCCCCGCCATGAACGCCTCCACAGCCCCCACGATCGTCCCCACGACCTCCCCCCGCGCCACGCACATCGTCGGCATGCGGGTCGGCGACGAGACATGCCTCGTGCGCGCCGTGCCGGTGTGGCCGATCGCCGAGGTGCTCGATTTCGAGGAGGCGTTTGACGGGCTCACCGACGCGGGCGCCTCGATCGACCCGCAACTGATCGCCGACGCTCTCGACTCGCAGATGATCGCCGCGGCCAGGCCACGGCGGCGCCGCGAGCGTGCGGTGAGTTCACGGGCGCACTTCTACGCCGGCGGCTGAGCGGGCTGCTACACTTCCGCCGTCCACGACGGGAGTGACGCATGAATGGCTCGGAACCACTGCTCGACATCGACGCCTGCCGCGGGCGGCAGGCGAGACTCCGCCGGCACATGGCGGCCGAGCATCTCGATGCCGTCGTCGTCGTGACGCCCGAGCATGTGCAGTATCTCACGGCCCACCGCTGGGACCACCGCTTCGCCCCGCTCGCTGCGATGCTCGCCGACGGAACGGTGCTGCTCGTCTGCCCTGACAAGCCCGTCGAACGGGCGGCCGCCGACGATGTCCGCACCTACGAGGCCAAGTGGCGATCGACGCTGCGAAACGACCAGCGTCAGGCGGCGGCGGCCGTGCTCGGCGACTGGCTCGAGGGCCGTGGCAGCCTTCGCCGCGTGGGCGTGGAGTACTCGGCCTGTCCACCGCACGTCCTCAACACGCTCGGCACCGCGGCGATCCTCGATGTCGAACCCGAACTCCTTCGGATGCGGCGACGGAAGGATGCGGACGAGCTCGCCGTGCTCCAACGGGCCATCGACGCCTGTGGTGCGATGATGACGAAGGCCCGCGAGGTGATCATGCCGGGAGTCGATGAGCTGACGGTCTTTTCCGTCTTGCAGTCGGCCGCCGTGGCCTCGTGCGGAGAAATGCTCACCGCCACGGGCAATGACTATGCCTGTGGTGTTCGCGGTGGGCCGCCGCGAACGAGTCCCTGTCGCGCCGGCGATCTCTACATTCTCGATCTTGGCCCTGCGTTCCGCGGCTACTTCGCCGACACATCCCGGGTCGTCGCCGTGGACGGTCGCCCCACCGACGCACAGGTGTCGGCGTGGGAGCGCGTCTGCGGCGCGCTCACGATCGTGGAGCAGATGGCCCGCCCCGGCATCCGCTGCCGCGAGATCTACGAGGCCGTTCACGCCTGGCTCAATGCCGCACCGCTCGGAGCCTGGTCGAGCCACCTCGGCCACGGCATCGGGCTGTCGGTCCATGAATCACCCCACCTGAATCCCTCCTGGGACGACGTCCTCGAGGAGGGCGAGGTGATCGCCGTGGAACCGGCCCTCTACGCCCCGGAACTGCGGGCCGGCCTCCGGATCGAGAACGATTACCTCGTCACGGCGACCGGCGTCGTCAATCTCAGTCCGTTCCCGCTGGGCCTCACGAACTGAGCCACTTCGCACCAGGGGCGCGGATCGCGTACATTCTCGCACGGTTGCGGCCCACGCCGCGATGGCCCCGATTCCCAGGAACACTCGCATGTCGCTCGCCCAGGAACCCCAGACCAGCAGCCGCTGGCATGCCCTCGCCGACCGCGTGCTGGCCGGCGGCTCCATCGATCGCGATGACGCCCGGGCGGTGCTCGAGTCGTCGGATATCGAAATCCTCGACGTGCTGGCGGCGGCCTACCGCGTGCGGCATCGGCACTTCGGCCGGAGCGTGCAGCTCTTCTTCCTGATGAACGCCAAGAGCGGCCTCTGCCCCGAAGACTGCAGCTACTGCTCCCAGTCGAAGGTGTCGGAGGCCGACATTCCTCGCTACAACCTGCTGTCGGCCCCGAAGCTCATGGAAGCCGCACGGCTCGCGGCGGAGCGGCAGTCGAAAACCTTTTGCATCGTCATCTCGGCCCGTGGCCCAAGCCAGCGCGAGATCGACTTCGTCTGCGACATCACACCGCGGATCAAGCAGGCATACGGCCTGAACGTCTGCGCCTGCCTCGGCCTGCTCTCGCCCGACCAGGCGAAACGGCTCGCGGCCGCGGGAGTCGACAAGGTGAACCACAACCTCAATACCAGCGAGCGGTACTACGGCGAGGTCTGCAGCACGCACACCTACGCCGATCGCGTGGCGACGCTCGCCGCCTGCCGTGAAGCCGGCCTGCAGCTCTGCAGCGGCGGCATCATGGGCATGGGCGAACGACACGACGACCTGATCGACATGGCGTTCGACCTCAAGAGCCTCGGTGTCGAGTCGATCCCGCTCAACTTCCTCAACGCGATCGACGGCACGCCGCTGGAACATGTCGAGCGGCTCACGCCCCGCGACTGCCTCCGTGGCCTCGCGATGATGCGGTTCGTCAATCCCGCCTCCGAAATCCGGATCGCCGGCGGCCGGGAGATCCACCTCGGCAGCCTTCAGCCGCTGGGGCTCTACGCCGCCAACTCGATCTTCGTGGGCGACTACCTCACGACGAAGGGCCAGCTCCCCGAGGCCGACTACCGGATGATCGAGGAGATGGGCTTCGAAGTGACCCGTGGCTCGGAGGCCGCCGAGCCGGCGCCCGCGATCGGCTGACACGCCAGCCTCACCCCTCGCCGGCGTTGCCGAGGCTCGCGAGGAGTTCGGCCATCTCGGCGGCGGCGTGGGAATTACCCGCGGAGCGGGCCGCCTCGATGCCCTCGCGGAGAGCCCGCCGAGCATCCTCCACGCGGCCGCGCTTCACGAGATGCTGCCCGGCCATGTGAAACGCAGGCACATACGGGGGCGTTTCGCGGGCGAGCTGCTCGAGGATTTCGAGCCCGGCCTCCCAATCGTCGGTCGATTCCATTTCAAGGGCGAGGCTGTATCGCAGAAACACGTCCTGTGGATCGTCCTTCAGCAGGGCCTCGATCTTTTCCCGTCGGCTCATGGTCATGGATGCTCCTCTTCAACAACGTCGATCCGAACGACGGACCGTTCTTGCTGCCCGATCACGGCGAGCAGACTGTGCGATGACACCGCGGCGAGGGCCTGTGGGCCGTCGAGTTCCACGACGCAGACCGGCCGAGCCCCTTGCAGGCCGTCGCGAAACGTCGCATCGATTCGCCAGAGTCCGGCCGGCTGGCCCGTGGCTGCCGGGGGCGCGGCGAGCACCCACAGGCACCCGTCGTCTCGAGTGAAGGCCGCGGCTCGAATACCGGCCAGGCCGGTGTTGAGGCGGAGGAGTTCGCGTCCGGCGGCGGCTCGGTAGGAGAGTTCGGCCGACTCCCCATCCTCGGCGGTGAACACGGCCAGCTGATCAGACGGGCTCACCGCGATCGCCACGACAGGCCCGGCGAGTTCCGCCGTTCGGCCGCCCGCGGCGGGAAGGGGTCGCACCCCTGCCGCGGCACACACGCCTCGCCAGAGCGACGGCAGCGGCGGTGGCAGCCCCGAAATCGCCAGCCAGTCGCGCGACGCACTGGCAACGACGCACACGCGGGCCGCCGTGCCAGCCGCCTGACCAAGCCTCACCTCATCCGCCGCCTCGACGACGGGCTCGGGCCGCACCCGAAAGGTTCGCAGCATCCAGTCGTCATCCTGCCGACACACGGCCCCGATCACGTCCCCGGGCAGCGCGGCGATCGCCACCGGGCGTGCCTCGCGGTGAGCCGCGGGCCGCACCACGTCGCGGCGTCGTTCGGCCACGAAGGGATCGATCGCGGTGATGCCGCCGGAGTCGATGTCGAGGCAGTAGGCCGTCTGCCCGTTCGGTGTCGTGGTGAGACTCTCCACCCGACCGGCGTTGTCGACCAACGACGTCACGCGCGGCACAGCCACCGCGGCTGGTGACCTCCACACCGCCACGATCACGACCAGCACCGTCCAGGCCGGTCGCATCGTCGATCAGCCCGTCACGGCCGGCAGGCCGTGCGCCGCTTCCCAGGCCCCGATCTCATCGACGTGGCGGAGGGAAAGGCCGATGTCGTCGAGCCCTTCGAGCAGGCACTGCCGACGGAACGGGTCGACCGAAAACGACCGCTGAAAGCCGGCATCGTCGGCCACCGTGCAGGCCTTGAGGTCAACGGTGAGGCGATACGACTGCCCCTTCGCGGCGGCAGCCGCCGCGCGGGAGAAGAGTTCCGCCACATCGGCCTCATCGAGCCGGATCGGCACCATGCCGTTTTGGAAGCAGTTGTTGAAGAAGATGTCGGCAAACGTCGGCGCGATCACCGCCCGGAAGCCGTAGTCGGCAAGCGCCCAGGGGGCGTGTTCGCGGCTCGATCCGCAGCCGAAGTTGCGGCGGGCGAGAAGAACGCTCGCGCCGGCAGCGTGCGGACGATTGAGCTCGAACTCAGGATTGTCGGCCCCGTCGGGCAGGAACCGCCAGTCGAAGAAGAGGAACTGCCCAAAGCCCGTCCGCTCAATCCGCTTGAGGAACTGCTTCGGGATGATCGCGTCGGTGTCGACGTTGGCCCGGTCGAGGGCGGCCACGACGCCGGTGTGCGTGGTGAATGGCTGCATGATCGATCACTCCTTGTAGGTCCAGGTGCGGATGTCGACGAAGTGGCCGGACACCGCGGCGGCAGCGGCCATGGCGGGCGACACGAGGTGTGTCCGCCCCCCCTTCCCCTGGCGCCCCTCGAAGTTGCGGTTGCTCGTCGATGCACACCGCTCCTGGGGCGACAGCGTGTCGGGATTCATGCCGAGGCACATGCTGCAGCCCGCCTCACGCCAGTCGAAGCCGGCATCGCGAAACACCTGATCGAGCCCCTCGGCCTCAGCCTGCCGCTTCACGCGGCCGCTGCCCGGCACCACCATCGCCCGCACCGACGAAGCCACCCGATAGCCGCGAACGACGCTCGCGGCGGCCCGCAGATCCTCGATGCGGCTGTTGGTGCATGATCCGATGAACACCCGATCGAGCGGGATATCGACGATCCGCGTTCCGCCCGAGAGGCCCATGTATTCCAGGGCCCGTTCGGCACTCGACCGATCATTCGGGTCGGCAAACGCCCCCGGATCGGGCACGGCGGCATCGACTCCCGTCACCTGCGCCGGATTGGTACCCCAGGTCACCTGCGGCACCACGTCCGCGGCCTCGAAGATCTCCACGCGATCGTAGACCGCGCCGGGGTCGCTCGGCAGTTTCTGCCATCGTGCCACGGCCGCATCGAAGTCTTTCGGGGCAAAGTCACGGCCTCGCAGGTAGTCAAAGGTGATCGCGTCGGGAGCGATCATCCCGGCCCGGGCGCCTGCCTCGATCGACATGTTGCAGACGGTCATCCGCTGCTCCATGCCGAGGCTGCG
>JAFMIU010000057.1 GCA_017853835.1 Pirellulales bacterium | reverse complement strand
GGCTCGTGATCACCCGCTCCTCGCGGGCCAGCGCGTTGACGAACGTGCTCTTGCCCACGTTGCGGCGGCCGACCATCGCCAGCTTCATCTCGGGCAGGTCAGCCGACTCCGGCTCGTCGTCCGTGGCGGGTGGAAGTCGCTCGACGATCGCGTCGATGAGGGGGCCGCGATTCCGGTGCTGCTTGGCGCTCACCACGAGCGGCGGCCCGAAGCCGAGCGCGGCAAACTCGTGGGCCTGGGGGTCGAGGCTCGGGGTGTCGGCCTTGTTGACCACGAGCAGCACGGGGCAGCCCGTCCGACGAATCCGCTGGGCCACGTCGAGATCGGTGGGAAGCACCCCCGATTTGACGTCGACGACGAACAGCACCACCGCCGCGTCAGCCAGGCCCGATTCGATCTGCCGGTCGATCTGCGTGGTGAGGCCGTCGGGATCGTCGAAGCCCATGCCGCCGGTGTCGACGAGTTCGATCACCCGACCGTCGAGTTCGATCCGCTGCACGAGCCGATCGCGGGTCACGCCGGCGGTGGGATCCTCGATCGCGATCCGCTTCTCGATGATCCAGTTGAAAAGGGTCGACTTGCCGACATTGGGGCGGCCGACGATGACCACGTGGGGTGTCATGAACTCAGGCTGCCGGAAGGTCGGAGGGGGGATTCGGTGGGGAGCACCAAGTCTACCCCGGAAATGGACCGGTGGTTCGAAGCCCCTGGGCTTCTTCACGGCCAGCCAGTTCAGGAGGCCGTGCCGAGGACGGCGCGGATCCGATCGGGCGTCACGGGCTCGATCACGCCATGCTCGGTGATGATGCCGCGAATCAGCCGGGCCGGCGTGACGTCGAACGCCGGGTTGAAGGCGAAGGCGCCCTCCGGCGCCGCGGGCGTGCCGAGCGGATGCGTCACCTCGAGCGAGCCACGTTCTTCGATGGGAATCTGATCGCCGCTGTCGAGCGACAGATCGAACGTGCTCGACGGCGCCGCCACGTAGAACGGCACTCCATGCGCCTCCGCCAGGATGGCGAGCGCATAGGTGCCGATCTTGTTGGCGGTGTCGCCGTTGGCCGTGATGCGATCGGCGCCCACGACGCACCCGGCGACCCGTCCGGTTTTGAGCAGATGGCCCGCTGCGGAATCGCACAACACCGTCACGGGAATGCCCCGCTGCACCAGCTCCCAGGCGGTCAGCCTCGCCCCTTGAAAGAGCGGACGCGTCTCATCGGCAAACACCTCGAACCGCCGCCCGTCATCCCATGCCGTCGTGATCACGGCGAGCGCCGTGCCGGCGCCGCCCGTGGCCAGTGCCCCGGTGTTGCAGTGCGTGAGCACGCCGCCGTGCGGCAACACATCGGCTCCATGGCGGCCGATCGCCTCACAGAGCCGACGATCTTCGTCGTGAATGGCCCGAGCCTCGGCCAGAAGCATGTCGGCGATCCCGCGCACAGGAATCGTCCCGGGTGGCATGGCATCGATCGCCCGCACGCACCGCTCCACCGCCCATCGGAGATTCACGGCGGTGGGCCTGGCAGTCGCGAGGTCCTCTGCACGAGCCAGGATGTGGGCCATCCCCTTGTCGGTCGGCATGCCTGCCCGCACCGCTTCGCCGGCGGCCACCACCATGCCATAGGCCCCCGCGATGCCGATCGCCGGGGCGCCGCGCACGCGCAGGCTCTTGATCGCCTCCACGACCGTGGGCACATCGTGGCAGGCAACCCACGCGATTCGGGCAGGCAGCAGCGTCTGGTCGACGAGTTTCAGATGGCCGGTGGCATCCCCGACCCACCGCAGCGACGTGGGGATCATACGGTCAAGGCTTCACAGGGAAGGCCGAAGGCGGCGGCGACGGCCGGCTGCACGAGACGGCCATGAAACACGTTCACCGCCGAGCGAATCGCCGCACTCGTGCGGGCTGCCACCGCCACGCCCTCCCCGGCAAGTTGAAGCACATAGGGAAGGGTGGCGTTGCACAGCGCATAGGTGCTGGTGCGCCCCACGGCGCCGGGCATGTTGGTCACGCAGTAGTGCACCACGTCATCGACCACAAACGTCGGATTGGCGTGCGTGGTCGGCCGGCTGGTGGCGACGCAGCCCCCCTGGTCGATCGCCACGTCGATGATCACGGCCCCCTGCTTCATCAGTTTGAGATCGTCTCGCTCCACGAGATGCGGGGCCCGGGCGCCGGGAATGAGCACGCTGCCAATCACCAGATCCGCCCAGCCGAGCCGCTCCCGGATGGTGTGACGATCGGAATAGAGGCAGTCGATGTTGGGCGGCGTGACGTCGTCGAGATACCGCAGCCGCTCGAGGCTGGTGTCGAGGAGGGCGATGTTGGCACCAAACCCGGCGGCCACCTTCGCCGCGTTGGCGCCCACCGATCCGGCGCCGAGAACGAGCACGTTGGCCGGCGCCACGCCCGGCACCCCGCCGAGCAGGATGCCCCGCCCCATCTGCGGTTTCTCGAGGTATTTGGCCCCCTCCTGGATGCTCATGCGGCCGGCCACCTCGCTCATGGGAATCAAGAGCGGCAGCCGACCCTTGTCGTCGCGAAGCGTCTCATACGCCACGGCGGTCGCCCCCGTGGCCAGAAAGCCCTCGGTGAGCTCGCGGTCGGCGGCGAAATGGAAATAGGTGAAGAGCGATTGCCCCGGACGGATGAGCGAGAGCTCAGCCGGCTGCGGCTCCTTCACCTTCACCACCAGATCGGCACGACCAAATACCTCGGCAGGACCATCGACGAGCGTGGCGCCGCTGGCGGCATAGGCCTCGTCGGTGAGCCCGGAACCGGCCCCCGCCGACCGCTCCACGAGCACGGTATGCCCACCGCGCACGAGTTCTTCCGCGCCCACCGGCAACAGGGCCACGCGATACTCATCCCGCTTCGTCTCTCGGGGAACGCCAACGATCATGACACGGCCGGCTTCACAACCGACTGCGGCTTGAACGTCGCCGGCATCGGGAGGGGATAGGTGTCATCCTTGCCGGGCATCACCGGTGGCGTGGACTCCCAGGTCACCTCCTCCGGCATCGTGCGGTAGTCGAGGGCCAGATCCTCGTCGTACTTCCGCTGCTTGCCGGAGTAGGTCGCCAGGCGGCCGAGCACGGCCGAGAAGCTCGACGTGGCACCGTAGTAGGCGTCGTTCTTCGGGGTGTCGTTGCGAATCGCCGCGTGCAGCTCGTCGTGCTCCACCTGATAGGGATCGGGATTCGGTCCGGAAAACTTCCAGAGTTCGTTGCCGTCGAGGTCGGAGATCTTGGCGTAGCCGGGGTGCAGATCGAGCATTCCCTTCGTGCCCTGGAAGTGCTCCTCCACGGCGCCCTTCCCGCCGGTGATCTGGCGGCACTGGCTCGCGATCCGGGCCCCGCCGGCGTAGGAGAAGTTCACCGCATGGTGGTCGTAGATTTCGCTCGACTGCCCGGGCACCCGCCCCTGTCGTCCACCGACGCCGAAGGCCTGCGTGGGCAGCCGATCGAGGAACCAGTTGGCCACGTCGATGTTGTGCACATGCTGCTCGACGATGTGGTCGCCGCACAGCCAGTTGAAGTGGTACCAGTTGTTCACCTGAAACTGCATTTCGTTCTGATCGGGCTGCCGGTCGCGATACCAGATGGCGCCGCCATTCCAGTAGACCTGTCCGCCGAGGATGTCGCCGATCATCCCATCGCGCACTTTCTGGAGCGCCTCGCGGTAGTTGGTCTGATACCGTCGCTGCAGGCCCACCACCACCTTGAGCTTCTTCTCGTCGGCCTGCTTCGCCATCTCCAAGACGAGCCGCGCGCCGAAACTATCGACGCACACCGGCTTCTCCATGAAGACGTGCTTGCCGGCTTCCACGGCCCGCTGGAAGTGGAAGGGGCGAAAGCCCGGGGGCGTGGCGAGGATCACGAGGTCGCAGGCGTCGATCACCCGCTTGTAGCCGTCGAGGTCGGCATACCGGCGGTCTTCCGGGCAGTCGATTTTGCCCGCGATATCATCGGCCGATTCACCAGCCTCTTTCGCCTTCGCAGCCTTCTCTGCCATCTCTTGAAGCGACCGCATCGTGCCGTCGACCGAACGCTGGAAGGCATCGGCGATGGCGGTGAGCTTCACGTTGGATCCGGGCACCGAGAGCGTCTGATGCAGGGCACCGCGGCCACGGCCGCCCGCCCCCACGAGCCCCACCTTGATCACATCGCTCGACGGGTTGTCGGCATGCACGCCTCGCATCCCGAGCACGCCGGCAGTTGCGGCGGTGGCACCGACCGCCCGAAGCACGTCGCGGCGGGAAACGCCGGAGAGAAGGCTAGACCGAGACTCGTTCATCGACGTCGCTCCTTGAGGGGGCCTCGGCAGCATGCCGCGGCGGCTGGCGGGAGAATACCGCGTCGGCGCAGCCACCGGCAAATAAAAACCCGGCCGGAGCATTCGCTCCGGCCGGGCAAAAAACGATATCGTTGAGCACAAAAAACCAACGGGATTGTCAAGGCTCCCCGGTTACGGTGTCACTACCATCCGCCGTGGATAGAGCCAGGTAGATACTCGGATCCGTATCAGGGCTGAGAACCTTTGTGCTTCCGTCCCCATACACGTGCAAAATGACTCCTCCAGCATGATCACTGGAAGGCCCCCAGTTCATCCTCTGAGGCGCACCAGTGGTCCCCGACAAAATCGCGTTGGCGTAAGGAGCCCCACCACCAGCGGTCGTGGGACCAACACCCAGGCTAAGCTTTGAACCCGATGGATACGTCGTTCCCACCACTACAGGCGCGTTGACCTTCGGGTCACTTGCAACAACCCAAGAGTCAGGACCGCACCACCAAAGATTGCGGTTCGTAGCGGTCTGCCCCGTCGCCAGACCGGAGTTGTTGCCTTCCTTGGTTTCAACAACAAGGATCGTCTTTGAACTACCGTCTGGACAACTCCATTTTTGACCCTTCGTAGAAATCGCAACTGCAGTGGTGCCGCTTATTCCCGTAGTTGGGATGTACGGGAAGTACCCGTCTTCAGTGCCGTAGGCGCCGGCCGCAACGGAAGTCTTTAACGGCTTATTCCCGGGGGTACCGGTCCAGGATCCACGCCCAGCCATGGCTTTGTAGCAGGTGGCTGGGTTTGCCGGTGTTGACTCGCCACTCCAAGTTGGGCACTGAAAAGCGACCATTGGAGTAAAAATCGTCCCGGTCGCTGCCAACGGAAGCGGCGACGACGTGAAGTTGCTTGAAAGTGTCTGGATTTGGTTGTACAGACCCATCTCCTCAAGCTGAGGAAGGGCTCTCACAATCCAACTGTACCCAACAGCTTGGGTGCCCGTGAGCTTTAGAGCCATCGTGGTTCCGGCACGAACAAAACGATCATTGACTGGCGGGAGGTAATCGTTACCACCGGATGGATTTGCGCCAGAGTAGTTGAACAAACCGATTGCGATCTGACGCAACTTGTTTGAACAGGCGGCACGATTTGCGGCCTCACGGGCCGACTGGACAGCGGGCAGGAGCAAGCCGATCAGCGTGGCGATGATCGCAATCACCACCAGCAGTTCGACCAGCGTAAAGCCGCGCCGGTTCGCACTGTGGACGATCCGAGACATAAAAAACCTCCGCCCGATTGGGCAACTAGCGAATAAAAAATAACGAAATGAAACGCTCACCAATTGCGGGGATTCAGTCAGACAGGGCTTTATGGATATAAGAAAACCGCCCCTCCACCTTGTCCCAACATAAAGAAATACTATCGAGCGACCCGCCAGAAAGTCAACGGTTCGGTCACATGCCCGCCATTTCCCACGATCCTGCCGCCGCCCGTGCCTTTGCCGCCGACGTCGCCCTCCGCCTCCGGGGGGAGGGATTCGAGACGTACTGGGCGGGCGGGTGCGTCCGTGATGAGCTGCTGGGGCGCACACCGGCTGATTACGACGTGGCGACGTCCGCCAAGCCCGACGAGGTGCGGCGGGTGTTTGGCAAGCATCGTACGCTGGCGGTGGGAGCCGCATTCGGCGTGATCACCGTCCTGGGGCCGAAGCCGGCCGGTCAGGTGGAGGTGGCGACCTTTCGGGCCGATGCCCCCTACACCGACGGCCGTCATCCCGCGGGTGTGACGTTTTGCTCGGCCCGTGAGGATGCCCAGCGTCGGGATTTCACGATCAATGGCCTCTTCCTCGATCCCGTCACCGGCGAGGTGCACGACTTCGTCGGGGGCCGTGACGACCTGGCCGCCGGCGTGGTGCGGGCGATCGGCGTGCCGTCGATGCGGTTTGGCGAGGACCACCTCCGGATGCTGCGCGCCATCCGCTTCACGGCCTTTTTCGGATTTGTGCTTGACCCCGATACCCGAGCGGCGATCGAAACGATGACGCACCTCGTGGCCTCAGTGAGCCCTGAGCGGATCGCCGCCGAACTCCGGGCGATGGTGTCGCGCACCGGTCGCCGCCAGGCTCTCGAACTCCTCCGCGACACCGGCCTCGCCCGCGAAGTGCTGCTGGAGGTCGCCCCGCCTGCCAGCAGCGATGCCTCGTGGAATGATGCCGCGAGAATCATCGGGGCGTTTGATGAACCCGATTTGCCCATGGCCATGGCCACGCTCGCGCACGATGCCGGCAGTGACGTGCTGGCACGCATGCACAAGCGACTCCGGCTTTCGAACCACGAGGCGAAGGCGGCCCACTGGATCCGCGACGGCGTCGTCGCGCTGGATGAGGCGCCGGATCCCCGCACGCGACCGTGGTCGACCGTGCAGCCGTGGGCGGCGGGCCCGTGGGCGAAGCAGCTTGCCGATGGGCTTCGGGCGCGGGCGGCCTGCGGCTTCGGTGATTCCGGCCGGGCCGCATGGTTCACGGCCCAAACCGAGCGGCCGCGTCACGAGATCGATCCCGTGCCGCTCGTGACGGGCGACGAACTCCTCGCCGCCGGCATCCCGCCGGGCAGGCCGATCGGTGCGGCGCTCGCCCACATTCGCAGTCTCCAGCTCGACGGCGGCATCACCACGAAGACCGAAGCGATCGCCGCCGCCGTCGCGATGGCCCCACGCGCTGAGTAACGCCACGCGTTTCGCCACGCCGGTCCCACGGCTCACGCCGTTGGGCTTCCACCAAACACCAAACGCCTCCTCACGTCCAAGCCCAAGGCCGTAAGGCCTGGGACACGCCACGCTACCCCCCACGACGCCGTTGGGCTCCCTCCTCGCCGAATGCCACATACGCCACGCGGTTCGCCACGCCCGTCCCACGGCTCACGCCGTTGGGCTTAGACGGAACAAGAACGCCATCCCAAAAAACGACGAGCGAGGGGATGCCCATGCTCCGTAAGCCGGCGTAACTGCCGAGCGAGAGCCAGGATGGCGGAGCGAAGGCAGTTCCGAGCGAGCCAAAAGGCAGGATGCCCGACGCGAACGTCCGGCGGCGGAGTGTGGGCATCCCCGAGCGGCTCGCACTCCCGAGGAACCGCTCACCGCGTACCAGGGTCGTTACTGCGGCGGATCGGTGGGAGACGGCAGATCGGTGATGCTCGTCAGCCGAAACAGCTCCAAGAACTTCGCCGTGGTTCGGTAGCACGGGCCATCGTCGTTTGAAAGTTCGAGCAGCCCTCGGCGCACAAGCTGCCGCATCACCGCCGGTCCGGCGTCGCAGCCAAGTTCCACGAGCCGATCGCGTGGCACGGGCTGGTTCCACGCCACAGCCGCCAGCACATCGAGCGATTCGGCGTCGAGCCGTACCTGCCGCGCCTTCGCCTCGAGCACCTGCCCGTAGCAGGCAAACTCCGGCCGCAGCCGCATCACCCAGCCGTCGCCCTTCGCCGCCACCTCATAGGGACAGTTGTCGGCAAGGTAGCGCTGCCGGAGCTCTTTCGCGAGGTCGTCGATTTCCTGCGGACGCACACCACGCATCAGCGAGGCCACGCGGCGGCTGGTGAGCGGCTCGCCACCGGGGAGGCCCACGAACAAGAGGGCCTCGAAGATCGTGAGCGGACTGACCCGACAGGTGGCATCGGCCAGGCCCGAGTCGTCGAGGTCGGGAGAGGCATCGACGTGCACCATGTCCGGCTCCGCCACGGAGCGCTCATGCGGATCGGGGGCCCCCATCATGGCGGCAAAGGCCTGCGCCAGCTTGTCGATCGACAGGCCACCGTCGGCGGGCGGGGCCGAAAACCCCGCCGCGGGCGTCGTCGTGTCTGTCTTTTTCTGACGGGCCATCCCTGACCTCCGCGCCGCTGCCGCCCCGCCTCACCGCGCGGGCTTTTCCGTTTCAAAAAGCGTCGGCTGCGGGTCGGACGTTGCCTTGAAACGCCGCCGCGGCCGCCTCGGTGTGCTGCGATCGAGCCGGCGACCATCGGCCGTGGCCGGGGCACTCTTGAGCGGCTCGGGCGCGCCGTCGAGCGGGTCTCCGGGCTCGATCGACGCGAGGCGTTCTTCGATTCGCTGCGCGTACTGCTCGGAGAGTTCGCATCCCACGAACCGACGGCCGAGTTTCTTGGCGACGGCCAGCGTGGTGCCACTGCCGCCAAAGGGGTCGATCACCACGTCGCCAGGGAGGCTCGAGGATCGGATGATCCGGCCGAGCAGCTGCTCGGGCATCTGGCAGCCATGCCAGCCCGACCGCTCCTTGAACGTCCCGCAGACACGAGGGAAATACCACGTGTCGCCATCGGCAGCAAAGCCCTCGGGCAGGTCCTGCGGCCGAAGGATCCAGGTGTCGTCAGGGAGCCGCCCCTTGGCGTTGGCCCGTTTGTCGCCATACACAAGCTCGCGGGCGCTCGGCACGCGAATGGCATCGACGTTGAACGTGAAGTTGGTGGGATCCTTCACGAAGTGAAAGAGGTGGGCGTGGGATCGGCTGAACTTCTGCTTGCAGTTCACGCCGAAGGTGTAATACCAGACCACCCAGCTTCGGCAGGTGAAGCCCAGTTCCCGGGTCGCCAGCACCTTGAGTTCCGCGGCGTATTCGTCGCCGATCGCGAGCCAGAAGGTGCCGTTCGCCGCGAGCACGCGATGCACCTCCGCCATCCATCGCTTCGACCAGGCGAGGTAGTCGTTGGCGGCGAGCCGGTCGTCGTAGGTGTCGTAGTCGTAGCCGATGTTGAACGGCGGATCGGCGAAGGCAAGCTGCGCCGTGCCGTCGGCGAGGCGGCCCATCAGATCGAGGCAGTCGCCCCGATGGACGCGGTCGAGAGTGAGAGCATTGGCCGACATCACGGCAAGTCTACACGATCCACCGAAGAGGCGGTCGCCAGCCTCAGCGCCACGCGACAGGCGTTTTCGAAGGCGGCGATATCAAGCTTTTCATCGGTCGTGTGAATGTCGACCTGGCCACAGCCCAGCGTGACCGTGGGCACGCCGTTGGCGGCCATCCAGTTGGCATCGAGCCCGCCGTTGGAAATGTCGGTGCGGGGAACCAGTCCCACCGCCGCCACCGCTTCACGGGCTGCCACCACGCACGGCTCGTCCTCGTCGAGCCGAAACGCCTCGTAATCGAGGCGCCCGTCCACCCTCACCTTCCCGCAGCGGCCGTCGGCCGACTTCACCTTCTTGGCGGCATCGGCAAACGCCTTCTCGATCGCCCTCACGATCTTGCCGCGAAACGACGGATCGTGGCCCCGGGCCTCCGCTCGGAGCGACGCCGATTCGGCCACCACGTTGGTCGCCGCTCCGGCATGCACGACGCCGACATTGCTGGTGCCCCGCTTGCCATTCTTTTCGATGAGTCCGTGCCAGCCGTTCTCCACGAGCGATGCAATCGCCAGCGACGCGATCGCGATCGCCGACACCCCCTTCTCGGGTGCAACACCGGCGTGGCTCGGAATCCCTTCGATCGCGATGTCCATCCGGTAGCCGCCGGTGGCGCCGACGGTGATCTTCTCGACGGCGCCGCCATCGAAGTTGAAGGCGAGCTTCGGCCTGCCGAGATCGGCCGCCTTCACAAACCTGGCCCCGTAGAGCCCCACCTCTTCCTGAATGCCAAAGAGGAGCGTGAGCGGAGGATGGGGGAGTTTCGACGTCAGGATCTGCACGGCCGTGGCCAGCACCACGGCGACACCGGCGCGATCATCGCCGCCAAGCCCCGTCTTGGGATCGGCGCTCTTGATCATCTTTCCGGCGACCACCGGCTTGGCACCGAGGCACACCGGCACCGTGTCCATGTGGGCCATGAGGAGGCGACGCGGGCCGGGCATCGTGCCGGGCAGTTGCACGATGAGGTTGCCCACGTTGCCCTTCACGGGCGTCTTCGTGTGGGCCGAATCGAAGCGGATGGCCGAGGCAGGGCAGCCCGCGTCGCGAAGCCACTTCACGATCCGCTCCGCCACGGCCTTCTCATCGCCCGACACGCCTGGAATCGCGAGAAGGTCGAGCACGATCGCCCGCGCCTTGGCCAGATCGGCAGCCGGCGTCGAAGCCACGTCCTGCTGCCTTCGTGCCGCCCTGCGTACACTGGCCGAGGTGGAGGGCGATCCTGACGGAGTCGCGCGAGCCGAGGAACGAGCCATGCGATTGCTTCCAACGAACCATTCGAACAGGACCGTCGGCCCGATGCCGACGTGCTCGTGGGGAGTGTACGGCCGACGGCGGTTCGCTTCCACGCGGGCACGCCAAACCCACCGCGGGATCTGCGAATGACGACGGGCTTCGACCTTCCCGTGCGGCTCGACGGTGTGGTGAAGCGCTACGGCGGCCGCACCGTGCTCGACCGCGTGACATGCGAGATTCAGCCAGGCATCACCGGCCTGGTCGGCCCCAATGGCGCCGGCAAGAGCACGCTCGTGCGGGCGATGCTCGGCTTGGTCCGACTCGCCGCAGGCCACGTCGAGGTGTTTGGCCGTGATCCTGCACAGGAGCCACGGGAGGTGCGGCAGCTGATCGGTGTCGTGCCGGAAGACGAGTGCGCCGTGCCGGGTCTCGCCGCGGTGGAGATGGTGCGCTATGCCGCCAGGCTTTCCGGCCTGCCGAGCATCGAAGCCCTGCGCCGAGCCCACGAGGTGCTCGACTGGTGCGACGCCGGCCAGGAACGCTATCGCCCCGTCGAAACCCTCTCCGTGGGCATGCGGCAGAAGGTGTCGTTCGCGGCGGCGATCGTGCACGACCCGCGGCTCGTGATCCTCGATGAGCCCACCAACGGGCTCGATCCGCTGGAGCGTCGGGCGATGCTCGATCGACTCACCACGCTCGCCCGCGAGCACGGCAAGACGGTGCTCGTGTCGACCCACGTGCTGCCCGACGTGCAGGCCATCTGCGACCGCGTGATCGTGCTGGCGGCGGGTCGCGTGCGGCTTCAGGGCTCGATCGACGAACTCACGCGACCTGCCATTCCCCGGCTCCGCCTGGAGGCCACGGGGCCGATCGACCGCCTCGTGGCCCAGCTCGCGGGGCGGGGGATCGACGCCACCCGACACGGCGACACCACGCTCCTCCTGCCGCTTCAGGATGCGACCGGCCGCGAACGCATCTGGGATGCCGCCCGCGAGTCGGGCGCCGTGATCCGTGCCCTCCATCCGACCCACGAGCGGTTGGAGGATGTGTTTCTCCGTGCGATCGCGCCACGTGACGAGGTGATGCATGCCGCTTCATGACGTGGGCTATCGCGCCTGGCAGGGACGCCGCACCGGCTGGTGGGCCCCGGCCGCCGCCATCGCCACCACCGGCATCCGACTGGCGTGGACGAGCCGCTGGCTGCGGCGGGCGGTGTTTTTCGCCTGGAGCCCGGCGCTGGTGTTTGCCGCGAGCTTCTTCGCCTTCGAGCAGGCGGTCGACGAGGGCCGCATCACGTCGATGGTCGAGCGGGCCGCCAACGGGCGAAACGTCGACGGCATCGGGCTGCTCGGCACCGTGCTCGCCAACACGCTCGGCACACCCTCCTCGCTCGACCCAGCCGCCAGCCGCGAGGAAGAAAACGCCCACACGAGGCGGCTCGTCTGGTCGCGGCTCCTGCTGGCCTTCATGAGGGCTCCGCAGGCGGTGCTCCTCACGGTGGTCGTGGGCCTCGTCGCACCGACGCTCATTTCGCGGGACCTCCGCGCGCGGGCGTGGCTCGTCTACTTCACCCGTCCGGTCAGTCGCTGGGAATACATCGTCGGAAAAATCCTCGTGCTCACGACGGTCGTCGCCGCGGTGACGGTGCTGCCGGCGCTCGCGTTGTGGCTGGCGGGCGTGCTCGTGAGCCCGAGCGTGTGGGTGATCGTCGAAACCTGGGATCTCCCTCTGAGGATCATCGGTGCCAGCGTGGTGCTGGCCATTCCCACGGTGCTGCTGGCCCTGGCATTCTCCTCGCTCACGGCCGAGAGCCGCATCGCCACGTTCGCCTGGTTCGCCACCTGGGCGGCCTGCTGGATCGCCCATTCGTCGCTCACCACCGCCGACCTCGTCGCGACTCCCACTGAAGCAACGGTCATGGGGGAGAGCATGACCGACGCACTCGATGCCGACTGGCGACCGCCGCAACGGTTTCACTGGCTGGCACGGGCAGCCGGCCTCGACACGGCGATCGACCGCTGGTCATGGCTGTCGCCCTATCACGCGATCGGCATCCTGCAGGCATGGACGTTTGGCGTGGAGGAAAGGCCGAAGGCCATCGCACCGCCGGCTGTGTCGATGGTGGTGGTGTCCCTGCTCGCGACGGCCGTGCTCGCCTGGCGAGTCACCGCCCCGATGAGGGCCTGACGCATGATCGAAATCCGCGGCCTCACCAAACTCTACGGCTCCGTCATCGGCGTGAACGACATCACCGTCGACCTCGCCGCCGGCGCCCATGGGCTCTTGGGACCAAACGGCGCCGGGAAGACGACGTTTCTCGGGCTCGTCACCGGGCAGTTGCGTCCCACGATGGGAAGCGTGCGGGTGTTTGGCGAGCGGCCCTTCGGAAACCCGCGGGTGCTGCGCCGGATCGGGTTCTGCCCCGCCGCCGACCTCGGCGATCGCACGGCCACGCCCCTGCAGTGGGTGACCTACCTCACACGGCTTTCAGGCTTCACGGCGGCTTCGGCCGCGACGCGAGCCGCCCGCGTGCTCGAGGAGGTGGGTCTCACCGATGCCGCCCGCAGGCCGCTCGTCACGCTCTCCAAGGGGATGAGGCAGCGGGCCAAACTCGCCGGCGCCATGGCCCATGATCCCGACCTGCTCGTGCTCGACGAGCCCTTTATCGGCCTCGACCCCGTCGCCCGGCATCATCTCGTCGAACTGGTTCGCGCGTGGGCCGAGACACGCAGCCTGATCGTGGCGAGCCACCTTCTCCATGAGGTTGAAGCGCTCGATGCGGGCCTGGCCGTGATCCTCGGCGGCCGCCTCGTGGCGAGTGGCACGGCAGCCGAGATCCGCGGGCTGGCTGAGTCGCTTCCGGCCGAGGTGCGGGTGCGATGCGATGCCCCGCGCCACTTCGCAGCGATCGCCTGTGAAACCCCGGGCGTGGAGGCGGTGCGCCTCGAGGGCGATGCGGTGGTGGTCGTGGTCACGCGGCACCCCGCAGCCGTGATCGAGCAGGCAGTGCCGCGGGCTGCCCATGAGGGCGTGGGCGTGCGGGAACTCGTTCCGGCCGACCGCTCGCTTGAAGGGGTGTTTGGGAGCCTCGTGCGACTCCACCGGGGAGTGAAGGCATGACCGACCCGCTCACCGACGATCGCACGTCGACGTCGCCCCTGCTCGCGGCGATCGCCGGGGCATGGACCGTGGCAGGATTCCAGCTCCGGCGACTGCTCACCCGCCCTCGTCTCGCGATGGCGGCGGTGGGAGCCCTCTTTCCGGCGGCGGTGATCGTGGCGGCCGACCGTGCCTCGCGAGGGCGGCTGGAGGGTGACCCGACCGTGGGGATGCTCTACGCGCTCATCCCCGAGGCCGTCTGCATGCTCGGCCTCCTCGTCACCATGTGCCCGGCGGTGGCCGATGAACTCGAACGCGGCACGTGGGTCCACCTCGCGGTGCGTCCCGGCGGACGGCGGGCCCTTCTGATCGGAACCTACCTGGCGGCCGTAGTGTGGACGTCGGTGGTGGCCCTCGTGGCCACGGTGCTGGCCCTCGCGGTGGCCCGCGTCGAGGACCCATGGGCGGTCGGCCGCATGCTGGCGGCGCTCGTGCTCGTGTCGTGCGTTGGACGGGCGGCGCTCTTCGCGGTGCCGGCCGTGATCATGCCGAAGCGGGCGCTCGTGGCGAGCGTGGGCGTGGCCTTGGTGGTGGAGTATCTCGCCGGTTTCATCCCGGCGATCGTAAATCAGGCGACGGTGAGCCTCCGGCTCCGAAGCCTCCTCGTGCCATGGATGGGCTGGGATCGCAAGCTGCCGATCGAGATGCAGCTCCTGATCGACCCGCAGCCGCCGTGGGTTCAGC
Organism: Pirellulales bacterium; assembly: GCA_017853835.1. Lineage (GTDB taxonomy): Bacteria > Planctomycetota > Planctomycetia > Pirellulales > UBA1268 > QWPN01. Next base: position 8,249 of record JAFMIU010000057.1, on the reverse strand, counting down.
TGCTCGCCGTCGGCATCCTCGCGGTGGTGCTGCTCACGGCGGCCGTCGTGATCCTCGATCGCCGGCAGTTTCCACCGAGCGACGAAATCTGATCTCGCTCACGCGATCTCGCCGCGGCGTCGGGCGAGGGCACGCCGGCAGGCCTCGGCCACCCGCGGGGCGATGGTGTCGTCGAGGGGCCATGTTTCACACCGGTCGCCCGTGTCGTCGTCGGAGCCGAGCCATTGCCCGATCCGCTTCCTGGTCGTCTCGTCGGCGGCGATCACGCAATCACTCGACCCGAGAGCGGCAAGCACGAGCCGCTTGAGCGATGGCCTCGATTCCGCTGCGTCGAGATCGGCCGCCGACACGTGCACCGCGACAGGGGCTCCGGTTTCCACGGCCAGATCGGTGAGGATGCCCGCATGGAGCACGAAAATCACGTCGGGAAAAACCGCGTCGGCTGCTTCGGCGATCATCTGTCGGGCCGTTTCCCGGGCCAGCCCCAGCACCGGTGCGGGCACGGCCGCCACCGATTTCAGAAACGCCTCGGGCGATCCCTCTCGAACGGCGGCGAGAAAGTCGCGCGAGGCGGCAGCCACATCGTGGAGATGGATGCCGTGCATCCCGGGGGGCTGCTCCTCGAAGGCATTGGTGCTCGACGGCCCGCACACCGCCACGGTGCATCCCGATGCCTCGAGGCCGGCGCGGATCGCATGCACCCGCGTGTGCGGCGGATCGCAGCAGCCGTGGTCGACGAGCAGGAGTCGCATGCCTCGCCCGGACGATGCCGCCTCGCTCAGAACCAGTGAAGCGACCGAACGATCGCCACGATCGCCGCCGTCCACGCCGCAGCCCCCCAGTCGTCGGCCATGATGCCGAGGCCTGCGGGGAGCCGCTCGAGCTGACGGCACGGAAACGGCTTCGTGATGTCGAACACCCGCAGGATCACGAAGGCGAGCAGGAGCACGGCTGGTGTCCGCGCCTCAGGCGACACCACGAGCAGGGCCATCGGCATGCTCACCAGTTCGTCGAGCACGATCGCCCCAGGATCCTTGCGGCCGAGCAGCGACGCGGCCCGGGTGCAGATCGGGATGCCCACCACCGCCATCCCCGCGATGATCGCCGCCTCGATCGCCACCGTCGGCACACCGGCGGCGAACCGCGTGGCGAGCCAGCCGGTGCCGAGCGACAGCGGCAGCCCCACGAGCGCCCCGAACGTGCCCGGTGCGAAGGGCACCCGCCCCACTCCGAGCACGGTGGCAGCCACCACGGCCGGCGCGGCCCACGACGGGGACGACGTGGGTGCTGGCGGAACGGTCATCGGGGCGATCTCCGACATGACGACATCGTACCGTGTGTCGAGGGAGTATGATGGCGGGCCTCGTTCCACCCCCTGCCTCTGTCCTTCTGCCATGACCGACTCCGCCTCCGACGCCACGATCGGCCCGCTTTCGCTCGTCGAGTTTCCGCACCCTGCGCTCCTGCGTCGGACCCGTCCCGTGACCCGGCTCGATGCCGCCCTGCGTGACGCTGTGGCCCAGATGTTCGAGATCATGTATGCGTCGCAGGGAATCGGCCTGGCGGCCAACCAGGTGGCGCTCCCCTATCGTCTTTTCGTCGTCAACTGCGCGGGCCGTCGTGGTGATGGCGAGGAGCACGTCTTCATCAATCCCATGCTCTCGCGTCCGCGGGGCACGGCGGTGCAGGAAGAGGGCTGTTTGTCGCTGCCTGGTGTGCGCATGGACGTGCGTCGCCCGCAAAAAATCACGGTCGAGGCCTTCACGCTCGACGGTGACCCAGTCCGCATGGACCTCGACGGCCTCTTGTCGCGGGTGGTGCAGCACGAGTTCGACCACCTCGAGGGGCGGCTTTTCACCGACCGGCTGCCGGAGGCGGCCGCGCTCGAAGTTCGGCGCGACCTCGATACGTTTCGCGAGGTCTTTGTCGGCAAGCAGTCGCGGGGCGAGCTCCCGGCAGACGATGCCCTGATGGCCGAACTGCGGCGGCTCGAGGCGGCCCGCTGCTGAGCCCGCCCCCCTGCTGGAGCCGACCCATGTCATCCCTTCGCATCGTCGTGATGGGAACCGGACCGTTCGCCGTGCCGATGTTTCGATCGCTCGTGGCTTCGCCCCACGAGATCGTGGCGGTGGTGACGCGTCCCGATCGCGCGCCGCCGGGGCGCACGCCGCCGCCCAATCCCATGCGCGAGGCGGCCACGGCGGCGGGCATCGGCATCCTCGATCCCGAACGGGTCAACGAGCCAACGGTCGTCGCGTCGCTGGCGGCCCTTCGTCCCGATCTCTTCGTCGTGTGCGATTACGGCCAGCTCCTTTCCCGCGACCTGCTTGCCGTGCCACCCCTCGGCGGCATCAACCTGCACGGCTCGCTCCTTCCCCGGCATCGCGGTGCGGCGCCGGTGCAGTGGGCGATCCGCGAGGGTGATCCGATGAGCGGCGTGAGCGTGATCCACATGACGCCGGCGCTCGACGCCGGCAACGTGATCGTGGCCCGCGAAACGGCCGTCGGGCCGCGGGAGACCTCGGCCGAGCTCGAACCGCGGCTGGCGGAACTCGGCGCGGGCGCCGTGCTCGATGCCGTCGACCGGATGCAGGCGGCGGTGGCCTCGGGAGGCTCTGCCGAAGGAATCGGCATCCCGCAGGATGCCGCGCGGGCCACACGAGCGCCACGGCTCTCGAAGCAGGATGGGCTCGTCGATTGGTCGCAGCCTGCGGCCACGATCGAACGGCTGCGGCGGGCACTCGAGCCGTGGCCGAGGCTGACGACGTTTTTCACCCGCGGCGACGGCCAGCGGCAACGGCTCGTGCTCGACGATGTGGAGGTGGTCGACGCGCCGGGTGGAATGCCCGGCACGGTGCTCGACACGGCCGATGGCCGAATCGTGGTGGCCTGCGGCGGCGGCACGGCGCTGGCCATCACGCGGCTCGTGCCGGAGGGTCGACGCGGCATGGCCGCCGCCGATTATCTCCGCGGCAGTCCGCTCGCGGCCGGCGCCATCCTCGGCTGACCGCGACGGCCCACGGCCCACCACGCCGGTCCCACGGCTCACGCCGTTGGGCTTCGACGGAAAAAACCTCCTTCGGTGCAAGCCCACGGCCGCCAGGCCTGGGACACGCCTCGACATCCCCATCACGCTCGTTGGGCTCGAACGGGCACCGGCCTCGGTCGTCTCCGCCTGTCGCTCGTGCGATTGGCCCTCCTTCTCCGATGCCGCTACCGCGGCCGGGGACGGGGTCTTACACTCGATCACCTATGAGCAAACGCCTGTGGATCGAAACCGTTGGCTGCCAGATGAACGTGCTCGACAGCGAGCTCGTCGTGGCCGCCCTCCGTCGGCAGGGATGGGAGATGGCCCCGGCCGCCGACGCCGCCGATGCCGTCTTCTACAACACCTGCTCCGTCCGACAGCACGCCGAAGACAAGATCTACTCCGCGCTCGGACGAATCCGCACCGTGAAGGCCAAGCGTCCCGACGTCGTGGTGGGCGTGCTCGGGTGCATGGCCCAAAAGGATCAGGAACTGATCCGGAAGCGGGCCCCGTGGGTCGATCTCGTCGTCGGCCCGGGCCAACTGCACCAGGTGCCAGTCCTGGTTGATGAGGTGATCGCCGGGGGCGGCCCCCGCATCGAGGTGAGCCTCGACCGCAAGGCGGGCAGCCGCGACGCCATCGCGAGAAGCTTCGAGAGCTACGATCCCGATCGCGATTCCGCGATGCGTCCCACCCCCTTCCAGGCGTTCATCCGCACGCAGACCGGATGCGACAAGTTCTGCGCGTTCTGCGTGGTGCCCCACGTTCGCGGCCCCGAGCAGGCTCGCGCCCCTGCGACGATCGTTGCCGAGGCACACAAGCTCGTCGCGGAAGGCTGCCGCGAGATCACGCTCATCGGACAGACCGTCAACAGCTACCGCTGGAAGGACGGCGACCGCACCACGCGGCTGGCCGACCTGCTCGTGCTGCTCGACGCGATCGACGGCCTCGACCGGATCAAGTTCGTCACCAACTACCCGCGCGACATGACCGACGACCTGATCGCGGCGGTCCGCGACCTGCCGAAGGTCTGCCACTACCTTCACGTGCCGGCCCAGCACGGCTCCGACGACGTGCTCACGCGAATGAAGCGGGGCTACACGATCGGCGAATACATGGAGATGCTCGGACGGATCCGTTCGGCGATCCCGCATGCCGCGGTGACGAGCGACTTCATCGTCGGCTTCTGCGGTGAAACCGATGCGGAGTTCCAGACCAGCCTCGATCTCGTGAAGACGGTCGGCTTCAAGAACAGCTTCATCTTCAAATACAGCCCGCGGCCAGGAACCAAGGCCTTCGACCGCCTGCCCGACGACGTGCCGGAGGAGGTGAAGAAGGAACGCAACCGCCTCCTGCTCGAGGCCCAGGAGGAGGCCAGCCTCGCGGGCAATCGTGGCTTCGTGGGAACACGGCAGCAGGTGCTCGTGGAAGGGCTCTCCACCCGTGACGAGAAGCGGGCGGTTGATCCAGGCCCCGACGGCGTCGCCCAGCTCACCGGCCGCACGATGTGTGATCGCATCGTCGTGTTCGACGCGCCGGTGCGGCTCGTGGGCCGTCTGGTCGACGTCGACATTCTCGCCGCCGGGGCATGGTCGCTCTCGGGTGTCGTGGCCGACGGGCTCGCCGACGCCGTGCCGCTCGACACGCTCGCCTACTCCGGGGAGGCTCCGGCGCTCTACGACATCGCCATCCATGCGTCGAAGCCGTCACCGCCGGCTTCCGAACCGACGCGAGACTGACGTGGCTGCGGCCATCGACGTGGTGAGGCTTCTCGACGATCCGGCGACGGCCGCCGCCTGGGGAACGTCCGTCGGGCTCGATGACCCTTCCCTCGCCCATCGGTCACTCGGTGGGATCGCCGCCACGGGAGTGCCGCTCGATCTGCTCGCCTCCCTGGCCGGGAAGCTGTCGACGATCTTGCCGACGGTCGCCGATCCCGATCGCGTGCTCGTGGCCCTCGAACGATTCCTGTCCGCGGTCCGAAATCCCCTCGCGTCCGCCACGCTCTTCGAGCGCGACCCTCGTGCCCTCGACATTCTGCTTGGCCTCTTTTCGGCGAGTCCCCATCTCGCCGAACTCGTGATCAGCGATCCCGAGGCGTGGGAGGAGGTTCGTGTCGGCCGAGGTCGGCCCGAGAAGAAGGAATCGCTCGCCGTGGCTCTGGCGGCGGAAGTGGGCACCAGCGACGACAGCGAGAGCGTCGCCAGGGCGATCCGCCGGTTCAAGCGCCGGCAGACGCTCCGCATCGCCTATGGCGACATCGTGGAGCATCAGCGGCTCGAAACGGTCGTGGGGCAGCTCTCCCACGTCGCCGAGTGCATCGTCGACCTGGCGGTGCGCACGGCTGTCGACCACGTCACGCGGCAGCGGGGAACGCCGAGGGGGCCCGACGGGCGCCCGATCACCCTCGCCGCCATCGCGCTCGGCAAACTCGGAGGAGGCGAACTCAACTATTCCAGTGACATCGATCTCGTGTTCGTCCATTCGGCCGAGGGGCGGATCGAGGGCCCGCGTCCGGGCACCACGGAGGAGTTCTTCGGCCGCGTGGTGCAGGAGGTGGTGAGGCTCGTGGCCGGCACCACCGATCATGGCGCGGCCTACCGGGTCGATCTTCGCCTCCGGCCGCACGGCTCCAACGGCCCGGCCTCGATGTCGATCGATGCGATCCTGGCCTACGTCGACCGTTCGGGCCGCACGTGGGAGCGCCAGGCGTGGCTAAAGGCCCGCTGCGTTGGCGGTGATCGCGATCTTGGCAGCCGCCTGCTCGCGGGCGTTGAACCCTGGGTGTATCGCCGCTGGCTCACCCGCGCCGATATCAGCGGCATCAAGGCGCTCAAGCGACGGATCGAGCAGCGGGCCATTCGCGAAGGAGGCGACGATGCCGATGTGAAGTGCGGACGCGGCGGCATTCGCGACGTGGAGTTCACGATCCAGCTGCTCCAGCTGCTCAATGGAGGCGACACCCCTTCGATCCGCACCGGCTCGACGCTCGAGGCGATTCGTCGGCTCGCCCACGTCGGAGCGCTCACCGACCAGGAGCGGGAGATTCTCGAACGCACCTACACGCTTCTCCGCACCGTGGAGCATCGCCTCCAGATCCTCTACGACCGCCAGACGCACACGCTGCCGCGCGACGACACCGAACTGGGCAGGCTTGCCATTCGGCTTGGATATGGCGGCGCCGTGGAAGGACGAACCCGGCTTCGAAGCGACCTCGCCGAAGCCACCACCCTCAACCGCCGCATCCTCGACCACCTCCTCCACGACGCCTTTCCCGACGACGAAGCGCCGGAGCCCGAGGTCGATCTCGTGCTCGATCCCGAGCCCGACGCCGCCACCGTGCAGGCCGTGCTCGCACGGCATGGCTTTGCCGACGTGCCGGCAGCCCATCGGTCGCTCGTGACCCTCGGCGAGGAACAGGCACGCTTTCTGTCGACCCGTCGCTGCCGGCATTTTCTGGCCGCGATCGCTCCACGCCTGCTGGCTGCCATCGGTCGCACCCCCGATCCCGACGCGACGCTCACCACGCTGGCGTCGGTCAGTGATTCACTCGGCGGCAAGGGCGTGCTGTGGGAGCTCTTCAGCGTTCATCCGGCCACCCTCGACCTCACCGTTCGGCTCTGCTCGTCGAGCCCCTTTCTCGCGCGGCTGCTCGTCACCAATCCCGGCATGATCGACGAACTCCTCGACAGCCTCCTCCTGGACCAGCTGCCATCCCAGGAGGAACTGGCGACGTCGCTCGACGATCTCTGTCGAGGGGCCTTGGACTGCGACCCGATCCTCCAATCCTTCAAGGCGTCGCACCAGCTCCGGGTCGGCGTGCGGGACATGCTCGGCCGGCAAGACGCCGACACCACGACCGCCGCCCTCAGCAGTCTGGCCGAATGCCTGGTTCGACAGGTGGTCCAGCTCGAAACGGCCCGTCTGGGAGAACGCCTTGGCCACCCGCGGTCGGCGGAGGGGCATGCGGCCCAGCCGATCGTGCTCGCGATGGGAAAGTTTGGCGGCCGTGAGATGAACTACGCCAGCGACATCGACGTCGTGTTTCTGTACGACCACGACGGCTCGACGGCCGCGTCAGGCCGTCGGCGCCGCCCGGCAGACGGCACGACCAACGCCCACTTCTTCGCCGAACTGGCCCAGCACACCCTGAGGGTCTTCAACGCCTTTGGGCCGCAGGGACGTCTTTACGAGATGGATTCCAGGCTCCGGCCGAGCGGCTCGAGTGGAGCGGCGGCCGTGTCGCTGGCGGAGTTTGCGCGATACTTCGCCCCCGACGGTCCGGCGGCAATCTGGGAGCGGCAGGCACTCGTGAAGGCGAGGCCGGTCGTGACCGGTGGGCAGGCGGCCGACGCGCTCCAGAGCATCATCGACGCCGCCACCTATCACCGTCGTTGGACGGCCACTGACGTCGAGGCCATCCGGCAGATGCGGCATCGAATGGAGGAGGGTGCCAGGTCGTCGAATCTCAAGCGGGGTGCGGGAGGCGTCGTCGACATCGAGTTTTTGGTCCAGATGCTGCAGCTCGTGCATGGCGGTGAGAATCCGCTCCTCCGAAACACGGGCACTCGTGCAGCGCTCGTGGCGCTCCACGCCGCGGGGCATCTCGACGCCGACCGCTTCGGCTTTCTCGAGAGGTCCTACCGGCTCATGCGCGGCATCGAAGGGCGGCTCCGGCTGCTCGATGCCCCTGGTCGCCACGACTTCCCGGAGTCAGACGACCAGCGACGCACGCTTGCGCATCTCCTCGGCTATGCCGACACCGACTCGCTCGTCCACGACGTCCGCACCACCACGGCCCGCGTCCGCGCCGAGTTCGAAGCGGTTTTCACCGACACGATCCAGCGTCTCTCGTCCGGTCCAAGCCCGAGGCCGTAAGGCCGGGGACCGATTCCAGACGCCGTTGGGCCAGCTGACCCCGTTGCGCCAAACACACCGCGCGGTTCTCCACGCCGGTCCCACGGCTCACGCCGTTGGGCTTCCACGGCACCCCACCATTCGACGAGCGAGGGGTTGCCCACATCCCGTAAGCCGGCGTCATTGGCCAGCGGAGCCAGGATGGCGAAGCGCCGGCCAATGCCGAGCGAGTGGAGGGCAGGATGCCCGCAGCGAGCGTCCGGCGTCGGGGTGTGGGCAACCCCGAGCGGACCACCAATGCCGAGCGAGTGGAGGGCAGGATGCCCGCAGCGAGCGTCCGGCGTCGGGGTGTGGGCAACCCCGA
>JAFMIU010000135.1 GCA_017853835.1 Pirellulales bacterium | reverse complement strand
GGCGTGGAAGCCCAACGGCGTGAGCCGTGGGACCGGCGTGGTGAAACGTGTGGCGAGTTTTGCGTTCGACGGCCTGAACCGTGGGCCACGCGTGGCGGCCGTCATGGAGAGGCGGGTTTCGGCTCGTTGGTCGGCTTCGTCGGCTCGAGCGTGATCGACGCGGAGTTGATGCAATACCTCAGCCCGGTGGGGGGCGGACCGTCGTTGAACACATGCCCGAGATGGGCGCCGCACCGGCGGCAGGTCACTTCCGTCCGGATGCCGTAGCCCGCCAGTCCGGCCAGCGAACGGTCCTCGTGTTCGGCGATCGCCGCGCCCTTCACGCCATCGATCGGAGCGTTGAAACTCGGCCAGCCGCAGCCGCTGTGAAACTTTTCTCCCGAGGCGAAGAGTGGTTCACCACAGCAGATGCAGCGGTAGATGCCCGGGGTTGCCGTGTCGGTGTACTTTCCCGTGAAGGCCCGCTCGGTCGCCTTGTGACGGGTGACCTGATACTGCATCGGCGTGAGCCGCTGCCGCCATTCGGCCTCGGTGCGGGGCAGTTGCTCGTCGGGCACGCGGCCGGCAAGCGCCGGATTTCCGGGCGGAGTGGCTTCGGCTGGAAACTCATGTGCCATGCTGGGGTGGCTCCGGGAGACGGGTGACGGGGGTGGGTCGGCCGCCACGGCCACGGCTGCGGCAAGCACACCGCACAGGATCGGCAGGAAGCGTGTCATGGCGACCTCCAGAACGGTGACGGGGCGGAGTGGGGAGTGTGTGTGAGCGGCTCGACGAGTCGGAGGGGGCCGCGGGATGCGCCGGCCTGGTCAACGCGTCGATGCATCGGGCTGGGTCTTCGGCACATAGGGATGGTTTCGCTTCCGAAGAATCTCCACCTTCGTGATTCTATCGGGTTCGATGCCCACGAGTTCGCGCCCCTGCTCGTCGTTGGTGCGAGAGATCATGGAGAGCACCTCGAAGCCCTCGATCACGCGGCCAAACACCGTGTGCTTGCCGTCGAGGTGCTCCGTCGGACGGAAGGTGAGGAAAAACTGCGACCCGCCGGTGTCGCGGCCGGCGTGCGCCATCGAGAGCGTGCCCCGGAAGTGCTTGCGGGCACCTGGGGCGTCGACCTCGCAGGCGATCGTGTAGCCCGGTCCGCCGCTGCCCGTGCCCTTTGGATCGCCCCCTTGGGCCATGAACCCTGGAATCACGCGATGAAACGGCGTGCCGTCGTAGAAGCCTTTTTCAATCAGGCTGATGAAGTTGGCCACCGTGTTGGGGGCGATGTCTTCGAAGAGCTCCACCACCACGTCGCCGGCAGTGGTGGAGATTTTCACCCGCGGGAGCGTGTCGGCCTCCGCATCGGCCTTGCGCTTCGCCATCTCCTCGTCGACCTTCAGGCGATCGTGGTCGATCAGCCGTTCGTTCTTGTCGATGAGGTCTTTTCGGCCTCCGGCCGCCCGTGCCTTCGCGAGCCAGTCACTGGCCTCGTCGAGCAACGACACGTTCCACGCGGCTTCGGCCGCCATGATCCACAGCTCGCTGTCGGTCACGCCCGCTGCCTCGAGCTGCCGTGCCTTGTCGAGTGCAATCTCGGGTGCATCGGCACGGATGGCTCCCTTGATCACGCTGGTCATCACCTCCCGGGCCTGGCGGTTTGCGGGATCGAGAAGGGCGAGCTGGAGGGCCGCCGCCTCCTGGCGCTCGCGTGCGGCCACGGCGCTCGTGCTCACCTCCTTGAACCGCGCCTCGATCGCCGCCTTGTCGGCGCCAGGCTGGTGATACTGCGCCTGGAGCACGGTCATGTCGGAGACGACCTTTCGAAACTCCCGTTCGGATGCGTCAAAGGTCTGCTTCGCGGCAGCCACCTCGGCGGAATCCGCCGCCCTGGCCAGCCCCGTCGCACCGACTCCACACCACCATGCCACCACCGCGGCCATCCACCAGCGAGCATCCATGCGTATCAGCCTCCTTGGGATCCGGGGTACGATAGCATTCTCGGTACACGCCGCTCCACCGCGAAGTTCTCCATGAAACCCTCCCGCCATCGCCCCGCCCGCCATGCTGCACCCCGGGGCGAAAAAGGCTCCCGCGAGCCTGAGGAGGCCACGAGCAGCCCGAGAATCGTCGGGGGCGACCTCCGCGGTCGTCGGCTCGCCCATCAGCCCGACGGTGTCACCCGCCCCATGAAAGACCGGGTTCGCGAGACGCTGTTCGACCTGCTTGGGGTCGATGTCAAGGGAAAGCTCGTGCTCGACCTGTTTGCCGGCACCGGGGCCCTCGGATTCGAGGCCCTCAGCCGGGGTGCGGCGCGGGCCGTCTTCGTCGAGCGCCACTTTCCCACCGCCGACACGCTGCGGCGTTCGGCCCGTGAACTTGGTGTGATGGAACGCTGCGACATCCGGGCGGGCGATGTGCTGGTATGGACCCGACGCATGCCGGAGCTGCCTCCTGATCCACCGTGGCTGATGTTCGTGTCGCCGCCGTGGGCGTTTTTTGCCGAAGGCCACGCCCGCCGACCCGATCTCCTGGCCCTCATCGAGGCCGTGCGGCGATCGGCGCCGGCCGGCAGCATTGTGGTAGTCGAGGCCGACACCACCTTCGACGCCGCCGCCCTGCCAGAGACGGCTGCCTGGGAATGCCGGCCTGTCCCTCCCGCCGTGCTCTTTTTTCACAGGACCCTCGGCTGAGACGCCTCAGGGCCGCGGAGGCAGCCGAACTGGCGCCAGGTGCCCCTTGCCCGCTACCGTCTGCTATCTTTGAGAGAGGGGCGGTCAGGATCCTCCCCCGTGGCCCAGCAGCGGATGCCGATGGACGTCGTCAACTGGAAGGATGCGAAACCGTTCACCACGGTCGACGGCTCCACGATCCGCGAACTCCTTGCCCACCGCAACTCGTCGATCCGGAAGCAGAGCCTGGCCGAGGCGAGGCTCGCACCCGGTTGTGCCACCATTCCCCATCACCATGCCGTCACCGAGGAGATCTATTACATCCTGTCTGGTGAGGCGAGCATGACGGTCGGCGACGACACCCGGGCCGTCGGCCCGGGCGACGCGATCGCCATTCCGCCCGGCATGCGTCACACGATCCGCAACACCGGCACGATCGAACTCGTCTTTCTGTGCACCTGCGCTCCCGGCTACGAACACGCCGACACCCACCTCGACGCTTCCCTGCCCTCCTGACCCCCTCCCCGCTGCCATGTCTCCCGACGCCTTCTCCAAGCTCCTCGTCTCCGAGGGCATCGTTTCCGCCGAGCAGCTTGCGGAGGCGATGCAGGTTGCCAGTTCGTCCGGAAGGAAGGTGCATGACGAGGTGGTGAGGCTCGGCTATGCCTCGGGCGATCTGGTGATGAAGGCCCTTGCGAAGGTCCATCGCCTGAAGTTCGTGAGCCTCGCCGATGTGTCGGTGCCGGAAGAGGTGGTGCAGCTGCTTCCCGAGAGCGTGGCCCGTGAGAACACGATCTTTCCGCTCGCGGAGGCCGACGGTCGGCTGCGGATCGCCACCTGCGACCCCACCGACATGGACGCGCAGGAGAAGCTCCGCTTCATCCTCAACCGCGACATCGAGATGGCCCTTGCGCCCCGCGAGCAGATCGTGGAGGCGATCAATCGGCACTACGGCCTCTCCGACGGCGAAAGTGCCGACTCGATGCTGCAGGAGTTCACCGACACCGCCATCGACTTCACCGAGACGGCGGTGGAGCAGCAGGCCCAGGCCGCCCAGGAAGACAACTCCGACGCCCCGGTGGTGAAACTGGTCAACCTGATCATCACCGAAGCCGTGCAGCTCCGGGCGAGCGACATCCACATCGAGCCGTTCGAGGATCGCATCCGCATCCGCTACCGCATCGACGGCCGGCTCGTCGAGCGAGACAACCCGCCCCGCCGTCTCCTCGGTGCGATGCTGTCGCGCATCAAGATCCTCTCGAAGCTCGACATCGCCGAGCGCCGCCGCCCGCAGGACGGGCGCATCAAGCTCTCCGCCGACGGGAAAGACTACGACCTCCGCGTCTCGGTGCTGCCCACCAACCACGGCCAGTCGGTGGTGATGCGGATTCTCGACAAGGACAACATCCGCGTCGGCATCCGGCAGCTCGGGCTGGCCGACCACGACTTCCGCCAGTTCAAGAACCTGATCCGCAGGCCCAACGGCATCATTCTCGTGACGGGGCCGACGGGCTCGGGCAAGACGACCACCCTCTATGCCTCGCTCAACGAGCTGAATCGTCCCGACACCAAGATCATCACCGCCGAGGATCCGGTCGAGTACTACCTGGCCGGCATCAACCAGGTGGAGATCAAGCACCAGATCGGACTCGACTTCGCCCGCGTCATCCGCGCCATGCTTCGGCAGGCCCCCAACGTGATCCTCGTGGGGGAGATGCGCGACACCGAAACCGCCCAAATGGGGATTCAGGCGTCGCTCACAGGGCATCTCGTGTTCAGCACGCTCCACACGAACGACGCGCCGAGCGCCGTCACCCGCATGATCGACATGGGCGTGCCGGCCTACCTCGTGGCGTCCAGCGTGATCGCCGTGCTCGCGCAGCGGCTCGTGCGCGTCAACTGCACGAAGTGCAAGGCGCCGTTCCAGCCGCTCGACACGCAGATCGAGGCGGCGGGCATCACCCCCGACATGCTCGAGGGGGCGACGTTCATGAAGGGGCGAGGGTGTGCCAACTGCCAGAAGTCGGGCTACAAGGGTCGGCTCGGGATCTTCGAACTGATGGTGATGAACAACAAGATCCGCGAACTGGCGTTTCAGGGGGCGGCCACCCAGGACATCCGCCGCGCTGCCGTGAGCGGGGGCATGAAGGTGATGTTCCACGACGGCATCCACAAGGCGCTCCGGGGCATCACCACGCTCGACGAGGTGTTCCGTGTGGCCAAGAAGGCGGAATAGCCTCGTTTTGCCCGCATTTAACCCGTGGAAAGCCGCCGCGAGCATTATTTCTGGCAGGGGCAAGACTTTTTTGCCGATCCTGCCCATAATGTCTGTGTCGGCGGCTGTCAGGGGCCCGAAGCCGACGCAAGGCGGCACTTTTCTGTGAGCGGCCCCAATTCTCGCCAGCCGCGTGGCACGTCCACGTCGGCCTGTTTGCGGCGGCAACTGTTCGCGCGGTCGATTTGCAGGCAAAATAAGTATGCCTGCGGGGTGTTGTCCGTGGGCGGGGTTTCGCCCAGGGTTTGCCTTCGACAGGGGACGCGTTCATGACGGCCACGCCTGGCACTTCCGCGTATTCGCAGCAGGTTGAGAAGATCCTCAAGATCGCGCTCGACAACGCCGGCACCGAGGTTCGGCTCGGGGCTGGTGCGCCGCCGCGGGTGCTGGTCGATGGGAAGCTGGCCCCCATCGGCAAGAATCCGCTCAGTGAGGGCGATGTGCAGGCTCTCATAAAGGCCATCCTGCCCGCGGGGGGCAATGCTGCCGGCTTCGTCTTTGCCACTGCCAACGGACCCTGGACTGGGAAACTTCTTGATGAGGGTGGCAAGAGTGTCCTCGTCCTCACGCCCGGTGGCGTGCTGCCGGCCGCCGACACCCCGCTCGAACTCGACATCCAGACCGACGCCCGTCCCGACGACAAGAATGACGCAGCCGCTGCCGTCGACGTCTACGCCATGCCGCAGGCCGCGGTCGGCACGGTGCAGATCGACAAGCTTCTCATGGCGGCCGTGAAGAACGGCGTGAGCGACATCCACATCACCGTGGGGCTGC
>JAFMIU010000011.1 GCA_017853835.1 Pirellulales bacterium | reverse complement strand
GGTCCCACGGCTCACGCCGTTGGGCTTCCACGGGCACCCGAAGCACCGCCCCGCCCAGCCCCGCCGTGTGACGAGCGAGGGGTTGCCCACGCCCCGGGAGACGGCGTCAGTGGCGAGCGGAGCCAGGATGGCGGAGCGAAGCCAATGCCGAGCGAGCCAAAGGGCATGGATGCCCGACGCGAGCGTCCGGCGACGGGGTGTGGGCAACCCCGAAGCGTGCCACTACACAAGCGCCCCTAAGCCGGAGCCGACGCCGGGACGGCGGTGACGGCGCGACAACAGCGTGTGGGCAACCCCGAAGCGTGCCACCACACAAGCGCCCCTAAGCCGGAGACGACGCCGGGACGGTGGCGACGGCGCGAAAGTCAGCGTGTGGGCAACCCCGACGCGTGCGCCCACCACGACCCACGCTGTCTCACTTGCGCGGTGAGGCTTTCTCCGGTGCGCCCACCATCATAAATCCGATGTCGTCCGACGCTTCGCCATCGTCGTGACCCGGCCCGCCGTCGTCCTTCCCATTCGGGCCCACCGAATACACCGAAAGCCCACCATCCGACCGCTTCATCCTCATCGGCACGCCGGTGCCAAACGGATCGGGCAGCGCCACGGGCAGCCAGGACGGCACGAGATCGTCGATGGACTCCGGTGTTGCACCTTCCATCAGACGCTGCCTGGTAGCGGCGACCAGCACCGCCGCGGCTCGATGCATCGCCTCGTCCCGGCACTGCGAACGAAACACGGCGGAGATCGAAGGCACGATCAGCCTCGACAACACACCTGGTGGACGGGTAACGATCGCCTGCTCGATATCGCTGCTCACCCGTTTCACCTCGGCGAAGTCGAGTGTCCGCTCCTGGGAGGCAAGCTGCTGGTACTGATGCATGATCCGTCGATAGCCGGCGAGGTCAGCCGGCAGAAAGAACACACGAAACAAAGGGCCGATGTCGAAAAACGATCGGGATGAGAGATCCCGGACGCCTCCGCCCGGAATGAGATCGTCTCCCGGCAACCGTCCGTCGGCAAAGCCGGCAAATGACGTGAGCCCCCACGCCTCTTCTCCATACAAGGCCTTGATCAGCCGCAGCCGCCGGCCGAGCAGATCCCGAAGGGCATCCGATTCGAGGGCCGCTCGATCGGCCGGTCCGAGCGTCGGGAGCAGGCGGATCAGCGTCGCCAGGGCATGCTGGTCGATCGCAAGACCGACCAGGTGCGACACAAGCAAGGGCTCTGCGGATGCCTGCAGGCCGAGTCGCTGGATCCTGACAACGTCGGCGAGGGCCTGATCACCGCGTCCCTCGGCCGCCTCTCTGCGTGCCGCAAGCGACAACAACCTCGCCTCTGACCGTAGCGTTTGAATCTCCGGCAGCAGCATGTCGATCGACGGAAGGCTCCAGTCGCGAACGAACCGGCAGGTCTCGCGATCGGCCGCCCGTCGAATCACGTCGATCGTGTCCGCATGCCGCGCCAACACCTCGGCCACCTCGGGCCGCATGATGTCACCCTCATCGGCAAGCGGGGAGTTCTCCGCCTCGAGTGAGGCATCGGCTGCGATGGTGGCACCGGCCTGCAGATGAAGGGTCGCGGCATTTTCATCGTCGGCGACGATGGGTGGAAGATTCGACTCCATCAGATGGGCCGCCTCGAGCCGGAGATAGGCAGCCTGGGCGGCCACCGCGTTGTCGAGGATCAGGAGCACGCCCACCGTCACGGCCTTGGCGATCACAAAGAGCGCTGCCAGCCCGATGAGCGGCCAGCGAGCCGCAGGGGCCCCGGCCCCGTCATCAGTCGTGAGCCCTCCTCGCACGATACAGATTCCACCGACCACGAGGGCGATGGTGGCCGTGATCGCCTGGGGAAACCAGTTGGTTTCCATGTGCATGACGAACGCAAGCCACCAGGTGGCGGCGACCACCGGCATGACGGCGAGCACCGGCCCGCCCATGCCAAGAGTTGCAAGGGTCGCGCGGGCCCCAGGACGAGTCGTTCGTCCCGCAGCCGCGGTGCACGCGGCCGTCCAGAGCAGCCCGGCCATGACGACAAACAGAAAAAAGAGCGTGGGTCCCATCGCAATTTCCCTCCCCACGTCGCGGGCTCTGGAGGAATGTCGCCGATTCACGGCGATATCGCACCGGATCGCCCGATCGCCTATTCTTTCCGAAATCCACCGTTTCCACCACGCCCCCGAACGACCCACGCACACCATGGCCGACGCCGACTCGATCGATCCAGCCCCCTCCGCCAAACCCTCCGCCGTGGAGGTGGCCAAGGCCGCGAGCAACTACCTGAAGGGTGACATCCCGTCGGAGCTCGTCGATGGCAATCCGGGATTCGGGAAGGGCAGCGTGCAACTCCTGAAAAACCACGGCACCTACCAGCAGGATGACCGGGAAACCCGCAAGAAGTCGGCCGACGGCAAGAAGAGCGAACGACAGATTTCGTTCATGATCCGAACCGTTGTGCCCGGCGGAAAGCTCACGGCCGACCAGCTGCTCGCGGCGATCGACATGGGGGATGAACTCGGCAACGGCACGATCCGGCTCACCACCCGTCAGGCCATCCAGCATCACGGCGTGGTGAAGGGCGACCTCAAGGCCTTCATGCAACGGGTGCACACCAACCAGCTGACCACGCTCGCGGCATGTGGCGACGTCGAACGCAACATCATGTGCTGCCCCGCGCCGATCAAGGGGGATCCCGTGCGCGACGAGATGCAAAAAAAGGTGGATGAACTCGCCCGGCATCTCGCCCCGCGCACGCGTGCCTACTACGAAATCTGGCTCACCGACCCCGACACTGGGGAGAAGAGTCGCGTCGCCGGCGGGCCTGAGACGATCGATCCGGCCGGTGCGGCCGAGGAGGAGCCCATCTACGGTCGCACCTACCTTCCGAGAAAGTTCAAGACGGCCTTCGCCCTCCCCGAAGACAACTGCACCGACATCTACGCCAATGATCTCGGGTTCTTGACGATTCACGAGCACGGAACGATTCTCGGCTACAACGTCCTCGCCGGCGGCGGAATGGGCGTCACGCCGAGCGCCGCCAAAACCTTTCCAGCCCTCGCCAAACGGCTCGGCTTCGTTCCTCCAGAGGACGTCTGCGCGATCGCCGAGGCGATCGTGAAGGTGCAGCGCGATTTCGGCAATCGCTCCGACCGCAAAACGGCCCGCCTGAAATACACGATCCACACGATGGGGCTCGACGCCTTTCGCGCGAAGGTGGAGGAGTATTTCGGCAAGCCGCTGGCACCCTGCCATCCCGACGATGTCCACGGGTTTGACGATCACATCGGCTGGTATCCCCAGGGGGACGGCAGGTTTTTCTACGGTCTCAACGTGGAGAACGGACGCGTCCACGACACCGGCACGTTCCGGCTCAAGACCGCCCTGCGTCGCATTCTTCGCGACCTCGCCCCTGGCGTGCGGATCACCGCGCACCAGAGCCTTCTCTTCACGGATCTGGCCGTCACCGACCGTGAACGCATCGCCGAAATCCTGCATGCCCATGGCGTGAAGACCTCGGAGGAGATTTCGACGCTCCGTCGCTGGAGCATGGCGTGCGTCGCACTGCCGACGTGCAGCCTGGCCGTGGCCGAGAGCGAGCGGGTGTTGCCCGGCTTGATCGACTCACTCGAACCCGAGGTGGCAAAACTCGGACTGTCGAACGACGCCTTCACCGTGCGAATGACCGGCTGCCCCAATGCCTGTGCCCGTCCCTACAACTCCGACATCGGCATCGTCGGTCGCACGGCCGGCAAATACACCATCTTTCTCGGAGGTCGCCTGCTCGGCAATCGACTCAATGAGCAGTACAAGGACGTCGTGCCCTTCGAGGATTTGTCCCAGGAGATCACCGCCGTCCTCGCCTGCTACAAGGCCGAGCGGCACGGCGACGAAACCCTCGGCGACTTCTGTCACCGCAAGGGCGTGGAGGGCGTTCGCACGTGGGCTGACCAGTGGCTCGCGGGCTCGCGCGGCCACGGCTGATCGCCGTCTCGCACCAGCTCGTCGGCCTCACGCCGGCAGGTCGTCCCACATGGGACACCAGAGTGGCTGCCGCGGGAAGAGCTGTCCGGCCAGCTTTTGGGCCATCTGCGTTGACGGCTCCATCCGACCGGCCGCGACGGCCTCCACCGGATCGCACTGACCCAGGAGGAGCCTGGCCAGTTCGCTGTCGGCAAGCTTGAGGTAACTCCGGCCCACGCGGCCAGGATGCACGGTCGCCTGGCAATCCGACCCCTTGCCTTCGGCCACGATGATCGACCCGCGAAACGACGGGGCATCGAGCCCGAGTTCGACCGTTTCCCGGATGTCCGCCTCCATCACGCGGGCGGCCACCTGCGGCGCGAGCGCCATCAGCAGGTCAAGTGGCTGGAAGACCTTCGCGACGATCATGCGATCGCCGCCCTGCACCAGACTCGCGCCCCCGGCAACCGCCTCATGAAGGGGATCACCGACGCTCGATTCATAGGTGATTTCCTGACGATCGTTCTCGATCGCCTCGGCGCACACCCGGGCGAGAATCTCCCGCTCAACGCCCGCAAACTCGGGGTCGGCCATGATCTCCAGCACGCGGGTGCCCGACTGGATCGCATACCCGACGATCCGGGCGCTCGATTCGTGCAGTTCATAGCGATCCTGGCCGACGAGGGCCACGATGATCGAGTCGAACGCGCCGCGGCTGACCAGCCACCGGCAATAGTTTTCACTCCGATCGAGCGGACCGAC
The DNA here is from genome assembly GCA_017853835.1 of Pirellulales bacterium. Taxonomy (GTDB): domain Bacteria; phylum Planctomycetota; class Planctomycetia; order Pirellulales; family UBA1268; genus QWPN01. The sequence goes on along the minus strand of JAFMIU010000011.1, from coordinate 61,831 downwards.
GAACCGCGAGGCGTTCTGCTTGTAGATCCGCAGGATGGCCGGCAGTTCCACATGCCGCCACTGCCGCATGGTGACTGACTCGCCGATGCGCGACTGCCCCTCGAGCAGCCTGGCGATGATGTCGGTGGGACGCCCCGGGGTTGCAGGATCGCGGCCCAGCACGCTCCACCCCAGTTCGTGGAACGACGGTGCGATTCGCGTGCGGGAAAAGGCCGCCACGGCGCCCATCTGCCGCATCCGATCTTCCGCCGCCCGCACGAGCCGCTGGCCATGCCCTGCCCCGCGGCATTCCGGCAGCACGGCGACGCGATCGATCACCGCGCCCCGTACCGCCACGGAGCCGATCAGGAGATCGCGCGGAACAATCTCCACGTGTCCCACGATGCGGCCCGCCAGACGGGCGACCAGCCGGTTGGCTGAGTCGTGCTCCGGGTGGTCGACGGCGGCATGAAACTCCGCCCGCGACGGCGGCGAGGGCAGGCCTGACAACAGCTGAAGAATCTCGCTCTGGTCGCCGGCCCGCGCGGGCGACACATGGCACTCCTCGAGCATCCACGCCGGTGGCTTCATCGGGAGGACGGGATGATGTGGCAGATGCTGAATCGCCGGCCGCTTGGCGGCGGATCGCCGACTGATCACCGAACTCGAAGGACGAATCTCCACGGTCTCGACGACCGTTGACGACGAGTCACCATCGGACGAAGCGGGCTTGGTCGCACGGTGCTCGGTGCCGGCGGCGAGCCGAATTTTCAGGCGGCTCTTCTTCTTGGCAGGCCGTACGGCCGAAGCCTGCTCCCGCGCTGCCGAGCGCGATGCCGTTCGGGATCGCTCGCCATGACCTTGTCGATCCGCGGCCTGACGGCCTCGTCCGACCCCTTGCCGCCTGGTCCGGTTACGGTCCACCCGACGCATGATGCCTCCTCTCCCTGGAGCCACTCAATCCCAGTCCGTTGGCGGACAATCTATGTCGCCCCTGACCCCTTTTCCAGTAGCAGGAAGCTTTTGACAGCATTTTCCGGGAAAAAACACCACGGTATGTCACGTGATCGCAACACGTTTCGCGCCGCCACCGCGGCCATCAGCGACGGGATTCGTCGCTCGAGTTCGTCACGCTGCGCGGCCATGGCGACCCCGAGACGTTCGTTGGCTGCTCGAATCTCATGGCAGCGCCGCTTCGCGAGTGTGGGCGTCGGGGGCGTGTCGATCCACCGCCACTTTTCCGCGATCACGTCGCGAATCGACTCGTCCCGGCCATCCGTCCCGAGATGCCGCTCGGGATGGAATCGCATGTCGCGAAGGGCATGACGAGCCGCCGCCAGGTCGCCGGCGGGATCAGCCGACTCCAGGCCTGGAAAGACCACCTCGAGCGGAAGTCGGAGCGTGCCCGACGCCACGGCAAAGCGGGGTGGATCCGAGCCCAGGAGGCGCGCCACGATTTGATCGGTGATCACGTCGTAGGCGGCGCCCCCGATGCCGTGCACAAAAACGTCGGCGACGAGGAGCCTCGATATGAGCGTGGTCACGATGGCCCGGGGCCGCAGCCGGACGGCGTGTTCCTCCATGCGCGACAGGGCATCGACCCACTTCGACGGCGAGATATCGGCGGCGATCGGGAGTTCGATCCGAAGTGTCTCCATGTCGGAAAGCGCCAGAACACCCGGCGTGGAGGTGTTGGCAAAAACCCGACGGCGACGCGGATCGTCGCGCGACCACATCCACCACGGCACCTCGATCCATTCCCCGGACGCGTCGTGGCTGGTCGCCAGGTCGGGCATCGGTCGCCCGCGGCCCCGCACGCGGTAGTCACGGCGGTAGGCGGCAAGGGCGTCGTTGTATGCCTCGTGCATCTGGCGGGCGTGGGCGAGCAGCCAGCCGATGAAAACCATCACCGTTGGCAGCCGCATCATCTCGCTCACCGGCAGTTCGAGCGTTTCAAGACCATACCGCTCCTCGAGGATGTGCCTGGCCTGCGCGATGCCAAGGCCGATGCGATGACTGATGCGCGTCCGCTCGACCACGAGAGGCCACCAGGCCCGCAGCATCGGCCGCGGGATGAGTGGCTCGAGAAGGGCACCGGCTCGTTCGCCGAAGGAGCGGAAACATTCCTGATCGACGACACCCCGCTCTTCCCATGCCGTGTCGACCGTGAAGGCATCGAGGGCAACGTCTTCCATGTGGGCGGCTTCGGGCGTGCCCACGGGGACCGGCACGGCCAGCCTCCCGCAGCGATCGGTGTCGACCACCAGATTCAACGCCGTGCCACCCACCTGCCGGGCGTAGGCGTCGATCGCTGCGTTCTTCAGCCACACCCCGGGATGGAAGAGTCCTGGCTGGTGGCCACCCATGATGATCGGACGGGCGATCCAGTCGGCCACATCGGCCGGCCGCGAAACGTCACGGTAGTGTCCCGTGTATTCGGCGGCCACCATGAGCATCTCACGCCGCGTGGCCGCGACGAGTTCCCACAGCCGCATGTCGCCAATCCTGGCATCGAGCGCGGCCCGCAGCAGCCGGTTGTTGTCGACGAGCGCTTCGATCGAACCCGTTCCGGGCGACGGCTGCACCGGGGGATCGAGGAGGATGGCGCCAGAGGGCTCGGGCGGGGTGTGAAAGCGGCGGGAAGGTGGCATGGCAGGCCCGGAAACCAGAAACCGACGGCGTTTCGCCGTCGGACGCACCGCCTCACACCGAGGCGTCGCGGCCCCTGGCCGAGGCGGCCACGGCAGCCTCAGCTCGATCGAGGACGTCCTGATAGTAGGCCAGACGGGTCGCCGCGTCGTCCAGTGCGCCTCCGAAACTCCGCGCCAGGTCGAGGTAGACGAGCGGCACGGGCATTTCAACGACGGTCAATCCCGCAGCCGCCGCCTGCACCCACACTTCCAGCGGCATCGCGTATCCCGTCTCGGTGATGTGGAGCCGGCTCAGGGCGTGGCGGGTGTAGGCCTTGAAGCCGCAAAAGGCGTCGGTGATCTCGAGGCCGAGCCGCTCGTTGATCTCACTCGTGATGGCGGCGTTGATCCGTCGACGGGCCGCGGGCGGCGTGCTGTCGCCCTCATAATGACGCAGATACCGGCTGCCGCTGACAAGATCGACGCCCGGCGCAGACGCAGCCCGAACAAACTCGGGGATGAGCTGGGGCTGGTGCTGGCCGTCACAGTCGATCGTGACCAGCCCGTCCCATCGGCCGGCCAAGGTCTCACGAAATGCCGTTGCCAGGGCCGCCCCATAGCCCTTGTTCACCGGGTGCCGAACGACCCGCACGTCACGACGGGCGGCCACAAGATCCGACGTGCCATCGGTTGACCCATCATCAACGACCAGCACATCGGGGGTGTGCTTCAGAACCTCGTCGAGCACGCCTTCGACGTGGGCCGCTTCGTTGTAGACCGGAAGGGCGGTGAGGTATCGGGCCATGGGCTCACGAAGCAACAGGGAAGCCGTCAGCCAGGCGGCTGACGAGGCTGTAAGTATTGACTCTCGATGCGCTCGGGGCAACGCATGGGCTTGGACGGCATATCGCTAGTCGGAACACTGCGTTTGTCATCGCCAGCCGAGTGGGTCTCGTTCATCACGGCTGGCCCAGCAGGTAAGTCCGGGAAGGGCCGCGGCAAGCCGACTGGCGAGCGTCTCCATCGAAAACCGCTCGCTCGCATGGTGGCCGACGGCCACCACCGCCATGCCAGCAGCCTCGGCTTCGGTGGCCTGATGAAGCTTGATCTCGCCCGTGACGAGCGTGTCGCATCCGCCTCGACGCACCTGTTCGATACAGTCTCCGCCCGACCCGCAGACGATGCCAACTCGTCCGGCCGGCCTTGCTGGATCACCGACGAGCTGCACGTGCCGGACGCCAAGGGCCGTGGCAGCCCTGTCGGCCATGTCCGCCACACTCACGCGCTCCCTCACCGAGCCCATCCGTCCAAAGCCGATCTGTGGGACGACCTCATCGGGCTCGATCGGGGCGATGTGCGTGAGCCCGAGCAGTTCTGCAAGCTGGTCGTTGATGCCGGCCGCGGCCGAGTCCCAGGCCGTGTGGCTGCTCCAGATTCCGGCGCCCGCACCAATCAGATCGAGGAGAACCTGACCGGTGCCCGACGACGGCGTGATCCGACTCACAGGCCGAAACGGCAGCGGATGGTGTGAAACCACCAGGTCGACCCGCTCCCGCACGGCCTCGGCAGCAACACGCGGAGTGAGGGTGAGGCAGGTCATGACCCGCCCGATCACCTCCCGCTGCGGGGCCACGAGGAGCCCCACGGCATCCCACGACGCAGCGAGTCGAAGGGGGGCGACATGCTCCAAGGCGTCGGTGACGGCGGCAAGCGTCGGCATGAATCAAGAATACCACCCGATTCGTGGCACAGGCCCGCCTGGATCGACCCGGCCACTATCATGGTGGCGATTCGACGGGCCTCCCTACCGGGCACGATCCATGGACACCTCCCGCATCTCTGTTCCGACGGTCGCCCTGGCCCGGGATCTCCGTCGGGCTTTCCGTCTTGCCCGCGACCTGGGCATCGCCGGCGTCGAAATCGATGCCCGCCACGGCATCGACCCGTCGCAGATCACCCAGACGGGCCTGCGACAGATTCGAAAGTGGCTTGGTGACGAAGGAGTGGTCATTTCCGCCGTCTCGTTCCGCACGCGTGGCGGCTATGGCGACACCGACCGACTCGAAGGACGGATCGCCGCCACCAAAGATGCGATGAAGCTGGCCCATGATCTCGGGTGTGGGGTGGTGCTCAACCACATCGGTGACATTCCGCCCGAATCGGACGACCCACGATGGCAGTTGCTTGTCGACGTGCTCAGCGACATCGGGCAATGGGGTGAGCATGTCGGGGCGACACTCTGCGCCGAACTTGGCCGCGGGTCGCCAGATGATCTTGCGCGGGTTCTCGCGGCCCTGCCTGCCGGTGCGATCGCCTGTGATCTCGTGACTGGGTCACTCGTCGTGCATGGCCATGATCCGGTGAAGGCCGCCGAGATGCTCGGCTCGCATGTGGCCGTCATGCACGCCACCGATGCCGTGGCCGGAGCGTTTGCGGGCCGAGGCCGCGCGGTGATCCTCGGGACAGGACAGGTTGACGTGCGAGGCGTGCTGGCCACGCTCGACGAACGCAGCTTCCACGGGTGGATGGGACTCGAACCGGTCGACGAGCGAGACGCCGTTTCGGAACTGACCGCGGCGATTGGGTTCCTCCACAGCCTGTAGCTCGGATTCAGGCCCTGCTTATGCGAATCGGGCGGCGGCGGCGATCGCGGCCGTCTCCACGCGCAGGATGTATGGCCCAAGCGAAAGACGCGTCGCGCCCAAAGCCTCGGCGGCAGCACGCTCCTCGGGAGTGAAGCCCCCCTCCGGACCCACGAGCACCACCGCTGGCCGGCCGGCCACGAGGGAATGGTCGAATGGGTCTCCCGAGCCATCCGCCAGAAAGGACATCGTGTCGACGCCGCAATGGGCGAGGACATCGTCGAGGCCGCGAGGGCTCTCGATTCGCATCAGGGTATTGCGGCCGCATTGTTTGCAGGCCTCGATGACGCTTCGTTCGAGCCGCTCGATGGCGGCGGGAGTGGCCTCGGCGACTCCGCGAGTAGTCGTCAGGGGCACGAGGGAATCGACCCCGAGTTCCGTGAGCTTTTCAACGAGCCACTTCTGCCGATCGCCCTTCGGCAAGGCGACAGCCAGAGTGACCCGGCCCCTGCTCCTTTCGGGATCGTGCACGGGCTCACCAACCTCGAGCGCCACGTCGTCGCGGCCGATCCGAGCCACCCGCGCCGGCCATGCGGAACCGCCGCCGTCGAACACCACGACCTCGTCGCCAACGCGGCACCGCATGACCCGGGTGAGGTGCCTCGCCTCCTGGCCGTCGAGCACGGCATGCCCGTCGCGGGGTGGTGACGACAGAAAAAAACGCTCACTCATGACATGGAGCCAGTCGTTCCGATGAGAAAAAACCGGCGAAGTCGATCCTGACCCGCCGACAGGCCGTCGCTACACTCCCGCCCATGGTACGCAACCGACTGCAGCTCGCCGCCACTGCCTTCACCGGCACCATCAATCCGGCAGGGTTTCACGCCGGCCCCTCACGCGAAGAGGCGCTCGCCCGCCTCGAATGGCTGCTGGCCGAGCGCGAACGGTGCGGGCTCGTGGTGGCCGAATCCGGACTCGGGAAGAGCCATCTCGCCGCCGTGGCCGCCCGACGGCTGGGCGGCCTGGGGGCGGAAACCGCCGTGCTGTCGCTGCGGGGGCTCCCCGAAGGCGAGTGGATTCACCTGCTCCTCGGTCGGCTCTCGCTCGATGCCGCAAGCCGTGCCGAGCCGCTGAGCCCATGGCTCAAGCTCGAAAACCGACTTCGCGAAAACACGCTGATGGAACGCCCGACGGTACTGGTCTTCGATGATGTCGACTATGGGCCGAGTGACGCGCTCGAGGGTATGGCACGCCTCGTCGCTGCCGGCGAGCCGCGGTTTGCCTCGACGATCGTGATCGCCACGGCGACACCCGGCGGTCTCGCCCGGGTTCCCGATGCCGTGCGGCATCGGGCCGCCGTGAGAATCGACCTGCCCTCGTGGTCGGAGTCCGACGTGGCCGACTACCTGGCATTTGCGCTGCGGCAGGCCGATGCGATCACCGACGCGTTTTCAGAGGCGGCCATTGGCACGATCGCCCGCTTTTCGGCTGGCGTTCCCCGATTAACCTGTCGGCTCGCACGACTGGCCACGGTGGCCGCCGCGGGCGAAGGCCTGGATCAGGTCGATGCCGCCACCGTGGAGCGGGCGTGGCGAGAACTGGTGCCTGCCGGCGTCGCCGACGCCGGTGACCGGACTCCCCAGTGGCACGCCGAAGCGGCCCCACACCCCACGGTAAAGGCGGTCCGTCGGCTCTGGGGCTGACCACCCGGCCGACGCTGGATCGTTTACAATCCCCCGCCGGTCGACGTATCGATGGACCGGTAGGAGTCGCACGTTGGGAAAACTGGAACCGCCGAATCAGGGTCGCCTCGTCGCCGTTTCGCCCGATGACGGCTCGGCGATCGATCTGAAGAATCCGCTCCTCGCGGCAATCCTTTCGTGGCTGGTTCCCGGCTTGGGCCAGATCTATCAGGGCCGCACGTTCAAAGGCGTGCTCGTGATGGCCACCCTCGTGACGACGTTTCTCGCCGGCATGTGGCTGGGTGGTGGCCGCGTCGTGTATGCATCGTGGAAGCCTGGTGAAAAGCGGTGGGCCTTCATCTGCCAGGCCGGCATCGGCGCGGCGGCCATTCCCGCCATGATCCAGTCGTGGCAGCTCGAAGGATCGGGCCGTCAGCCGCTCGCCTGCAGCAGCTTCATGGCTCCGCCTCTTTCCCGTGGGCAGCCGGTGTCGCCCGCGTATGCCGAGGCACTCATCCACGATGGTTCCGGTCTCGACGCCGACGACTTCAGGCCGTCCCCTCCGTGGCGGCAGTTCCGTCCCTTTCCGCCGCCGGGAAGCCTCGACACCCGTCCCGCCGATCAGCTTTCCCTGTGGCACAAGCAGCTTGGTCGCTTCTTCGAAATCGGCACGCTCTACACCATGCTTGCGGGCATGCTCAACATCCTGTCGGTCTATGACGCCTGGGCTGGGCCGATGCATCCGGCGCCTGATGCTCGCGACGAGGAGGCGTCATGATGCCCTCGATGATGCCCTCGATCCTCACGCTGCCGGTGGCGGCGGCGATTGACCGCGTGCCCGGTCTGGCCTTCGGCCTTCCCCTCATCCTCGTGGCCGCGATCGTGTTTGCCGTGACCCATCACGAGGATCGCGAGGCGATTCGTCGCGCCGCCCTGCAGTGGGTCGGCTGGCTGTGCGGAATCCTCGGCGGCGTTCTGGTCGCCGTATGGCTGCTGGGCTGGCTTGCCTGACCCGTCACGCGTTGCGGCGTCACAGGACCGGCAGCGAACCGGCAGCCGATCCCGCCGCAACCCGCCGCAGCTGGCCGCAGGCTGCCTCGATTCCCGCCCCCTTGCGCCGACGCACCTGCACGTTGATGCCGGCATCGCGGAGCACGTCGAGGAATCGTTCGCGGCTGCTCGCGGTCGGTTCCTTCCACGGCATGCCCGCCACGGCGTTGTAGGGGATGATGTTGACCAGGGCGGCCCGTCCCCCCAGCAGCCTCGCCAGATCGGCGGCCTGGTCGGGGGCATCGTTCACGCCGCCAAGGAGGACGTATTCAAACGTCAGCCGCCGCCCCGACGCTTCCCAGTAGCGATCGGCCGCCGCCATCACGTCGGCCAGTCCGATCGCCTTGTTCACCGGAACGAGCCTGGTGCGAAGGGCGTCATCGGCCGCGTGCAGGCTCACGGCAAGGTGGTACCCGGTGTCGGCCTGAGCGAGCCGATCGATCGCCGGAGGAAGTCCGACCGTGGAGATGGTGATGCGCCGCTGGGAGATGCCAAGCCCCTGGGGATCCTGGGCCATCGCCAGCGCCGGCAACAACCGGTCGAGATTAGCCAGCGGCTCGCCCATCCCCATCACCACGATATGGCTGAGCCGTTCCTCCGCCGGAAGAAGCCGTGCCAGTCGTTGCAGCTGCTCGGTGATCTCGCCGGTGGTGAGGTTTCGCACGACGCCGTCGATGCCGCTGGCGCAAAAAACACACCCCATCGCGCAGCCGACCTGCGAGCTGATGCAGACCGTTCGCCGTTCGCCATCCCTCAGCAGCACGCATTCGATCCGCTGGCCGTCGGCCAGTTCGAGCAGGAGTTTCTCCGTCCCGTCGTCGGCCTTTTTGTGGACCGCCACCGTCGTCGTCCAGATGCGAAACTCGGCCTCGAGCGACTCTCGCAGGTCTCGCGGAAGGTCGGTCATGTCGGCAAACGTCATGGCCCGACGTCCATGGAGCCATCGCTGGATGGCCCGACCACGCCAGGCTGGCTGGCCCCGCGAGGCCAGCCATGCGTCCAGATCGCTGGCGGGATCCAGGATGTGCGGCAGGGCCACGGCGGAAGGGATGTGCTCGGCCATCGGGAGGACGTGGACGGCACTGGCAGGTGCCGGGATCGCGGGGTACATTTCTGACGGACACGCCATCATATCCCGCAGCCGATCTCCAGGACGGCGACTCCCAGCATGACCGGCACGAACTACGAAGAACGCACCCAGTGGGTCTATGACCAGCAGGCTTTCCCGGTGTGGAACGGCTCGTTCGACAAGGCCGAACGGGTCGAGATGATCGACGAAGACCTCTGGGCTGGTCGCAGCATCGCGGTGCTGCTGGCCACTCTCGTGGCCATTGGCCTCGTGCTGGCGCTCGTGACGCTCGTTTTCGTCTCCTCGTGGCGATGACCTCGCTTCCTGCCGGCCTGACCGTGCTGGCGCCGGCGAAGCTCAATCTGTCGCTCGCGGTATTGGCGCGTCGTGCCGATGGCTTTCATGAGATCGAAAGCCTCATGGTGCCGGTGTCGCTCGCCGACACGCTCCATGTGACGCCAACACCCGCCCCGGGCGTGTCGCTCACGCTCGCCTACGACGATCCCTTGGTAAACGGTCCCGGTGCGGCACTCGCCCGGGAGATCCCCACCGATGGCCGCAATCTCGTGGTTCGGGCGGCCGAGAAACTCGCCGGCGAGGCTGGCATCACCACGGGGCTCCAGGTGACCCTCGTCAAACGCATCCCATCGGCGGCAGGACTGGGTGGTGGATCGAGCGATGCGGCCGCCGTGATCATGGCGGCGGCCCGCCTCTGGAAGCTCGATTGGTCACGCGACCGACTGGCCGCGCTCGGCGCCACGATCGGCAGCGACATCCCATGGTTTTTCGCCGCGGGTCCGGCGATCGCCAGCGGTCGCGGGGAGCGGATCGAGCCGGTCGACGGGCTGCCTGATCTTTCGGCGGTGATCGCCTGTCCGGCTGCAGGGCTCTCCACGGCAGCCGTCTACGGACGCTGCATCCCTCGTGAGGAAGGGCGTGGCAGCAGTCGACGTCTGGCCGAGGCGCTCCGGGCTGGCGGCCTTGCCGCCGCCGAGCCTCTGCTCACCAACGATCTGGAACCTCCGGCAAGGGCCCTCTCCCCACAGATTGACCGCCTGCTCACGGCCATCGCCGACGCCGGCGGTACGGCACCGCGGCTCACCGGCAGTGGAAGCGCATGCTTCTGCCTCACCTCGTCGCTCGCCGAGGCCGAGGCGATCGCCGCCCGGCTCAGTTCGCGCCGCGACGCCGGCGACGACTGCTGCGCCGCCGTGGTGGCGGCCTGCTGCAGAAACCCCTGACGACGCGCGCGTTCCCAATGGCCGGCGCCGAGAACACCCCCCCTGAGGGGGCTGGCGGATGGTTCGGCGAGTGCCCCATCATGGTGCCTCGGGGGCAGCGATGGAAATCACCGAAGTTCGCATCAAGCTCGTTGAGCGGAGCGCTGAGCGGTTGCTCGCATTCTGCTCGATCACGATCGATTCGGCATTCGTGGTGCGCGATCTCAAACTGATCGGCGGACCCAGTGGGCCCTTCGTCGCCATGCCAAGCCGCAAACTCGCATCGCACTGCCGTGGATGCGGCTTCAAGAATCCGCTGCGGGCACAGTTTTGCAACCAGTGCGGGGGCCAGCTTCCCCCGAACCAGACGCTTCGCGATGACGACGGCCGCCAGCGGCTCTACGCCGACATCGCCCATCCCATCAACGCCTCCTGCCGCGACATGATCCAGCGGCGCATCGTCACCGAATACGAGGCGGAACTTGTGCGTGCCCGAGAACCCAACTACGTCTCGCGGTACGAGAGTCTCGGCGACGAAGAAGCCGTCCGCTGATTCAACGACGGACGAGCTCATGAAACGCATCGGTGAGCCGACGGGTCACGGGCCCAGGCATGCCGGAACCGATCGTGCGGCCGTCGATGTCGACGACCGGAATCACCTCGGCTGCGGTGCCGGTGAGGAAGCACTCGTCGGCCGTATACAGATCATGCCGAACGAGCGTCACCTCCCGGCAGTCGATGCCGGCGGCCGTCGCCAGTTCCATCACGGCATTCCGCGTGATGCCCTCGAGGATTCCCGCATCGGGCGGAGGCGTCAGCAGCCGGCCGTCGCGAACGACGAACACATTGTCGCCCGTGCATTCAGCCACCTCACCCTTGTGGTTGAGCATCAGGGCTTCCACACAGCCGGCCCGCAGGCCCTCGAGCTTGGCCATGATGTTGTTGAGGTAGTTGAGCGACTTGATGCGGGGCGAAAGCGCCGCCGACTGGGTGCGCTGGGTCGACGCCGTGACGATCCGGAGCCCCTTCTCGTAGAACTCCCGAGGGTACAGGCTGATGGTGTCGGCGATCACGATCACCTGCGGATGGCTCGTCTTGTTGGGGTCGAGACCGAGGCTGCCGGCCCCCCGGGTGATCACCAGACGGACGTAGCCGTCGGAGAGGCCGTTGGCCGCGAGCGTGTCGTTCACCGCCTTCGACACGACTTCCTTGGCGAGGGGGATCTCGAGGCAGATCGCCCTGGCGCTGGCATAGAGTCGGTCGATGTGGGCCTCGAGGCGAAACACCTTCCCCGAATAGCTCCGAAGGCCTTCGAACACGCCGTCTCCGTAGAGGAGGCCGTGGTCGAACACGCTGACCTTCGCCTGATCCTCGGGGACTAGGCGGTCGTTCATGAAGATGATGCGCGGCATGATCCCTTCCTGGCGATCGCAACGAATGCCGGCAGACGTACCGGCGAATGAGTCATCCGGCCTTCCGGGGCGAGGCGTGGCAGGCGTCGTCGACGCGGCCGGCTGCCAGCCGCACGATCCGGTCGGCCCGTTTGGCCACCGCCGCATCGTGCGTGACGAGCACTATAGAAAGGCCGTCGGCGCGGTTCAACTCGCAGAGCGTGTCGAGGATTTCAGCCCCCGTCGACTCGTCGAGATTCCCGGTCGGCTCGTCGGCCAACAGCACCCTGGGCCTGGTCACGAGCGCCCGGGCGATGGCCACTCGCTGCATCTCGCCTCCCGACAACTGCCGCGGCTTGTGGTGCAGTCGGCCCCCGAGGCCGAACCGATCGAGAAGGGCCCTCGCCCGATCCCGCATGGGTCGACGGACCTTCATCCATTCGAAAATACCGTGACGCACGAGCAGCGGAGCGAGCACGTTTTCAAGTGCGTCGAGTTCCGGGAGCAGATGGTAGGCCTGAAACACCATGCCGATGGCGGTGTTGCGCAGGCGGTCGCGGCGCGAGGCCGACACCCCATCCACGCGAACGCCATCGAGACGAATCTCACCGCTGTCGGCCGCGTCGAGGAGCCCCATCAGGTGAAGGAGCGTGCTCTTGCCAGAGCCACTCTGGCCGACGATCGAAACGAACTCGCCCTGGGCGAGTTCGAAGTCGACGCCCCGAAGCACTTCCAGCGTGGTGTCGCCGGAACGATACCGCTTTCGCAGGTCGCGTACGCCGACGAGTGGAACACGGGGTTCAGTCATGCCTGAGTGCCTCCACGGGGTGGAGTCGAGCGGCTCGAAGCGCCGGCAACACGCTCGAACCCACCGCGATGCCGACGGCACCGACCATGATCCACAGCACGGTCAAGGGATGGACGATCGACGGAATTCGATAGAAGTAGTAGATGGAGGGATCGAACACCCGCTCGCCGGTGCACCACTCCACGCCGGCTCGGATCGTGTTGATGTTCCAGGCGATCGACAGGCCGAGCGCCAGGCCGGCCCCGGCACCGACGATGCCCAGGAACAGGCCATACCCCAGGAAGATGCCGCCGATGCCACCGGCACTCGCCCCGAGCGCCTTGAGGATGCCGATGTCTCGCGTCTTTTCCACCACGATCATGAAGAAGATCGCCAGGATGCCGAAGCCGGCGACGGCGATGATGAGAAACAGGAGGATGTTCAACACCGACATCTCCATGTCGACCGCCGCAAGCAGCGGCCCCTGCTTGTCGCGCCAGGTGGCCACTGCATAGAGGTCGGCCGGAAACACCTTCCGGAGCTTGTCCCGGACCACCTCGAGATCGGCCCCGTCACGGAGCTTGATCTGGATCGAGTTGACGCTGCCGATGCCCGTCTGCGGGTCGATCATGCCCCGCATCCGCTGGAGGGCGGTGATCGGCACGAACACGAAGTTGGAGTCGTATTCGCTCATCTTGCTCTCGTAGAAGTCGACGATCGTGAACGTGTCGCTGACCGCCTTGGGGGGCGTGCCCGAGGTTGGAAAAGTGACCTTCACGTCATCGCCCGGAAGCACGAGAAACCGATCGATGCCGGAGCTGTCTCGGAAGCTCGCGAGGCCGATCCCGGGAACCACTCCGGTGAACTGTTCGTTGGCCGGATCCATGCGGACGCCTTCCTCCGGACGGGCCTGCTGAAAGGGATCGGCTCGTCTGGGCGTGGGCTGCGCCGCTTCGACCGGAGCCTCCGTGGTCGCCGCCAGCACGGCATCCACCTGCTGGTCGACCGAACGGGTGGGGCCGACCGCAGGCTCCGCGGCCTCTGTCGGCGTCCGCTCGGCTTCGAGCCGCTCCCTCCACACGCGTTCCCGCTCGATCCGCATGCGGCGATGTGACCACCCGGCGCCCTCGAGCGCGGGACGCGTGGGCGCCGCCGATTCCGACTGGCTGTCGACCGTGTCGTAGCCGCCGTCTCGCAGATCAAACGACAACTGCGTGCGGTTCGCAGGATGCTGGAGGTATCGGCCGAAGTCGCTCACCTGCGCGTGCGTGGCCTCGTCGATGCCGATGAACATGATCTGCCGTGTGACCCACTGGCCGCGAACCTGGAAGTTGAGCATGGCGGGCACGGCCACCGTGGGGGTCATGCCGACGATGTCGTCACCGGCTGCCCGACGCATCTCCTCCATGTGCCACTGCGGATCCTGAAATCCTGAGAGCGAATGGCTCTCGAACACGAGGTCGGACAGGATCCCGTGGATCCGCGTCTGCATCTCGTGGGAGAAGCCGGCCATCACGGCATTGACGACGATCATGGTCGCCACGCCGAGTGTCACGCTGACGACGCTCGCCAACGCAATCCACCGGGTGCGGAGATACCGCCAGCAGAGAAGGAGTTTGTACATCGGGGGCGTGGGCCTCGCGGGGCGGGAACCGTAGCAGGCTCCCCGCTCCGCCGAAAGCCCGGAATCGCCCCGGCTTACGCCCTCGGACGGTGGATCGGAAAGAGAATGACGTCGCGGATGCTCGACGCCTCCGTGAGCAACATCACCAGCCGATCGATGCCGATGCCGAGCCCTCCCGCCGGCGGCATGCCATGCCGCAGCGCCTTGATGAAATCGGTGTCCATGCGGGCCATCGATTCCTCGGCGGCAAGCCCGGCAAGCTGCGTGCGAAACAGCTCCTCCTGCAGATCGGGGTCGTTGAGTTCGGTGTAGGCGTTGGCGAGTTCCATGCCGGCCACATAGAGCTCGAACCGTTCGGCCACCTCGGGCCGGCCCGCCTTGCGCTTCGTGAGAGGGCAGATCGAGGCGGGGTAGTCGATGACGAACACGGGGCCGTCGAGCGTCTTTTCGACCGTCGCCTCGAAGAGGTCGCTCTTCACCACGTCGGGATGCCGGCCCGCCGTTTCGACACCAGCCGCGGCGGCGGCGGCGGCCACGCTTGCCGGGTCGGCGGGGTCGCAGCCGGTCACCTCGCGCAGGAGGTCGTCATAGCGGGCGCGACGAAACGGCGGCGTGAGATCGACCGGCCTCCCCATCCATTCGAACCGCGTCGGCGTGCCGGCCACCTTGGCTGCCTCGAGGATGATCGCCTCGGTGAGATCCATCATGGTGCCGTAGTCGCCGTAGGCCTCGTAGGCTTCCAGCATCGTGAACTCGGGATTGTGCCGCGTGCTCACCCCCTCATTGCGGTAAACGCGTCCAAGTTCGAACACCCGCTCCATGCCGCCGACCAGCAGCCGCTTGAGGTGAAGTTCGAGGGCGATCCGAAGCACGAGCGGGATGTCGAGGGCGTTGTGGTGCGTGGTGAACGGCCTGGCCGCCGCACCGCCCGCGGTCTCCTGGAGCGTCGGTCCCTCGACTTCGAGATAGCCGCGGGCCGCCAGCACGCGTCGCACCGCCTCGACGATCCGGCATCGGGACACGAAGCGGTCGCGGACCCCCTCGCCGTGGATGAGATCGAGGTACCGCATCCGCTGACGGAGTTCCGGATCGACGAGACCATGGTATTTGTCAGGGGGTGTCTCGAGCGACTTCGTGAGAAACTCAAGCTGTGAGACAAACACCGTCATCTCGCCCGTCTTCGACCAGCCGAGCCGACCATCCACCCCGATGATGTCACCCAGGTCGAGGCACTCGACCACCTTCCAGATCTCGGGGCCGACCTGCTTCTTCCCGAGCATCAACTGGATACGGCCCGTCCGATCATGCAGATCGACGAACACAAGGCTGCCGGCGCTTCGCAGCAGCATGATCCGTCCGGCAATGCGAACGGCCGGGCCATCGTCGGCTTCCTTCGCAACCCGTTCCCCCACGGATCGAATGTCGGCGATCGGTGCCGCCCCGTCGAAACGCCTTCCCCACGGATCCACGCCCATCGCCACGAGCCGGTCGAGTTTGTCACGGCGTGCTTTTTCCAGTTGGACGGCGGTGCCACGGGTGACGGATTCGGGATCGTTGGGGTTGGCCATGAAAAGGTTCGACGTGAGGAGGGACGGACGGCGGGGAATGGCACGGGGCCGACGACGCGGAGGATTGTCGCCGGCAAGGGTTCCCGCGAGAAGAGCGGCTCCGTCCTGGCCACACCTAAGGCACCTTGCGGCCGTTACACTGCCGAATCCCGCCTTCAAGGCCTCCTGTATGAGCCGCCCACACCACCCGCCATCCCTGTTCAGCGTCGAGCTCCGCACGTCCCAGTGGGCCGAGCTTGTCGCCTGGTATCGCGACACGCTCGGACTCAAGGTGCTGTTGCACGTCGATGACAGCCGCTACGCCCTGCTCGACGCCGGTGGCTCCAGGCTCGCCATCATGGGCCGCCCGAATCCGGGCGAGCCGAGCGGCCGATGGAGCCTCGGCTTCGAAACCGAAGACCTCGACGCGGTGAAGCTTCGCCTCGGTGCCGCCGCCGGAGCGCCGCGAACGCATGCCGAGGGGTTTCGAGAACTCGTCGCCGTCGATCCTGACGGCAATCACATCCGACTGTTCACATGGGCGCCGGGGCATCACGCATGACGGCACCAGCCCTGATTGGAATCCTCACCGTGTCGGATCGAGCCAGCCGCGGCGACTACGCCGACGAAAGTGGTCCCGCCATCCGTGCGTATCTTCATGAGGTGCTCGCCAGCACGTGGGAGCCGCGTGAACGGATCGTGCCCGACGACCGATCGATGATCTCCGCCGCCATCCTCGAACTGGCCGAGCTGGGCTGCTGCCTGATCCTGACGACCGGAGGCACCGGGCCAGCCCCCCGCGACGTCACCCCCGAAGCCACGGAGCAGGCCTGCACGCGCATGCTGCCTGGGTTTGGCGAGCTGATGCGTCATGAATCGCTGAAGTACGTACCAACGGCGATTCTCTCTCGGCAGACGGCGGGCATCTGCGGAACGGCGCTCGTGGTGAACCTGCCGGGCCGGCCTCGTAGCATCCGGGAATGCCTCGATGCCGTCTTTCCAGCGGTGCCCTACTGCGTTGATCTGATCCACACCGATCATCCTTCGCCGCCACGGCTCGAAACCCATCCCGATCGGCTTGTCGCCTTTCGACCAAACAAGCCCTGATCGCCCCGCGGTGTGGGGGTCGCCGACATCGAAGCGACCCTGACGCCCACGTCGACGCCGGCGCGTTGTGACCCCCTGAGGGGGCCGGTATGCTCGCCTCAGGGCAGAACATTCTGGACTCCTTCATGCAGACGTCTCGGCCATGGCTGGAACACCCGTCCGGCCGGCCGTTCCAGGGCCTGGCGCGACGCGCCGTTGTGGTCGGCCTTGCCGTGCTCGCCCCAGTCGTCGCTGCGGCAGCCTCGATCGCCATGCCGGCCCGCGGAACCTACCTGGCGGGCCCGTATCCCGACGGGCCGTTCACGTTTGTGAATGAAGCCGTCGGCGCGACCATCTTTTACAACAGCGGTTTTCTTGGCAGCTCGACGGTCATCGGCAACATCGAAGCCGGGTTGATCTGGGACGGGCACGAGGTCTTCGATCGATCGGGTCTCGGTCTCGGCCCTGCGGTGGAGCAAGCGGTCGCCGGCACCGGAGTGGACTCGCAGTACGACTTTCACGCCACCATGGTCGGTCATGTGCTCGCCGGCACGGGCTACGTTGCCGCAACGGGTAGCACAGCGGCCGGCTATTCGTATGTCGGCACCGGCCTCGCCCCGCTCGCCAAACTCTGGTCGGGGTCGATCGCCACCTCGTATTCCACCACCGACATCGGCGCGTTCAGCACGACTCCCGCCTCCACCATTCCCGTCTACCGCCAGTTCTTCCAGGGCATCAGCGGCACCGCGTGCGATGTGATCAACTCCAGTTTCGGAGGCTTTGACCCATCGGCGACCTCCGGCGAGTCCATGGCGGTCGACGCGCTGGCCTTCCAGAATCCGACCGTGTCCTTCGTCGCTTCCGCGGGCAACGAAGGCGCCGCGGCCGTGGGATCTCCAGGGTCGACCTACAACGCCATCACGGTTGGGAGCGTCGGAGGTCCGACCTTCCTGACGCCGTCGCCATTCTCGTCCCATGGCGCCGTCGATTTTTACAACCCGGCGACCGGCGTGATGATTCCGGGTGTCCGTGCCGCGGTCGATCTCGCGGCCCCCGGCGAGAACGATTTCCTGGCGGCCTATCTCGGGCCCACGGGCGGCCTTGGCCCGTTCCCCGACTACACGCAAAACCCTTCCCCCACCGACCTCTACTTCACGAACGTGGATGGCTCGAGTTTTTCGTCGCCCACCGTGGCCGGGGGCATCGCCCTGATGAAAGACGCGGCCAAGGGCATTGGATTCGTCCCGGTGACGGCCCTCGACACGCGAGTCATCAAGGCGGTGCTGATGGCGACGGCCCGCGAAACCGAAGGGTGGAGCAATGGCCAGACGCTCGTCGACGGGGTGGTCCAGACCGTGCAGCCGCTCGACTGGGCCACGGGAGCCGGAGCGCTCGACCTGACAGCAGCGGGACTCACCTACATCAACGGCGCAACGCTCGACCTCTCCGGCACCGGCGGGACGATCGGAGACAACGGCTGGGACCTCGGAACGATTACCGTGGGGGGAACGACGGACTACCTCTTCTCGGCACCGTTTGGCTCATCGATGGAACTTCAGGTGGCCCTCAACTGGTTTGCCGATGGATCCTTCGATTCGCTCACCGACACCGGCTCGCGAACGGCGTTTGCCGATCTGGACCTCCAGGTGTGGCGCACCGTCAGCGGATCGTTCACGTCGATGGTGGCGGAGTCGGTCAGCGCCTACGACAACAATGAGTTTCTCAGGCTCAGCCTGACGGAGCCGGGAAGTTACGGACTTCGTATCACCCTGCCTGGGATGGTCTACGACATCGGCACCACTCCGGTCACCTCAGAGACCTTCGGCCTTTCCTGGACGACGATCCCCGTGCCGGAGCCGTCGATGATTGCGGCCACGGTGGGGCTCATCATGAGCGTCATGATCGCGAAGCGCTCGAGTCGCTACGCTCAGAGCAGTTCTGCCGATGGGTGATCGGACTCAAACGCTCTCACGGGCCAGCATCCTGGCAATCTCGGGTGCGAAGTAGGTGAGGATGGCGTCGGCACCCGACCGCTTGATCACCAGCACGCTCTCCAGCGCCGCCTTCCGTCCGTCGAGCCATCCGTTCTCGGAAGCCGCCTGAATCATGGCGTACTCGCCGCTCACCTGGTAGGCCACCGTCGGCACGCCAAAAGCCTCCTTGACGCGATGAATCACATCGAGCGACGTGCCGGCGGGTTTCACCATCACCATGTCGGCCCCCTCGGCGATGTCGAGCGCCACCTCGCGCAGCGCCTCATCGGTGTTGGCCACATCCATCTGGTAGGTCTTTTTGTCGGCGACACCGAGGCCGGCCGCCGTGCCAAGTGCGGCCGAACTACCCACGGCGTCACGAAACGGACCATAGAAGGCCGACGCATACTTCGCGGCGTAGGAGAGGATCGCCACGTGATCATGGTCATGCTCGTCGAGCGCCAGCCGGAGAGATCCCACGCGGCCGTCCATCATGTCGGACGGGGCCACGATGGAACACCCGGCATCGGCGAGCACCACCGCCTGACGGCAGAGCATCTCGACCGTTTCGTCGTTGATGATCTGGCCGTCCCTCACGAGCCCATCGTGGCCATGGCTGGTGTAGGGGTCGAGCGCCACGTCGGCGATGATGCCCAGGGCGTCACCGTATTCCGTTCGGATGGCACGGATGGTTCGGCAGGCGAGATTCTCCGGATCCGCGGCATGGGAGGCGTCGTCACTCTTGAGGGATGCCTCGACGACCGGAAACAGCGCGACGGCTGGCAGGCCGAGCCGAAGAGCCTCACCGGCGGCCCGGAGGATGCCCTCGATCGGCAGTCGCTCCACGCCGGGCATGCTGGCCACCGGTTCGATCGCCTCGTGGTCGTGCACGAAGAGCGGCCAGATGAGGTCGGCCGGCGAGAGGGTCGTTTCGGCCACGGTACGACGCAGCCACCCGTGCCGCCGGAGGCGTCGGAGTCGCGTGTCGGGAAACCGTCCGGGAAAAGGCTGTGGCACGATCAGGCTCTCCTGTCGACGACAACGACCGATCCAATCGGCACCGGAGATGGTGCCTGGGGGCTCGCCAACGTCGCGACGGCACACGACTCGTCGGTCTCCCACACGCTCACCCGACGGGCCAACACCCCCAGGCCGGAAAGCACGTGCGGCGCGACAACCTCCAGCAGGTATCGCGCCATGTTTTCCGCCGTCGGATTCCACGGCATCACGAAATACTTGGTGGGCTCGGCCACGCGGAGGGCGGCGAGGGTCGACTCATCTTTTTCAAAGACGAGAAAGGCATGGTCCCAGTGCTCGTCGAGCCAGCCGAGCATCCGCTTCTTGATCAGTGAGAAGTCGACCACCCGGCCCACGTCATCGACGGCCGATCGCCCTCCTTCCGCCTCGACCTCGATGTCGACGCGATAGTTGTGCCCATGCAGAAAGGCACAGCGGCCCTCGTGGCCATAGAGCCGATGGCCCGCACAGAACGAAAGCTGTCGAACGAGCGAAAGGTGAGTGGGGCTCATCCGCGGGCCGCCTTCACGACATCGGTCTCGATCCGGATCGGTGCGATGTCAAACTTCGGGTTCTGGCCGAGGAAGCGACAGGGGTTGTTGTGAAACACCTCGATCGCCTCCTGGAGCGAGTGGCCGCGCCGGCGAAACTCGAGAATGCATTCCTGAAGCGTAAACGGATCGCTTGGCCCCCAGTCGGCCGACGAGTTCACGAGCATGCGGTCGGTGCCATACTTCTCGAGCATGTCGACGGCCCGCTTCGGCGAGCACTTGGTGATGGGATAGAGGGTGAAGCCAACCCAATAGCCGGCATCGAGGCAGGGCTTGATCGTCTGCTCCTCGACGTGGTCGATCCAGATCCGCTCCGGATCGACCTTCATTCCCGCGAGCACCTCGAGCACGCGGCGCGTGCCGTGCGCCTTGTCGGCGAGGTGCGGCGTGTGGATCAGCACGAGCTGCCCGTGCTTCATGGCGATGTCGACGTGCGCCTCGAGGGACTCGCATTCGTTCTTCGTCGATTTGTGAAGACCCGTCTCCCCCACGCCGAGCACCGTGGGCTTGGCGAAGAACTCCGGGAAGTGCTTGAGCACCTCACGGGTGAGGACTGGGTTCTCGGCCTCCTTCGGATTCACGGCCACCCAGCAGAAATGGCGGATGCCATACTGGGCGGCTCGGGTCGGCTCGAACTCCGAGATCTGACGGAAGTAGTCGATGAACGTTTCGGGATAAAGCCGGTCGAACCCGGCCCAAAACGCGGGCTCAGCGACGGCCACCACGCCGCTCATTGCCATCCGCTCGTAATCCTGGGCGGTGCGGGCGATCGCGTGGTAGTGGGGCTGGATGATCTGCATGGCTGGCCTCGTGCAATTTTGGTGCGTCAGACCTTGGCGAAGAGTTCGAGGAGCGTGACTGTTCGCTCCTGGCTCGGCCGCGGCACGCAAAGGGCCTCGAGCGCCTCCCGAAGCACCCCCAGTTTCGCCGCCCCGCCGGCCCCGACATCGCGGCCCGTGCGATTCACCGCAGCGTCGTGGCGATCGAGGAGCGCAGCCACTTCGAGGAGCTGGTGACGGGCTTCGAGAAAAGAGGCCTCAACGACCTGGTCGGGCGAGAGCATGGGGCACCGGGCAACTTGGGAGGGATTGGGGTTTCAGGGTCGGGATCGTCTCCGTTACATAATACCCTCACCAACGGGCTGTGGCGGGACGATCCGCCACTGAAACGCCCGCATCTCCAGCCCAACGAACCCGCAAGCACGCATGATCCTCGTCACCGGCGGAGCCGGATTCATCGGCTCCAACTTCGTGATCGACTGGCTCGCCGGAGGCGGTGAGCCGGTGGTCAACCTCGACAAGCTCACCTACGCCGGCAATGTTCGGAATCTCGACTCGTTGGCAAACGACCCCCGGCATGTCTTCGTCCGGGGGGACATCGCCGACCAGCCGCTCATCGAACGGCTCCTGTCCGAGCACTCCGTTCGGGCGATTGTTCACTTCGCCGCCGAGAGCCATGTCGACCGTTCGATCCATGGTCCCGCCGACTTCATCGAAACCAACATCGTGGGCACATTCCGCCTGCTGGAAGCCGCCCGCGCCCATTGGTCGGCCCTGCCACCATCGGAGCAGGCGGCCTTCCGATTCCTCCATGTGTCGACGGACGAGGTGTTTGGAACACTCGCCGCCGGCGATCCGCCATTCTGCGAAACCAACCAATACCTTCCCAACAGCCCCTACGCCGCAAGCAAGGCCTCGAGCGACCATCTCGTCCGTGGCTATCACCACACCTACGGGCTGCCGGTGCTGACAACGAACTGCTCCAACAACTACGGCTCATGGCAGTTTCCCGAGAAGCTGATTCCGCTCATCATCGCCAATGCCCTCGCCGGCAAGCCTCTGCCCATCTACGGCGATGGCATGCAGGTGCGCGACTGGCTCTACGTGGGTGACCATTGCTCCGCCATCCGTCGTGTGCTGGATTCGGGCCGCCTCGGCGAGGTCTACTGCGTTGGCGGGTCGAGCGAAAAACCGAACATCGAGGTGGTCAAGACGCTCTGCTCGATCCTCGACCATGAGCGTCCGAGGGCCGACGGCTCGCCCTACGCTTCCCTCATCACCTACGTGAAGGATCGACCGGGTCATGACCGCCGGTACGCGATCGATGCCCGCAAGCTCTCCTCGGAACTCGGCTGGAAGCCCTCCGAGACCTTCGAGACGGGCATGGCCAAAACCGTTCGCTGGTACCTCGACCATCAGGACTGGGTGGCCGATGTCACGAGCGGCGGCTACCGCGACTGGATCGCGAAGCACTATGGCTGAGCGACGGGGATTGGCATGAAGATCGTGCTCGTGGGAAAGGGTGGACAGGTTGGCGGGGAGCTCATCGCCCCGCTCACCGCCCTGGGCACACTCTCCGCCGTTGACCGCATGACGGCCGATCTCGAGCGGCCTGCCGACGTCGTCGCCCTGCTTCACCGCGAACGGCCCGACGTGATCGTCAACGCAGCCGCCTACACGGCCGTCGACAAGGCCGAGGCGGAGCCCGAACGAGCCAGGCTCGTCAATGCCACCGCCGTCGGCGCCATGGCCACCGCCGCCGCGGATCTGGGCGCCGTGTTCATCCACTACTCCACCGACTACGTTTTCGACGGCACGAAGACGGGACGGTATACGGAGACCGACGCGCCGAATCCCCTTTCGGTCTACGGTGCGACGAAACTCGAAGGCGAGCAGGCTGTTGCGGCGGCGGGAGGCCGCCACTGGATCTTCCGAACCACCTGGGTCTGCGCGGCCCATGGTCACAATTTCATCCGGACGATGCTGCGGCTTGCACGGGAGCGCGACGACCTGCGGGTGGTGGACGACCAATGGGGCGTGCCCACGTCGGCGGGGCTGATCGCAGACGTGACGGCGGCGTTTGTCGCCCGGATCGCCGCCGGCGCGGAGCCTGCCACCGGGATCTACCACCTGGCTCCCCATGGCGAAACCACCTGGTGCCGCTTGGCCCGCGAGACCCTCGCCGCCGCGACCACGGCGGGGGTGCCGCTTCGATGCACGCCGCAGCGCGTCGCGGCCATCACCACCGCCGACTACCCGCTTCCCGCACGTCGACCGGCCAACTCCCGACTCGATACCTCCAAGCTCGAAACTGCCATGGGCACGCGGCTGCCCGAGTGGCAGGATAATGTGGCTCCTGTCATCGCCGCGATCGCGGCGGAACTGCTCCCCTGACCCACGGACGTCCCGGCATGCAGACACGAAAAGGCATCATCCTCGCCGGCGGCGCCGGCTCCCGGCTGCACCCCGTCACCCTCGCCGTCTCCAAGCAGCTGATGCCGGTCTACGACAAGCCGATGATCTATTACCCGCTGAGCGTGCTCCTGCTCGCCGGGATTCGCGAGATCCTCGTGATTTCCACGCCGCACGACACCCCTCGGTTTCAAGAACTTCTCGGCGACGGCCGCTCGTGGGGGATCGACATCCGGTATGCGATCCAGCCGAAGCCGGAGGGTCTCGCGCAGGCCTTCATCATCGGCGCCGACTTCGTTGGCGACGGCCCATCGGTGCTCGTGCTCGGCGACAACATCTTCTACGGCCACGGCCTCGTCGACCGGCTTCGTGCCGCCGGCCGCCAGACCAGCGGCGCCACGGTGTTTGCCTATCCCGTCGCCGATCCGGAGCGGTATGGCGTGGTGGAGTTCGACGCGACCGGACGGGCCAGGTCGATCGAAGAGAAGCCAAAAGACCCCAAGAGCCGGTACGCCGTCACCGGTCTCTATTTCTACGACAACGCCGTCGTGGAGATCGCCCGCACGATGAAGCCAAGCCCTCGCGGTGAACTGGAGATCACCGACGTCAACCGCGTCTACCTGGAACGCAACCAGCTCGACGTGCAGGTGATGGGCCGTGGTGATGCCTGGCTCGATACCGGCACACACGACAGTCTTCTGGAAGCTGGACAGTTCATTCAGTCGCTCGAGAAACGGCAGGGTCTGAAGATCTGCTGCCCCGAAGAGATCGCCTGGAGAAACGGCTGGATCGATGATGCCCACCTGGAGCAACTCGCCGCGCCGCTTGCCAAGAGTGGTTATGGCCGCTACCTGCTCGAACTCAGGGAGGAAGAAGGCCGATGAACGTGACCGAGACGGCGATTCCGGGTGTGCTGCTCCTCGAGCCGAGGGTGTTTGAGGACTCCCGTGGCCATTTCTTCGAGAGCTTCAATCGCGCGGCGTTCGAAAAGACCATCGGTGCTCCCGTGTCGTTCGTTCAGGACAACCAGAGTTTCAGCCGGGCGCATGTGCTCCGCGGGCTCCACTATCAGGTCGATCGTCCCCAGGGAAAGCTTGTCCGAGCCGTCCGCGGCACCATCTGGGATGTGGCGGTCGACATTCGCCCCGACTCACCGGCATTCGGCAGGTGGGTGGCCTATGAACTCTCCGCCGACAACCGGCGGCAGCTCTGGATTCCGGCGGGTCTGGCCCATGGGTTTCTCGTGCTCTCCGAGGCGGCCGAAGTGCTCTACAAAACGACCGACTACTACTCCCCATCCGGGGAGCGGTGCATCGTGTGGAACGACCCCGACCTCGCGATCGACTGGCCGCTCGCTGCGGAGCCTGTCGTCTCTGCGAAGGACCAACAGGGCATGGCCTTTCGTGCGTCGGTCGCCGCCTAACGCCCCTGAAGGTCGCTGCAGCGATCGAGCCTAGAGCTGCGTCGGGTTCGGGGCGTCGCCGTAGACCTGCTTCGGGTCGAACGCCTTTTCCGATTCGAGAAACTCAAGCGCCGAGCCCTCGGTCCGCTGGGTGCCGACAGGCACCTTTCGATAGAAGCAGGATCGGTAGCCGACGTGGCAGCTCGCCCCGCCCGCCACCTCCACCCGCAGCCAGACGCAGTCTTGATCGTCGTCGATCCGCATCTCAACGACCTTCTGGACGAGACCGCTCGTGGCCCCCTTGTGCCAGAGCTGCTGGCGGCTACGGCTCCAGTAGTGGGCCTCGCCGGTCTCGATGGTTCGAGCCAGGGCCTCACGATTCATGACCGCAACCATCAGCACTTCGCCGGAACGGAAGTCGGTCGTCACGCACGGGATGTGGCCCTGGGCGTCAAACTTCGGGGCCAGATCGTGCCCTTCCTCCACCTGCTCCACGGTCACCCGCTTCCCAAACAGGCTCTCGTTTTCCGACGCGTTTGACACGACACAACTCCTCGCTGGTTGGCTGGGAACGCTGCTACTATACCACCAGAGGCTGACCGTTTCGGAGTGTCGTCCGAATGGTGCAGTCGATCCTCTCGACAGGTTTTCCATGGTGTCTCCGATCCATCCAGCCCTCGTTGCGCTTTCCGCCGCCTTGGCCGCCGCCACCGCTCTGGCCACCGACTGGCCGACCTTTCGCGGAGCTGCCCGAACGGCCCTCGCGCCCGACACGAATCTGCTCGAAACGTGGCCTGAGGCGGGGCCGCCGCTCGTGTGGGAAACGAAAGGCGCCGGCCGAGGCTACGCAAGCCTCGCCATCGTCGGCACCAGGATCTACACGCTGGGCGACGGCCTCTCCACCGCGGACGACAAGGACGAATACCTCGTCTGCTTCGATCGGGCGACGGGCGCTCCGGTGTGGAAGACGAAGACCGGCCCGGCCTGGAACGATGGTCAGGAATCGTGGCAGAGTTCGCGCAGCACGCCGACGGTCGACGGCGACATCGTCTATGTCATCACGCCCTTCGGCACCCTCGTAGCCTGCACAACGGTCGACGGCTCGGAGGTGTTCCGCGTCGACCTCAAGGAACGCTTTGGGGGCAAGAAGGGAGATGCCTGGGGCTACAGCGAGTCGGTTCTCATCGACGGAGACATGCTGATCTGCACGCCGGGGGGCGAAGAAGCGACGATCGTGGCGCTCGACAAGCGCACCGGCGACGAACGGTGGCGGTGCACGGTGCCGGGTGTTCGCGGGGCCGGACATGCGTCGGCCGTCATCTCGCACGTGGGCGGTCGAAAGATCTACGTTCAGACCACCGCAAGCGGGCCGGTTGGCGTGGCTGCCGACACAGGAGCCCTCCTCTGGCACTATCCGATCGACAAGACCGTGGCAGTGATTCCCACGCCCATCATTCGGGAGGATCTTGTCTTCTTTTCCGCCGGATACGGCCGTGGTGGCGCCCTGCTTCGTCAGGTGCCCCAGGCCGATGGCGGCGTGACGATCGAGGAGGTCTACGGTCTCAAACGGGAACTGGCCAATAAACACGGCGGGATCGTACTCGTCGGCGACCATCTCTACAGCGACTCCGACGACAAGGGCATTCCGTTCTGCGCCGAACTGATGACCGGCACCCTTGCCTGGAAGGAGCGGGGCAGCGGAAAGAACTCGGCCAACGTGATGGCCGCTGACGGTCATGTCTACATCCGATTCGCCAACGGCACGCTGGCCCTGGTGAAGGCGGATCCATCCTCCTACCAGGAGGTCAGCCAGTTCACCGTGCCGGGCAGTGGCGATCGCCCGAGCTGGGCGCACATGGTGATCCTCGACGGCCTCCTCTACCTGCGGGAGGGCGATGCGATCCTCTGCTACGACCTTCGTGCCAAGTAGTGCCGCTCCGTATGCCATGATTCGAGGCATCGTGATCCTCGCCGTGGTATTCGCCGCCGTCGGAACGGTGAAGGCCGAGCCGGTCGATCGCGATGGCCTCGAAGGACGGATCCTGTGCGGATACCAAGGATGGTTCACGGCCGAGGGAGATGGTGCAGCGATCGGCTGGCGACACTGGAAGCAGCGCGACCCCGCAAGGACCGAGGGCTCACGGATCAGCGTCGACCTCCTGCCCGACGTGAGCGAGCTCGACTCGACCGAGCGGTTTTCGTTGGGGGTCACGGACACGTCGGGCAGGCCGGTCGAGGTATTTAGTTCGCACCTCGAGCCGACGGTTCGCCGTCACTTCCGCTGGATGAAGGACTACGGGATCGACGGCGTGTTCGTGCAGCGATTTGCCGTCATGCTTCGAGATCCCGACACCCTTTCCCACCACGACACCGTGCTCGCCCACTGCCGCGCCGCGGCCGCCACGGAAGGCCGCGTCTATGCGATGATGTACGACCTGACCGGCCTTCGGGATGGTCGCGTGCACGATGTGCTCGACGACTGGCGGCACCTGCGCCGCCGGGGCGTCTGCGATGACCCGACGTATCTTCACCTCGATGGACGACCGCTCGTGGCAGTCTGGGGAGTCGGTTTTGCCCAAGGACGCGAGTATTCCCTGACGGAATGTCGGGACCTCATGGATGGGCTTCGCGCCGACGGCTGTCGGGTGATGATCGGCGTGCCGACCGGATGGCGAACGGGGGATCGCGACGCCGTCTCCGACCCGATGCTGCACGAGATCGCCCGGAGCGCGGACGTGATCAGCCCCTGGACGGTGGGCCGTTATCGAACGCCCGACGAGGCGACACGCCATGCCGATCGCCATTGGGCTGGCGACCTCGACTGGTGCCGGGATCACGCGATCGAGTATCTCCCGGTGATCTTTCCGGGCTTCAGTTGGCACAACCTCACGGGCCGCAGCACGCTTGGCGAGATTCCGCGTCGCCGGGGTGCGTTTTTCGAGCGGCAGGCCGAGGAGGCGGTGCGCGTCGGAGCCACGGCGATCTACGTGGCGATGTTCGACGAATGCGACGAAGCCACCGCCATCTTCAAATGCATCGAGCCACCGCCGGGCCTCGCCGACCGATTCATCGGTCTCGACGGGCTTCCCGCAGACCACTACCTGAAACTCACCGGTGACGCCGGTCGCCGACTGCGGTCGCTCCGCGATGCTTCGCGATCCGGGGTCACAGCACCAGCGCGACCAGCCTCGGACCAAAGATGACGAGGCCCACGAGAATGGCCGCACCGACCGCGGTCAGGACGCCGGCACTCGCCGTGTCGAGCGCCTTGCCGATCCGGGGGTCCGGGCCGGAATCGAGCGCCTTCGCCAGCGACTCGATCGACGTGTTGAATATCTCCGCAGCGATCACGCCGCCGATGGCCATCACCACCAGGCACCACTCGATGGGCTCGATGCCGAGCCAGGCGGCCAGCACCACGGCGGCAAAGGCCACCGGAAGATGGGCTGCGAAGCTCGATTCGGTGGTGATCGCCAGGAACAAGCCGCGAAAGGAATCGGCGAACTTCCCCAGCCAGGATCGCGGCGGCGGAGTCCAACGCAGCTCAGACACGTTCACCCCACCTTCACGTAGGGATCGCCCTTCTTCCAGTTGCACGGACAGAGTTCGTCGCTCTGCAGAGCGTCGAGCACTCTGAGCACCTCGGTCACGTTGCGGCCGACGCGCCCCTGATTGACGTCAACCCACTGGATCACGCCGTTCGGGTCGACGATGAACGTGGCCCGAAGACAGTAGCCGTCGTTCTTCTCGAGGATGCCGAGGGCCGTCGCAAGCTTCTGCGCGGCGATCAAGGGGTAGGCGAGATTGGTGAGGTCGGCGTGGTTTCGACGCCACGCCAGGTGGGACCACTCGTTGTCGGTGCTCCCGCCCACGACGCTCGTGTCGCGATCGGCAAACGCCTGAAGCTGCCGGTTGAACTCGGCCAGTTCCGTCGGGCAGACGAAGGTGAAGTCCTTCGGGTAAAAAAAATACACCACCCACTTCCCGGCATAGTCGGCGTTGGTGATCCGTTTGATGTCGTCCTTCCCCGTGCCCACGCAGGCCTGGCAGGAAAACTCCGGAAATGTGTCGCCGACGGTGAGCATGCCTCGATCCTCGATCGCGGGTGGGAAGGAGCGGCCAACGTGGTGCCGCGGTGAGCCGAGTGTACGGGGGGCACGAGTCTGCTTCAACACGACCATGCCCGCCACGAAAGTCGAAAACCATTCATACTGCTCGGGCCATGAACGCATCCCGCCCCAGATCACCGAACGACCACACCCCAACGATGCACCGAGACCCGGTGTCGGGACGCCCTGTTTTCGTGGCACCGCAGCGCGGCGGCAAGCCCGATGACCGAATGCTTGTTGCCCATGCGGCGATCGATGCGACGGCCCACGACTGGTGTCCGTTCTGTGCGGGAAACGAACACCGCACACCTCCGGACGTGCTTCGCGCACCCGCCGATCCCGCGCGGCCGTGGCATGCGCGGATCGTGCCAAATGCCTATCCGATCACGACATCGCCTGAGATCGCCGTGACGACCGAACAGGCCGCCATCGGCATTCACGAAGTGATCATCGAATCGCCACGACACGACTCGGCCATCACACAGATCGACCAGGGAGCCTGGCAGGACGTGTGGCATCTCTGCCATCGCCGGCTCGCCGATCTTGCCGCCACCACCTCACTGGCCTGGGCGACGGTGTTCAAGAACTCGGGGGCCAAGGCGGGAGCATCGCTCGAGCACGTGCACAGCCAGCTCGTGGCCATCGACGTCGTGCCGCCGGTGATGGCCGCGGAACTCGAGGCCGTCCGACGCGATCCAGGCACTTTTCCAAGCCTGATCGCGGCCGCAGCAGCGTCTGGCAGGATCGTGGCCG
Source organism: Pirellulales bacterium (assembly GCA_017853835.1). GTDB lineage: Bacteria > Planctomycetota > Planctomycetia > Pirellulales > UBA1268 > QWPN01. The sequence continues at coordinate 32,188 of JAFMIU010000011.1, read as the reverse complement.
AACGCCCAGGCGTGGTGGCGATCGTTCCGCCAGCGCCGCGACAGCCCTATGAGGTGTGGCTCATTGCCCGCGAGCCCGAGCCCCACTTCCATGCCACCTCACCCGATCAGGTCGTCGCCCTGGCCGACCTGACCCGTGACCTGGCAGGCCGCTACCAGCGACTCGCCTCAGGCTGCCACTTCAACTGGTGGCTGCATCAAGCCCCTCTCGCAGGGTCGCCCGTGCCGCCGGGATGGCACTGGCACCTCGAGATGCTTCCGCGACTCTCCGAGTTTGCCGGATTTGAAGTGGGAACGGGCTGTCATATCACGACGGTTTCCGCCGCTGAATCGGCGAGACGGCTCTGCGATGTTGCCGGCTGACCCGCACATCTAGCCCGACAAGCCCGCCAGCCATTCCGTGGCCTCGGGGAGACGCTCCTGGCCGTGGCCGAGAATCGCCACAGCCACCTCACCTCGTGCCGCGATGCTTGAGGCGGCCTCCTTGGCGATGGAGATCGCCGAGAGCGGCCCCACGTCGCCTGGGAGGACCGGGTGGGTGTGCGAAAGCACCACGGCCGCCACCGCGAGCCCCTCAGCCCGCGCTGCACGAATCGTCGCCAGCGATCGCCCCACGGCACCGAGCCTGGCCGCATCCACGATCACCAGCGGTAGGTTGAAGTCACGAACTAGGTCGACCACGAGCGTCTCCTGGCCCACCGGCGAAAACAACCCGCCTGCCCCCTCGACGATCACCACGTCGTGACGAGGAAGCGCAGCAAGACCACTTCGAAGCAGCGCCTCATCCACAGCGCGCCCCTCAACGCGGGCACTGGCAACAGGGGGCAACGCGGCCTCGAACGACTGCGGGCAGACGTCATCCAACCGCCCAGGGCATCCAGCAGCCTCCCAGAGCGTGCGGGCATCGCTCCCAGCACATCCGGGGGTCGCGTGCCCGCTGGCCACCGGCTTGTAGACCGCCACCTGCTTTCCGGCCGCGAGGAGCGAACGAACGATCGCCGACGCAACCCACGTCTTCCCGACGTTCGTGTCGGTGCCGCTCACAAAGAACCCAAGGCTTCCCATGCTTGCACTGCGACGAAAAAGGTGTCTGTTGATTTCTACACGTATGTGCCCTAAACTAGTCCACGGAGTTGAGACTTATTCTCAACTCGGGATGGTGGCCAAAAAACCCTTCGCCGACAAGGTTTTCGCATGAAGGCAGGTTCGCTCGATGACGTGGCGGTTGGCTCGACGGTGCGTGTGCGCGACGTCGCGGGGGGTGATCCCGTTTCGATTCGCCTGCTGGAAATGGGTGTCACGCCAGGCGTGAATGTCCGCCTCGTCGGCAAGGCGCCGTTTGGCGATCCGCTCGAACTCGAGGTTCGAGGCTATCGGCTCTCGATTCGTCGCCGCGAGGCGGCTCTTGTGGCGATCGGCGACCGCTGAGTCACGCCAACCGATGACGCCGAGCCCACTCACCGTTGCGTTGCTCGGCAATCCCAACGTCGGCAAGAGCACGCTCTTCACGGCGCTGGCCGGAATTCCGACTCGGGTCGGCAACTACCCAGGCGTGACGGTCGAGGAAAAGGTCGGACGGTTCACCCATGCCGGAAAGGCAATCGACCTCGTCGACCTTCCGGGCACCTACAGCCTCAGTCCCCAGAGCCCCGATGAACGGGTGGTGGTGGACGTGTTGCACGGCCGGATCGACGATCTCCCCAGGCCTGATTGCATTCTCGTCGTCGCCGACGCGACCAATCTGGCCCGAAACCTCTTCCTGGCCACACAGGCCCTCGAGGTTGGAATTCCAGTCGTCGTAGCCCTGTCGCTCGCCGATGTCGCCGATCGCCGTGGCCTTCGATTGAACGTTGACGAACTCTCCAAGCGACTTGGGTGCCCGGTTGTTCGTGTGGCCGTGCCGACCGGCGAAGGCCTTCGCGACCTCAAGGATCGGATCTGTTCGGCGGTCGGCAGCCCGGCCCCCAGGCCGATTCCGCTGGACAACGGCCCGCCGTCTGCCTCGGCACGACCAGCCGCCGCCACCGAAGCCATCGCCCGCTACACGGCCATCGATCGGCTTCTCGACGGGATCACCTCTCCGCCCGAAAAGGCCGTCCAGCAATCAGAAGACCGTATCGATGCCCTCCTGACCCACAGTCTGTGGGGCACGCTTGTCTTCGCCTCCGTGATGCTCGCGATGTTTGCGGCGATCTTCTGGCTGGCTCCGCCGATCATGGACATGATCTCGGCGGGCATGGATCACGTGGGCGATCTGGTTCGAAGGGTGCTGCCAGACGGTGCGATCCGCTCGCTCGTGGTGGACGGCGTGCTTGCCGGCGTATCGGGCACCGTGGTGTTCGTGCCCCAGATCGCCCTGCTGTTTCTCTTCATCGCGATCCTCGAAGGCTGTGGCTACCTCGCCCGGGCCGCCTACCTGATGGACCGGCTGCTCATGGGCGTGGGGCTGAGCGGGAAATCCTTCATCCCACTGCTGTCGAGCTTTGCCTGCGCGATCCCGGGCATTATGGCGGCGCGAACGATCGAAAACCGCCGCGACCGCTTGCTCACGATCCTCGTGGCGCCGTTGATGAGCTGCTCGGCGCGACTGCCCGTCTATCTCCTCCTCTGCGGCGCGTTCGTGCCCGACCAAGCTGCGGGGCTGCCGTGGCTGCCCCTGAAGGCCGTCGTCCTCGCCTGCCTCTACGCCCTCGGCGTGGTCGTGGCGGCGGCGGTCGCCCTGCTGCTTTCTCGAACCGTGTTCAAGGGGCCGCCGCAGCCCTTCGTGATGGAGCTTCCCAGCTGGCGGTGGCCGCGTCCTGCGGTGGTGCTGGAGCGGGCCCGCGAGGCGTCGTGGTCGTTCCTGCAAAACGCCGGCACCCTCATCGTGGCGCTCAGCGTCGTGCTCTGGGCCCTCATGACGTATCCGCACAACGAGGCGGTCATCGAGGCCGACGTGGCCGCACTGAAAGCCACGCTTGACTCACAGGCCGCTGCGACCGATCCGCAGAGTGCCGATCACGCCGAACTCATCGCCCAGCGTGCGGCGCTCGACACCGACGACGGCCTTGAAGCGGCCAGGCGGGGTGCGGCCCAGCGGCAGAGCATCCTCGGCCGGGCGGGAAGGCTCATCGAGCCTGTCGTTCGACCGCTTGGGTGGGACTGGCGGATCGGGTGTGCGGCGCTTGCAAGTTTTCCCGCCCGTGAGGTCGTCCTCGGCACACTCGGCGTCATCTACAACCTGGGCGACGTCGACCCGGGAGCGGTCGAGGGGGCTACGGCCCTGGAGCGTCGCCTCAAGGCCGCCCGCTGGGACGGCACTAACCGGCCCGTGTTTACCCTCCCGGTCGCGCTCTCCATCATGGTGTTCTTCGCCCTGTGTGCGCAGTGCGCCAGCACGCTCGTGGTGATCGGCCGTGAAACCGGCTCGTGGATCTGGCCGGTCGTCACCTTCACCTGGATGACGGCTGCGGCATGGGTCGGAGCCTTCCTGATCTACCGGATCGGCCTGGCACTGGGATGGTGAGATGCAAGACGCGATCGCGATCACCATCGCCGTGGCGGCCGCCCTGTGGCTCACCCGAACACTCTGGCGGCAGATGATCGCTCCCTCGTGCGGGAAGGCCTCGAACCCTGCCGGGAGCGACGGCTTCGTGCCGCTCGGCGATCTTTCCCTCAGCGCAAAAAAATCGGGGCGTCCTTCCGGACGCCCCGATTCGTGATCACGCCGATCATCACGTCGACCGTTCATCCGGCCGACGCGATCAGGCATCAATACATGTCGTAGTCACCGCCGTGACCGGCGGCACCACCCTTGGCCTTCTGATCCTTCGGCTTCTCGGCGATCAGGGCATCGCTTGTCAGCAGGAGGGTCGACACGCTCGTGGCATTCTGAAGGGCCGTCCTCGTGACCTTGGCAGGGTCGATCACCCCGGCCTTCACGAGGTCTTCGTAGGCGCCGGTCGCGGCGTTGTAGCCGTGGTTGCCGGTGCCCGAAAGAACCTTCTCGCACACGATCGAACCGTCCTGCCCCGCATTGGAGGCGATCATCGTCAGCGGCGCGCGAGCGGCCCGCACGACGATCTGATACCCGACGTTCTCGTCGTCGCTAAGACCCTTGGGCTTCACCTGCGACACGGCCCGCAGCAGGGCCACACCGCCACCGGGAAGAATGCCCTCTTCGACAGCCGCCCGGGTGGCGTGCAGGGCATCCTCGACGCGAGCCTTCTTTTCCTTCATCTCGCTCTCGGTCGCAGCACCGACGTTGATCTTCGCCACGCCGCCGGAGAGCTTCGCGAGTCGCTCCTCGAGTTTCTCACGGTCGTAGTCGCTCGTGGCCGCCTCGATCTCACGTCGGATCTGCTCGATCCGGGCCTTGATGTCAGACGACTTTCCGGCACCTTCGATGATCGTGGTGTTGTCCTTGTCGACGATCACCTTCTTGGCACGGCCAAGCTCTGCAAGGCCGAGCGTCTCGAGCTTCATGCCGAGGTTTTCGAACACCGCGGTGGCACCGGTGAGGATCGCGATGTCTTCGAGCATCGCCTTCCGACGATCGCCGTAGCCAGGAGCCTTGACCGCACACACGGAAAACGTGCCGCGAAGGCGGTTGATCACGAGCGTGGCCAGGGCCTCGCCGTCAACCTCCTCGGACACGATCAGAAGCGGCTTGCCGGCGTTCACGACAGCCTCGAGCAGCGGAACGATGTCCTTCACGCTCGAGATCTTCTTTTCAAAAACGAGGATGTAGCAGTCTTCCAACACGCACTGCATCTGCGTCGGGTTGGTGACGAAGTACGGCGAGAGATAGCCGCGGTCGAACTGCATGCCCTCGACGAACTCGATCTCGGTCTTGAGGCTCTTCCCCTCGTCGACCGTGATCACGCCGTCCTTGCCAACCTTGTCCATCGCTTCGGCGAGGAGGTCGCCGATTTCGGCATCGTTGTTGGCGGCGATGGAGGCCACCTGGGCCATCTCCTTCTTGCCCTTGACCGGAATCGACATTTCCTTGAGCTTGCCGGTGATGTCGGCCACGGCCTTCTCGATGCCAGCCTTCATCTGCACGGGGTTCACGCCGGCAACCACGGCCTTGAGGCCCTCGTTGAACACCGCCTCGGCCAGAACCGTGGCGGTCGTGGTGCCGTCGCCGGCAACATCGCTCGTCTTGCTGGCAACTTCGCGCACCATTCGGGCGCCCATGTTCTCGTACACATCCTCGAGGTCGATTTCCTTCGCTACCGTGACGCCGTCCTTGGTGACCGTCGGTGAGCCAAAGCTCTTCTGAAGGATCACGTTGCGGCCCTTGGGGCCGAGCGTCACCTTGACCGCACGGGCGAGCTTGGCAACGCCACGACGCATCGCCTCACGAGCTTCTTGATCGAATGCCATCATCTTGGCCATGTGTGCAACTCCTCTATGGGTGCGTGTGGAAACAGTGTCGGATGGATTGGAGACAACAACGACGTGGTGAACGAGGAATCAATCAGCCGAGGATCGCGAGGATGTCGTCTTCGCGCATCAGGAGCAGTTCCTCGTCACCCACCTTGAATGGCTCACCGGCGTAGCTGGTGAAGACGACGCGATCACCAGGCTTTACCTGGAGCGCGTTGCGAACCCCCTTCGAATCGAGCCGCCCTTCGCCCACGCTCACAATGACGCCGCGGGCGGGCTTGTCCTTGGCGGAGTCGGGCAGCAGGATGCCGCCGGAGGTCTTCTGTTCGCTCTGTTCGCGTTCAACAACGACGCGATCACCGAGGGGAATAAGAGTGGCGCTCTTCTTGGCGGGCTTCGAGGCGGAGGCGGACATGGTTTCGAATGACCTTTCTCGGATCGGAGTCTCGGGAACGCCGGTCCCACCCGGCGCAACGACCGCCGGGCCACTCCTCCCGGTGATCGGGGCCTAAGACTGCCCAAACCGCCAGGCGTGAACCGGCCACACTTCCGTAAGCAACTGGCGCGCCGGAACCGTTGGCCAATCCCCACGGCGACGGATTTGGCGGTTTCAGGCCGATTCTTCGGGTGATCCACGGACGAGACACGGCTCGAAGGCCCTCGGCCCCTGCTGCCAGATTGGCAGCGTCGGGCCCTCCAACCCCGGACCGAACACCGTGGAGGGAGCGAGGTGCCGCTCGGGGGCACAGACGAGCTTTGCATGGCAAAGGCGATATCGAGCCGTTAGGCTGCGGGGGTCGTGGCGGCGAATCTCTCGCGGCCAGCCCAGATCGTTCAGGATCGCCATGCCAACCCACAATCGAATCGACGCGACCAAGGTGGGTGATGTGACGGTGGTCACGTTCACCGACAAAAAGATCCTCGACGAAGCCGGTATTCAGGAACTCGGCGCCGAGCTTTTCTCGCTCATCGAACGTGACAATCGCCGCAGCATCGTCTTGAACTTCGACAATGTCGATTTTCTCTCGAGCGCCGCCCTCGGGAAGCTGATCACGCTCGACCGCAAAGTGAAGCAGGCCCAAGGCCGGCTGAAGATGTGTCGGATCAAACCCGAAATCCTTGAAGTCTTTCAGGTCACAAAGCTCAACAAGGTGTTCGATATCCGGGACGAACAGGACGAAGCGATCGCCGCCTTCTAAACGGTCGGCTCGCGTGGCTCGACATGGCCCCCGGATGAGGTGAACACCATGACGGAACAGTCGGATGCCGATGTTTGGCGGCGGGTTATCGACCTCCCGAGCGAGCGAGGCTCCAACCGTGAAGTCACCGATGATCTCCTGACGCAGCTTAAGGTGTTCGGCTGGCCGCCGTCCGATGTCTTCGCGGTCCACCTGGCCGTCGAAGAGGCGATCGTCAACGCCATCGTCCACGGCAACAAGCTCGACCCGGCCAAACGGGTTCATGTCGAATGTGAGGTTTCCGCCGACCGCGTGCTGGTGTCAATCACCGACGAGGGGCCTGGATTCGACCCGGCTCGGGTGCCTGACTGCACCGCCGAGGAGCGGCTGGAGGCCCCCGGAGGCCGCGGCGTGATGCTGATGAAATCGTTCATGACCAGGATCGAATACAACGCCAAGGGAAATAGCGTGGTGCTCGAGAAGCGGCGAACCTGACGCGTGTCACTGCCGCGGCGCAGGCCGTCGGCCCGGCCGAGACCCCTCTGAATTTCCGCATTTTCGCGATGGAAAGGCCCCATCTCGCAGAGCGGCCGATCATCGGTTAGGGTACGAATGTCGGTTCTCGGACACGGCCATCGGCACGCCCGAAACCATCCATTCCCCGATAGCTCAACGGTAGAGCGAGCGGCTGTTAACCGCTAGGTTGTAGGTTCGAATCCTACTCGGGGAGCTATGCCACTTCTGGCACAGAGTGGCAGTCAGAGGCAGGAGGTGGCAAAACCTTCTGCCTCTCGGCATTTTGGGAGGTTGTGAGGTTGGGTCGTTTCTCGACCTGCCTCGTTCTTTGGCCGACATGCAGATAACGTGCTTGCCTCCTTGCCCCTCACTTTTCCATCAGTCGTCCATCGTCACGCCGATCTTCACTCGCACCTGCCAGTGGGCGATCTGGCCATTCTCGATATGGCCTCTGGTTTCCATCACCTCGAACCATCGCATCCTGCTCTCGTTGATCTCAGCCTTTGCGATAGCATTCTGAACCGCCGCCTCGATGCCCGTGTGAGACGAGCCGACAAACTCGATCATCCTGTAAGTATGTTCGCTCATTGCTGACTTCTCGCAACGAGGGGAAAGGTGTTGGGGGTGCGAATCGATTCAACAGATAAGTCGATGTCCAGCAGCGGCCAGTACAGGTGGTCGGCGGTATGACGCTCAACGACCGAAATCTTCTCGATACTGGCGTCACGAAACCATGGGAAGTGCTCGAATGGCAAAAACAACTCCTCGTCACCAACCAACAGCCACAGGCCGTGCCGGGACACGTTCGTGACCTCAACCGGAAAAGTGCTTGTTCCAGGCATCGATGATCTCCTGTCGATGGTCTTCGACCAGTTGCTGGGCCTCACCGATAACGTGCTTCGCCAGGCCGGTCTGGGTGGCCAGTTCTACTTCAGGGTCCAGCCAAAACTTGGCCTCGCCGTCTGGATGAGCCACATGAACGTGCATCCTCGTTTCTTCACGGGAGAAGAAAAAGAATCGGTATGGTCCTTCCCGAAAGACGGTTGGTGTCATGCAGTCTTTCAGTCCTCACGCCGACCTGGATTTTAGTCGAGTGTCGTAGACTGGTCGATTCGATCTCCCCAAACCCGTCCAAGGACCGGACTCATGGCTTTTTCCGCAAAGATCGTCGGCGATGAACTCGTTCTCAGGATTCCCCTGAATGCCAAGCCTGAGAAGTCTTCGAGCGGCAAAACGCTTGTGGTCGCCTCCACCTATGGAAACAAGGAAACCGACTGCGTGGTCGATGGCAAAAAGGTGATCGTCGGGGTCAACGCCTACATTCCGAAGAAGTAGGCAGGGTCCGGGGTAGCGTCTTCGAAGGGCAGTCGGACCCGGCCATTTGCCACGCCCCGCCAGTTTCTGCCACCAATCCAACACGCCACCTTTTGTGGAAAACGTGATGTCTCCCGTGAAAACAGCGGAGCGGAACCATCCTCCTCGGGCCCTCCCCAACCCCATCGCTGCACGTTTCGACCGCCCCGCGCTGCACTTTTCAAACGGCGTTCACCGATGCCATGGATTCACGACGGAATCCTCGCCAGTTCGGCAGCCAACGCATCCCAGAGGGCAACCCTCGCGTCGATCGCACGTCTCGCGGCGAATGACGCCTCGGACCACTTCACGGGATCATCCCCACACAAGCGTCGCAGGATGCGCCGACACATCGGCCCGTGCTTCTCGTCATCAGCTTCGATGTGACGCTCGAGATACCAGTGCAACCTCGACCACGAAGGCTCTCGTGAGGCGAGCGTGGCGACGAGGCTGCGAAACATCTCGGGGATCACGTCTTCACGGCCGTAGGTAAAGGCGGCAACAAGGCCATGGATCGGGCACTCGCTGATCATGGCGAACGATTCGCGAACAAACGCTGCCGCCTCGCGAGGAACACACCCAGCCTCGAGAACGTCGTCGATTGCCGCACCATCGGCAAGTTGGTGGAGCAGGTACTCCATGGCCGACGTGTCGGCTCCCGCCCGGGACATGCTGTCGAGGTAGAGTTCGAAATGGGACGCAAAGCCGCCATCGGGCAGTTCGTCGGACTCCTCCTCCAAGACGATCTCATTGACGAGGCGTCGAGCCTCGCAGTCGGCCGTAGGGATCCATGGCACCGTCGTGCACGTCAGTCGCTGCTGCATGGCCTTGAGGAGACTCTGAAAGTCCCACACGGCAAAGACGTGACTCTCCATGAATCGGCGGAGACGAGGACCCGTCGTCACGAGTCCGTAGATCTCATGCTGGAGAAGGCGATCACGCGCCGACCCCAGATCGATCCCACAATGAGGAACTGCGGAAACGGATGCCGGCATGGAGGTTTCAGAGATCACGCGCATCAAGCTCCTGGAAGGATCACTATCCTAGACAGGAGTCTGCCGGCGCGGAGGGGAACGCCGGGCGCCCGTCGGGCTCGCGAAAGCCCCCTCGCGGCCGGCGGCCGCCCCCCCCTGGAAAAGCTGCTGGAACGCTTCGTCAGTCGTCGAGGGTGACGCCGATCTTCACCCGCACCTGCCAGTGGGCGATCGCACCATGCTCGATGTGGCCGCGGGTTTCCAATACCTCGAACCACCGCATCTTGCTCTCGTTCAGTTCGGCCTTCGCGATGGCGTTTTGAACCGCCCCCTCGATGCTCGAGTGGGAGGACCCGACCAGTTCGATCATTTTGTAGGTATGTTCGCTCATGGCACATCCTGCAGGAAGAGGAAAAACCACACGACCCCCGTGCATCGGGAGCCTGATGGCTGTCGCAGGATATCGCATCACACCGTCAGATGCCGGCGCCCGCCATCGGGAGCGGTTCCTCGGACACCTGGGCCTCCGGAATCATCGCGTCGGTGTGAAACTCGGTCGGATGGTCCTCGGCCGCCTGCCCGTAGATCTCCTGCATGCCTGCGACTGCCGCCAGGTATTCGCTGAAATGAGCATCCATGATCAAACCCTCCGTGGTGTGGAATCCTTCCGTGGATGAAGAACTCTACGCAAACGGGCAAGGACTGTTCGGAAATGCCCAGGCCGCCGCAATGCCCCAGATTGCCACATGCGCCGTGCATCACTCCCCAGTCCATCGACACTCATACACCCGATCCTGTCGCGGGGTGATCGCCGACCAGCCGATCAACCGTCCGTAGGGGTGATCGATCTGATATCTGGAAGTCAGTCGGCCGGCCTCCTCGGGATGGCCCAACGGATACTCCACCAGTTCGTATCGCGCATACGGATGGTTGTCGGGAAACAGTATCCACACCGTCAGGAGATCAGGGGAAAACGTCATGGTGAGCGGGAGCCTGCCGACGGGCAGGTCCTTGTACGACACATCAGCCGCGAGCTCCAGCGAAAACGGCTCGTTCATCGGGGCCTCGGACAAGTCGACGTGGACTTCGTAGTGATCCACACCCGAGCCAGCACTTCCCGATGTCAACACTCGCTTCACGTGGAATGGATGGGGACCGGGCGGCCGGTGATGCACGACATTCAGGCAAGGCACCACCGAACGAAAGACGATGCCGGTGCGGCGACGAGACTCATCCACGAGCCGGAGCGTCACCCGATCCCGAATGCGAATCCAGCCGCCGTTTTCAGGACGGAGCCCGTCGCTCCACGTCGACCGCAGATCGCTGATCCTGCTGTAGGAGAGGATGTTCACGCCCGCGAGGTCGTCAGGCGTGGCCTCGGACGCATCAGTGGCCTCGAGCTTCTGCCACCCCCTCAGTGGATCGCTCTCCATGAGATCGAGCACCAGCCGGATGTCCGGGTCGCCCTTGGCGATCGAGTCGATCATGCTTGTCAGCATCTCGGCGCGAAGATGCAGTTTGTAGTATCGAGTTGGCAGATAGACGAAGAACAGCAGCGCCAACGCAACGTAGAGATAACTGGGCCAGTCACGCCAGTTGAGGAGTGTGCTCCATATCTTGCGTCGACTCGACTGACGCAACTGCTCGGCACAACGAGCCGGTGGGCTCGTGCCTCTGACGCGAGCCGTGCCTGTCGGCACAGAAGCAGGTGATGACGAGGCTCGCACCACCGAGTGCCTGGTTGGAATCGGCTCCCAGGGCGGCCCCTCATGAACGGGTAGCAGAGCAGCATCGCCGATGTGACGATGCTGGCTTCGGGCCACCTCATACCCATGGGCGACGAGGGCGTTCACCTCCAGGTCACTGAAGCGATCAAGATCCGTGCGGATGCTCGAGATCTCCGCCTGGATCACGGGGTGCAGGGCGTGAGGGTCTTCCTCGACGTCCACCACGTGTGTCGCCGGCACAAAAAGAAAGCCGTTCTGGTCGCCAAAGTTCTCCCGCTCAAGCTGCCACACGCGGTCCCAGAGAATGTCGGAGGCCCGGATTGACTGCGCCACAAAGCCAAGCGGTGAGTTGCCGAGGATCTGAAACGGCTTGCCGGCGTCGCTGACGAGCACGCGATCAAAGACGCGGCCTCGATGTTCCGAAAGCCAATCGAAGGCCCGGATGCCGAGATTGTCGTACACCCCCCCGTCGGTGAACGATTCCGGAGGAAAATGGCCGTCGTGCACGCCAAGGTCGGCTGCCGTGATCTGCACCGGTGGGAAAAACCCGGGAAATGCCGACGAGGCGCTCACCACCTTCGCGATCGTGGCCGTCTGACCGGCGATGTGGAGAAACGGATCCCCACTACCTTTCTCACGCTGCTGGATGTGGAGCCCGTCACGGTTGAACACCGCCATCACGCCATCGCTCACGTTCGTCGACATGATATGGAGCGCCGGTTTCTCCGGAAGCTCAAACAGCCGGCGATCCCCGTAGAGAAACCTCCGATAATACTTTTCGAGGATCGCGTTGGGCGTGAAGGCGGGCGCGTCCCAGCCGATCGCCTTCCCAAGCAGTCGAATGGGAAACATCAAGGGAAGCCGTCGCACGATTCTGTTTCGAACGTCATGCTGGACGAATCGAATCACCTCGGCGGCCGCTTCTGCAAACGCGGCGTCACTTCCGTTGTAGCGGTCCCAGTTGAGCACCATGTGGGCGGCCACGATGCTTCCACCCGACACGGCCACGATGTCGGTGACCAGCGGCAGCGTGCCGTTGTCGCGGAGATAACGGATCACCCCGAGGTGATACAGCGTGGCGCGAAATCCGCCGCCGGAGAGTGCAAGACCGACACTGGACATGCGTTGACGAAGCCTTCCCTGGCACGGCTGATCCGCGTCCCGATGACACTCTTCGGGCCGTCACGCGGAAATCTACCAGCCCAGCCGGGTCGCTGACGAGATTGAGCCCGGCCGCATGAAACGGCATACTTGGCACGGCGTTTCCAACACCCATTGCCTGCGAGGATGATTCATGGGGCTGCTCAAAGAGTTTCGCGACTTCGCCATGCGTGGCAACGTCATCGACCTCGCGGTCGGTGTCGTGATCGGCGGCGCCTTCGGAAAGATCATCAGTTCGCTGGTCGCCAATATCCTGATGCCACCCCTCAACCTGCTGACCTCCAAGTTCGGGGTGAACTTCAGCGACCTCGCCTGGCGGATTCGCATGGAGTCGCCCAAGCTTCTTGCTGACGGCACCCCCGAAATGAAGGACGGGCGGCCGGTAATGATCATGCAGGATTATCCGATTCTCAACTTTGGTCCGTTCATCCAGTCGGTCGTCGATTTCCTGCTCGTCTCGGCGGCGATTTTTGTCCTGATCAAGGCGATCAATACGGCCAAGGCGAAGTTCGAGGAAAAGAAGGCCGAAACCCCCGCCACACCTCCGGAAGACATCGTGCTGCTGCGGGAGATCCGCGACGCGTTGGTCAAGCGGTAGCAACCGGCCAGGAATGGATCGGTCCCACGTCATGTCGGTGGCTTGCCATGATCCCATTCCTGCGAGGCCCCTCGCTCTTCGCGCAGCTGGTACTCCCGGTCGTCGGCCTGTTGCTGGCCGCGGTGCTCGCCAACGTCGCGTTTACCGCATGGCTCGAGGCGCGACACGCCGTGAACGCCGCCAAGGCTGACCGGGAACGACTCGTCGCCCTGCTCGACCAATCGAGAATCTCCCTCGTGCCGCCGGTGCTTGTCGCACTCCAGAAGCTGACAGGCAGTGAGTTCGTCGTGTGGGATGACACGCACGACGCCCCGTCGGCATCCTCGCTCGATGACCGCGTGCTCGAAGCACTGACCGTGCCACTGCGAAACGCCCTGCGAACCGGGACGATCGAGATCGAGGGCCAGCGATACGACGTGGGTGTTCTGCGAAGCGCCGGAGTCCGCCCCGAACGAGCGCTCGTGCTGTCTCCCGCCCGAAGCATCGTCGCGATGGCCCTCGACGCGGTATGGCCGGTGCTCGTGGTCGCCGCGATCACCCTGGTTGTCCTCGTTCCTCTTGGGCTTTCGACCACGGGCGGGCTGGCCACGAGGATTCGCAGCGTGGAGCGCCATGTCGAACGGATCGCGCGGGGCGAGTTTGGAAGCAGCCTCCCACCGGGGTCTGACGATGAGGTTGGCCGACTAATCGCCGGCATCAATCGCATGAGTGTGGATCTCGAGACACTCCGCAACACGCTCGTCTCGGGGGAGCGGCAGCGTCTTCTCGGGCAACTGGCGGCAGGCTTCGCCCACGAGCTCCGAAATGCCATCACGGGCGCACGACTGGCCGTTGAACTCCATCGCCGCCGCTGCCATGACCATGCCGACGATACGAGTGACCAGAGCCTCGCCGTCGCCTGCCGACAGCTCGACATCGTCGAGGAGGAGGTTCGCGGCCTGTTGGCCCTCGGTCGACCTGCCGAAGCGGCGGTAACGCTGGTCTCGATCGACCAGCTCATCGGTGACGTGGCCAGCCTGGTGGGACCACGGTGTGACCATGCCGGCGTCCATTTCGAAACGTCAGCGCCCTCGGGAGTGTCGATCGAGGGTCGCCACGAAGGCCTCCGGGCGGCACTGGTGAACCTCGTGCTCAACGCGATCGATGCCGCAGGACGGGGCGGATGCGTGACCGTGTCGGTCGACGGGGCCGACAGCGTGCGTGTCACCGTGGAAGATGATGGCCCAGGCCCACCGGCCCACCTCGCCGCGTCGCTCCACGAACCCTTCGTCACCGGCAAAGCCGAGGGTGTTGGCCTGGGACTTGCCGTGGCCACGGCGGTGGCGGAGCAGCATGGTGGTACGCTCTCATGGGACCGGTGCGACGGCCGAACGCGATTTCACCTGCAGCTCCCCATGCCCACACGTCCCTCGCCCATCATCACGGAGCATGACGCATGAGCCGCATCCTCGTGGTCGATGACGAGCCGGCCATCGGCTGGAGCCTCCGCGAACTGCTCACCGATGACGGCCATGACGTGGCCGTGGCAGCCACCATCGACGAGGCCTTGTCGTCGTGCGAACAACTTGCTCCCGACGCGGTCCTGCTCGACGTGCGACTTCCCGGAAAGGATGGCATCGACGCGATCCCTGATATTCGCTCGGTTTCGGCCAACGCGCCGATCGTCGTCATGACGGCCTTTGGTGACCTCGGCACGGCTGTTCGTGCCGTCCGCGCCGGAGCCTTCGACTATCTCGTCAAGCCATTTGAACTCGACCATGTGATGCAGGTTGTCGCTCGAGCCCTGGCCGAACGAACCTCGCCCGGCACGGCGCGCGACGACCAAGAGGCCGACGCATCCCCAACGCTCGTCGGCGCCTCACCTCCGATGCAGGAGGTGTTCAAGCAGATCGCGCTGGTCGCCGATGGCGACATGCCCGTGCTGGTGACAGGCCCTTCGGGAAGCGGCAAACAACTCGCTGCACGTGCGATTCACGCCCACGGCCGCCGTCATGCCAAGCCACTTGTCACCACCAGCCTTTCCGCCCTCGCTCACATCGCGATCGACGCCGAACTGTTTGGAGGGCCCAATACTGTCGGACTCGTCGAGCGGGCCGACGGTGGCACGCTCCTGATCGACGAGATCGATCAGGCCCCGCCGGAGGTTCAAGCCAGGCTTGTCAGCCTCCTGGAGATGGGAACCGTGAGTCGGCCGGATGGGAAGCCCCCGCGGCGTGTGGATGTGCGGGTGCTCGCCACGGCTCTCTCCCTGCCCCCCTCGTTTCGCCGCGACCTTTCCGATCTGCTTACGACGGTCACCATTCGGATGCCGTCGCTCGACGAGCGAAAGGACGACATCGAAGGGGTGGCGCATGCCATTCTTGCCCGGATTGGTTCGCCGAAACAGTCGGCCGTTTCCCCGGAGTTCGTGACGGCGCTGGTGCGGCGCGACTGGCCCGGCAATGTTCGCCAACTGAGGATCGCCCTCGAGCACGCTGTCGTCGTAGCCCACGGCGCCACCCTCCGCCCGGAGCACCTCCCGGCCGTCGACGCGTCGTCGGAAGACTCGTCCAGCCTCGACGAGGCGTCTCGCCGCGTGGCGGTCGCCATTCGCGAATGGGCGTCGGTCGCCCGCGCAGCCTACGGCGGCCACCCGGAGCCCGACCTCCATCACCGCACGATCCGGCTCGTCGAGGCGACTCTTCTTCGAGAGGTGCTCGCCCACACGGGCGGCAATCGGACGGCCACCGCAAGGCTTCTTGGCCTCGACCGGGCCACGCTCCGCACCAAACTCCGCCTCGCCGGACTCGACGATTAACCACGCGTCCGAATCTGGTTGTCGGGTGGCGCGGTGAATCTTTCGCCACCCGTGGGGGATGTTTCACCGCTCCTCCCGTGGGCTTCCGTCGATAGCATTGGCTGTTGCCTCAGGTCGCCTGCGATCACGTCCAGCCGTGCCATCCCGTCGCATCCACCCCACCGATTCTGCAACGGGCTTCACGCTCGTCGAGCTTCTCGTGGTGATCGCCATCATCGCCACGCTCATCGGCCTGCTCCTGCCGGCGGTGCAAAGCGCCCGTGAGGCGGCTCGACGGATGCAGTGCGGCAACTCCATGCGGCAGGTGTCGCTCGCCTTCGCGACCTACGAATCGGCCAATCAGAAATACCCGCTGGCCTTCACCAATCCCTCGGGGTCCACCAAGTATCACTGTTGGACGCCGTTCATTTTGCCGTTCATCGAAGAGTCGGCCATGGTGGCCTCCTACGCGATGACGACCGAATGGTGGAAGTCGCCCAATCGTGAGATCGTTGCCCAGCCGCTGCGCGTGGTGCAGTGTCCTTCGACACCAACGTTCAACCGAATCCAAGACAAGCCTGAATCGACGCCACCCAACAAGACCGGAGCATGTGGCGACTTCTTCGTGCCAACCGGCGTTCACCCGGTCGCCACCAACGCCCACCTCGCCGCAGGCGAGCAGATCACGGGCGACACACGAGGACTCATCGGATGGTGGTCGGATGGTTCCAAGGCCACCAAGGGCGACCTGTCCAACACAGGACCAGCCAACACCGTCAATCGCGTCCGCGACGCCACCGACGGCCTCTCCAAAACGGTCCTTCTCGCGGAGTGTGCCGGCCGCGAAGACGTCTACCGTGGTCGAACCTTCTTCGCCGTCGACTACACCGGCGGCAGCGGCCAGAAAATCAGGGCCCGTGGAGGAGCATGGGCGACCACCGACAACCCGTTCATGATCGGTTCCGTGCTCCCGTGGGATGCTTCGTTTGGTCCGATTCCCACGCCGCCGGCGATCAACAGTTCGAATGAATGGGGACACGGCTTCTACGCCTTTCATCCCACCGGTGCCAACGTGGCGATGGGCGATGGTTCCGTGCGATTCCTCGATGATTCCACCCCCCTACGGCTTCTCTGCGACATGGTTACCCGGGCCGGTGCCGGCAGCCCGGATGGACACAACGACTCCGTGCACTGAAGAGGGGTATACTCGGGGCCCTTCCCCATGGGCTGCCGAGCCATGACGCCATCCTGTTCGCCCAGCGCTTTCGTCATTCGATGCCTCGCACCGGCGCTCCTGGCACCCCTTTTCATCGCCTCCGGCGGTGATGCCGTGGCCATCGACTGGTCGGGCGTTGAGGTGGCGTGGCGCAACGACCCGCGTCCGCCGTCGGACGCCCCCCTTCAGGCAGAGCCCCAGCCGCGACGGATGTCGCGTCGCGCCCAGCGGCGACTCCAACGACGGGACACCGAAATCGAGGAGCCTGTCGCCCGCGATGTGGAGGCACCCCGTCGACAGCTGATCCACCGCGACCAACCGTACGGCGATCACCCGAAGCAGCGTCTCGATCTCTATCTGCCGGAGGGCTGCGGTGGTGGCCTTGTGCCGATGGTTGTGTGGATTCACGGGCCCGATTGGAAGTCGGGCACCAAGGGGGAGTGCCCCGTTTCGTGGCTCGTCGACGAGGGATACGTCGTGGCGAGCATCGACTACCGAACGAGCGACGTCGCCACGTTTCCAGCCCAACTCGACGACTGTCGTGCCGCGATCGATTCGCTCGCCGGTGACGCCGCCACCTGGGGCATCGACGCTGATCGAGTCGCCGTGATGGGATCGGGAGCTGGCGGCCACCTGGCCGCCCTCGTGGCCATGGCGAAGGAGCCTTCGGCGCCGATTCGAGAGACCTCGACCGACGACATCTCCGACCTTCCTCACGCCACACCAGCCGCCATCATCGCGATCGACGCGCCGACCGACCTTCCTTCGCTCGGTGCATCGCATGATCGCGCGGGCTCGGCTGCAAGTCGCCTCGTTGGTGGACCTTTGCCCGAGGTGCGCGAAGCGGCCCAACGCGCGAGCCCAACCTACCATGCCTCATCTGACGACCCTCCTGCGCTCTTGGTGCACCACACCCGAAGCACCATGCCGCTCGACCAGAGCCGTCGGCTCGAGGCATCGCTCGATGCCCTTGGCGTTGATGCAACGCTCGTCGTGATCGACGGCCTCGATGACGACTCGACCCTTTCCCACGACTCATCCGTGGGCACGACGGTGGTCGAGTTCCTCGCGAGATCGCTCGGTTCGGGTGGCTCTCGCGACGACTGATTCCCGAAGGCGCCGCGCAACCGCCACCTGCGGCACGATCAGGCCAGGCCACACCGTCTGCCTCGCCCGCCAGGCTTGTGCAGTTGTCCCGCGTGGCCGCCGATACCTATCTCTGTGCCGGTGGTCGCCGGCATCGGTCGCCGCCTTCGCCCCGTCTCATCACGGAACGGCACCGTCGTCACCACCCTCTCCACGCTCGGACTTCTCATGCCGTCGCCACGCCGCAAGACCTCGAACGTTCCCGTGCAAAACCCCCTCGAGACCTACCTGCGGGACATCAACGAAACGGCTCTGCTCACGGCCGACCAGGAGAAGGAGCTTGCCCATGCGATCGGCAGGGGCGATGCGATGGCACGCGACCACATGGTTCGTGCGAATCTCCGGCTCGTGGTCAACATCGCCCGCGGGTATGCCAACCGCGGTCTTCCACTGCCCGACCTCATCGAGGAAGGAAACCTCGGCCTGCTTCGTGCCGTGGAAGGGTTTGACCCGACGATGGGAACGCGTTTCAGCACCTACGCCAGCTATTGGATCAAGCAGTCGATCAAGCGTGCCCTGATCAACTCGGGCAAGACGATCCGCATTCCGGCCTATATGGTCGAGATCCTCTCGAAGTGGCGGCGGGCCACGGCACGGCTCAGCGACACACTCGGCCGCGTGCCCACGCCGGAGGAGGTGGCCCGGTGCCTCGGACTCGCCCGGAAGAAGCTCGGCATCATCAAGAAGGCGATCCATGTGCACCAGTCCACGCCGCAGGCCGAATCAGCCGAGGGCGGATGGTCGCTCGGTGAGCTGATCCAGGACGACAACGCCCGATGCCCGGCTGAAGTGATGCTCGACGATGACACCCTGCGGCATGTGCTCGCGAAGATCGACTCCCTCGATCAGCGGGCGGGAACCATCATCAAGCTCCGATTCGGGCTCACGGGCAACGACCCCATGACCCTCAAGGAAATCGGCAACGTCCTCGGTCTGACGCGGGAACGGGTGCGCCAGATCGAGTCGGAAACCCTCGCGAGCCTCGCCCTCGAGATCGAAGGAACGTCGCGGGCCCGCATCCAGTTGCGTCACGGGGCCTGATCCCCCACACTGCCTCCCATGGATCTCACCCGTCACATCCGACCGATTCCCGACTTTCCGAAGCCGGGCATCCTGTTTCGCGACATCACCCCGCTCCTCGCCGATGCCGACGCCTTTGCAGCCGCCATTGAGGCGCTCGCCGAGCCGTGGCGCTCGGCCGACATCGCCGCCATCGCGGCCGTCGAGGCGCGAGGATTTCTGTTCGCCGGTCCGCTGGCGCTCGCACTGGGCGTCGGCGTGATCCCGGTCAGGAAGCCGGGCAAGCTTCCCGCCGACACGATCGCCCACGAATACGACCTCGAATACGGCCGGGATCGGCTTGAAATGCATCGCGATGTGCTGCAGGCCGGCGCCGGTGTGCTGGTCGTCGATGACGTGCTCGCCACCGGCGGAACCGCGGCGGCGTGCATGAAGCTCATCGAGGCTGGCGGAGGCAGGGTGGTGGGCGGCTCGTTCCTCGTGGAAATCGCTCCCCTTGGTGGCCGCGAGCGGCTCGCGCCCCATCGCGTGGAAGCAGCGATCATCTACTGATGCCACGGCCACGCATCCTCGTCGCCATGTCGGGGGGCGTCGATTCGAGCGTGGCCGCGGCCCTGCTGGTCGAGGCCGGCCACGACTGCGTTGGCGTGTTCATGAGGCACGCCTCGCCCGCCCTGCCGGCGAGCGATCCCTCCGACCCCCTTGCCATCGTCGCCGCCCGTCCCGGTCATCAGGGATGCTGTAGCCCCGTCGACGCGCTCGATGCCAGACGGGTGGCCGATCGACTGGGGATCCCGCTCTACCCGCTCGATCTCACGGCCGACTTCGACCGGATCATCGATGCCTTTGCCGACGAATACGGCCGTGGTCGCACCCCGAATCCATGCGTGCGGTGCAACTCCTGGGTGAAGTTTGGAAAGCTTTTCGAGCATGCCGATGCGATCGGCGCCACCCATGTGGCCACCGGCCACTACGCACGGCTCGAACACGATTCGAGCGGCCCCGTGCTCCGTCGCGGTCTCGAAACGGCACGCGACCAGTCGTATGTGTTGTTTGACATCCCGAAGCCTCGTCTGGCGCGGATGCTGCTGCCGGTCGGCGACCTGGAAAAGGCGACGGTGCGGGCCCGTGCTGCATCGCTCGGACTCGTCACGGCCACCAAGCCCGATAGCCAGGAAATCTGCTTCGTGGCTCCGGGAGAGCACGCCAGGCTCGTCGCCCAGCGGCTTGGAGGGTCGAGGGCCGGCGACATCGTCGATTCATCCGGCCGTGTGCTCGGCCGCCATCCTGGCATCGAACACTTCACCGTGGGGCAGCGGCAGGGCCTGGGGATCGCAACAGGGACGCCGCTCTACGTCATTCGCATCGAGGCCGGCACCTGCAGGGTCGTGGTGGGATCGCGAAGCGATGTTCCCGAGACGGAGCTCGTCGCCTCCGAAGCCACGTGGATTGGGGAAGAGCCCGTCGGGCCGTTTGAGTGCCTGGTGCAGTGCCGCGCCCAGCGTCGACCAGCTCCGGCCGTCGTGACCCCCTTGTCGTCGACCACGTTTGCCGCGCGTTTTACCGGAGGGCCCGATTCCTCGCCGGGCCCCATCTCCCCGGGCCAGCCGGCCGTCTGCTACGTCGGGGATCGCCTGCTCGGTGGCGGCTGGATCAGCCACTCGTCCGCCGAGCAGCCGGCCGATTCCTGAGGCGGAGCGCCCGGAATGCCCGAGGAACGCCCCTGCGGGTCGCGATTGTGCCGGTTTTTTCGGAACAATCGACTTGCTTTCCCCACGCCACAACGCGAACTAGGCTTGCTGCATGCACCGCGGCCGTTTGGCCAGGCGGCATCACCTGGAGAGTTCCCGTGAATCCTCGACCCGCCGGCCCGCCCTCCGAACTGCTCGTGGGCCTTTCGATCGTGATCGGCATCGCCGCCCTGACGATGCTGCTCCTCGTGATCAACTACGGCCAGCTCTGGTTTCAGGCGTATTGGTCGAAGGCCCGTGTGACGTTCATGGAACTCCTCGGCATGAGCCTGCGGAAGGTCAATGCCCGAACGATCGTGCAGGCTCGCATCATGGCCACTCAGGCGGGACTTGGCCCCGCCATCACCTCCCGTCGTCTGGAGGCACACTACCTCGCCGGCGGCGACGTGCCCCGCGTGATCCGGGCACTGATCGCTGCGCAGCGGGCCGACCTCGACCTCGACTTCGACAGCGCCTGCGCGATCGACCTCGCCGGCCGCGACGTCCTCGACGCCGTGCAGACAAGCGTGAACCCCAAGGTCATCGACTGTCCCGACACCGCCAGCGGCAAGTCGACACTCTCCGCAGTCGCGAAGAATGGCGTCGAACTCAAGATCCGCGCCCGGGTCACCGTGCGAACCAATCTCCAGCAGCTCATCGGCGGCGCCACGGAGGAGACGATCATCGCCCGCGTCGGTGAGGGAATCATCACATCGATCGGTTCATCGGAAAGCCATTTCGAGGTGATGGAACATCCTGACACGATCTCCAAAGCCGTGCTCCAGCGAGGCCTCGACGCGCAGACAGCCTTCCAGATCGTCTCGATCGACATCGCCGACATCGAAATCGGCGAGAACATCGGCGCCCGACTGCAGGCCGACCAGGCCGAAGCCGACACCCGGGTCGCCCGCGCCCGGGCGGAGGAGCGTCGCAGCGTCGCCATCGCCCGTGAGCAGGAAATGAAGGCTGCGACCGCCGAAAACCGGGCCCGGCTGCTGCAGGCCGAGGCCCTGGTGCCGAAAAGCATGGGCGAGGCGTTTCGGGCGGGGAGGGTTGCCGGCCACCAGGCGGCCGGCCGGTCCTAAATTCGACGCGTTCACCCAGGCTTACCCCGTCTGCCTCGCTTCGGCAGCCGTCACCCTCGTAATCCCTCCAGGTCAGGGAATCGTTCATGTCCCGACCGTGAACGTGCCGATACCGACATGAGTGAAGCGGTGACCGTCAGGATGACGGCCCTGGCCCCACGGCCTGCCTTCCGCTTCCACGATGCCACGGCGAGGGAGACTGCCCAATGGCCATCCGTCAGTTGCGGGTCTATACCGAACCGGAACTCAAGGTCCGCGACTTCGCGGCCGTTGAGGAGTGTGGAGACCCTGGCGTTCGGGTCTCGCTCGGCGACATCCTGCCGCTGCTGGCCGACGCAGTCGCCAGCGACCGTACGTGGCTCAGCGATTTCGCGGACGACGAGATCACCATCTCGTCGGATCTCCACGACGTGCTGCAGGCATACCGACACTTCCGCCGCCCCGGCGCCTGAGCGTCGAAACGACGCATTGGGACTGGAGCCGCGAAACGGGAGGCCGGTGAGACGTCGGGTTAGACGTCGAGATTCCGCACATCGAGGGCGTGCTTCTCGATGAACTCCCGACGGGGTTCCACCTTTTCTCCCATCAGCACGCGGAAAAGGTCGTCAGCGGCTGCGGCGTCCGTCATCGTCACGCGCAGGAGCGTGCGGTTGGCTGGATCGAGCGTCGTATCGCGAAGCTCCTCGGCATTCATCTCACCGAGTCCCTTGAAGCGAGTGATCGAAAGCCCCTTCTCCCCCGCACGTCGCACGGCCGTGAGAAGACCGCGGAGATCCTCGAGCCCAATCTCGTTGTCACCTCGACGGAGCCGGTAGCGTGGCTCTTCCGTTCCAGTACGGTCCTCCGGCAGTAACGATTCGATCCCAAAGCCCATCGCGGCGAGTTCGGTCAGGCCGGCGTTGATGCTCCGGACCTCGTGCAGGTCGACCACCACGAGCTGGTCATCGCCGGTGCCTGGCGCGGTGCCTGGCGCGGCATCACCCGTGGCGGCAACCTCTTCGGCCCGACCAACGGCAAGCTCCCCACCGGCGGCCTTCTCCTTGCCGGCCACGAACGCCTCCAGCTGGTCTCGTCCTGTGAACCAGTGCTCCTCGGCGCCGTAAAAGACGTGATACATGGGCAACTTGCCGGTCGCGGGATCCCTCCGATTGGCATGGTCGCGAAGACTCACACCCCGCTTCTCGAGGGCCACAAGCGCATCCTCGAGCCCTGCGAGCGTGCGGCAGAGCTTCTGCATCGAATCGCCCGCGATCTCGCGGCCGTCGCCCGGCAGAAACACACCCTCTCCAAGACCTTGATCGAGGAGCTGGTTCTTCATCTCTTCTTCGGTCTGCACGTAGTAGACGGTCTTCTTGCTGCGCACCCGAAACAGCGGCGGCTGTGCCACGTAGACGTGGCCCTCCGCCACCAGCCGGTACATCTGTCGATAGAAAAACGTGAGCAAGAGCGTACGGATGTGCGAGCCGTCGACGTCGGCGTCGGTCATGATCACGACCTTGTCGTATCGCCGCTTCGTCAGATCGGCCTCATCCCCGATCCCGGCGCCGATCGCCGAGATCACGCTTCGAACCTCCTCGTTGGCCAGCACCTTGTCGTCGCGGCTCTTGTAGGCGTTGATGATCTTGCCTCGAAGCGGCAGGATCGCCTGGTATTCGCGGTGACGCCCACCCTCCGCCGAGCCGCCGGCACTGTCACCCTCCACGAGGTAGAGTTCGCACCGTTCGACATCGCGGCTCGTGCAATCACGAAGTTTTCCGGGCAGGCCGCCTCCCGACAACGCCCCCTTCCGCTCGCGAAGGAGCTGCTTCGCCTTCTTGGCGGCCTCCCGTGCCTCCGCGGCGAGCACGCCCTTCTGCACGATGGCCTTGGCGCTCTTGGGATTTTCTTCGAGGTATTTCGCCAGAAAGTCGCCGACGGCCGAGTTGATGATCCCTTCCACTTCGCCGTTGCCAAGCTTGGTCTTCGTCTGACCTTCAAACTGCGGATGGGGCACGCGAACGCTGATGACGGCGGTCAGTCCCTCGCGCACATCCTCGCCGGTCGGAACAAGATCCTTGTAGATGCCGCTCTTCTTGCCGTAGGCGTTGAGCGCCCTCGTGAGCGCCGCCCGGAAGCCGGAAACATGCGTGCCGCCTTCCGTGGTCGAGATGTTGTTGACGTAGCTGTGAAGACTCTCGGTGTACTCGCCGGTGTATTGAAGGGCGATGTCCCAGGTGATTCCGTCGCCCGCACCCTTGATCGTGATGACGTCGGCGTGAATCGGATCGCTCGCCTTGTTGAGGTGTTCGACGAACTCCTCGACGCCCCGCTCGTAAAAATACTCCTCGCTCGAACCGGTCGCCGCGTCGGAGAAGGTGATCCTGACCCCCGAGTTGAGAAACGCGAGTTCGCGGAGCCGACGCGACAGGATGTCCCACGAAAACTTCGTCTGCGGAAAGATCTGCGGATCGGGCTTGAAGGTGGTCTTGGTGCCGGCCCTCGTGGTCGTGCCCATCTTCCGCACCGGCCCCGTCGGCTCTCCGCGCTGGTATTCCTGCTGCCAGACATGACCCTCTCGGGAAACCTCCACCTCGCACCATTCGGAGAGGAAGTTCACCACCGTCACGCCGACGCCATGGAGTCCGCCCGACGTCTGATAGGCCCCCTTCTCGAACTTCCCGCCGAACTTGAGCACCGTCATCACCCCCTCGAGGGTCGAGACATCTCGCTCCATCTCCTCGGAGAGTTGCGGGTGGCGGTCGACCGGGATGCCACGCCCGTCGTCTTCGACGGTGACGCTGCCATCGACGTTCACGGTCACGCCAACATGCTTCGCATACCCGGCCATGCATTCGTCGATCGAGTTGTCGACCACTTCGTAGACGAGATGGTGCAGGCCTCGTGAGGTGTTGTCACCGATGTACATGCCAAAACGCTCACGCACGTGCTCGCGGTCGGAGAGGTGCTTGAGGTCAGCTGACGTGTAGGCCTGCTGCGGTTCGTCTGCCATGGGGTTCCTCGCGAGTGACGGTGGACGGATGTGATCGATTCAGACGGTGCGGCCGGCATCTGGAAGGAGCCGGCAACGAATGGAGGTGATGCGGCTGTCGGGCAGGATCTGCTGGAGCCTCGCCACGATGGCCGCCTTGTGGAAGCCGAGCTCCTGGACGTGGGCGGAATGGCTCACGAAGACATCGAGCACGCCGCGTCGAACGCTGCCTGGCTGGGACGAACCACGAACCGATTCCGGAGCAGCCTCCTGCCACGCGGACGCCAACGCCGCCGACCCTTGCTCCCGATCGTATCCGGCCCGTGCCATGAGCCGCGACATCACCCTACCGATGGCGAGCGGATCCGATGAAGCCTGAGGGCGGCGCTGGTTCATGGTGGTGGTGGTCACGGCGGTCTCGTTCAATCGGCCGCCAAGGGCATGATGACGTAGCCATACCCATCGTCCGTCGAGCACACGCACGCACTCTGCGGGTCGGTCAGTTCCACGACCACGGCCGAACCGGGGTCGAGCACTCGGAGAAAATCAGCCACGAATCTTGGGTCGAGCTTGATCTTCACAGTGCCCGACGCGTGGTCGATCGGCAGCTCGATGCGGCTCTCGCCACTCTCGGCGGAACGGCCGGTGAGCACCAGCTGGCCTGGTTCGAATGAAAAATCGACCCCCTTCGACTGCTCGCTCGTCACGATCGCCGCCTGACGCACCGCCGCCAGAAGCGGTCCAGCCACCAGGTGCACACGAATCGCATCGGGACGTTCCGGAAAAACATCGCGCCATCGCGGAAAGCGGCCGTCGACGAGCCGCGACGAAATCGTCGTGCCGGCGGTGCGCACCAGGATCTCGTTG
Source organism: Pirellulales bacterium (assembly GCA_017853835.1). Taxonomy (GTDB): domain Bacteria; phylum Planctomycetota; class Planctomycetia; order Pirellulales; family UBA1268; genus QWPN01. The sequence goes on along the minus strand of JAFMIU010000011.1, from coordinate 6,504 downwards.
TCTCGCACCGCCAGCTGCACGGCCTGATCGGGGCCCCCGAGGCACCGATCGATCAGTTGCATTGCCCGAGCGGGCACGATCGGCGTGGCGTCGGCATGGCCACCATCCTTCGCCTCGATCGGTCCCTGCATCTTGGCGAGCCTGCGACCATCGGTACCGACGGCGATCACGCCGGAGGACGTCAGTTCGACGAGCACGCCGCCGAGGGCGTACCGACTCGATTCGTTGTCGGTGGCAAACACCGTCCGCTTGACCAGTTCACGAGCGAGCGGAGTGGAGAGTTCGAAGAACCCTCCCGACGGAAACGTGGCGACCGAAGGAAACTCGAGAGGATCCTCGGCCGGCAGCCGAAACTCGCTTCGGGGTGCCTTGACGACGGCAGCCGTTCCGTCGGAGTGGATTTCGAATACGGTTCCTGGAGAACTTTCGCGAACGATCGCCGTGACGCGGCCGCTCGGAAGGAGCACGACCCCGGCTGCCTCGGTTTCCACGCCCTCGAGTTCGATCCGAATGCCCACTTCGAGATCCGTGGCGGAGAGCACCACCGAATCCCTGGTGGCCTCGAGTCGGACGTTCGTCAAAACGGGTTTTGGTGATCGCGAGGGAACCACGGCGGCTGCAGTCTGCAGCGCCGCCAGAAGGGGCTCCTTGGGGCAGCGAATCTTCATCGGCACAGGACTTTCTGTTCCAGAAAAAGAGGGCATCCAGAAGCCCTCTACTGTACCCGAAAAACGCCCGTTCGGAACCGGGCTCAGGTGGCCCCGGAAACGATTTTTTGGCCATGAAAATACCGATCGTGCGATCGGGGCATGCTGTCTTCTTCTCAGAGAGGTTTTAGGAAAAAGAAGAGGAGGAATTCAGCAGGACAGCCCAGCAGGGGGCCGTGGCGTCGTCATGGTCGACGGGGCGGTACTCCGTGCAGCGGTGAGATGAATCGATCGAAAAAACAACTCCGAGAACGCTTCTGAGGGAAGCATCGCGACGGTGCATATCCTGTCGAGATCGCGTCGTTTGCTCGTTGGTGACAGGCAAGATATCGGTGGAATGAGGTGTCGACGAGCGACACACATGCGTTCTGAATCGGTGAAACCACGGCCTATTCAGGGTCGGTTCCGATGTCGGGTTTCCGACGCACGTTCATGCGGCTGAAAACCAACATCGAATCAACAATGCTTCGGGATCGCTCAGCCCGCCGCCGCAGGAGGTCGTGGCCGGTGGCTTGGGCGACGACTGAGCATCTCGATCAGCCGGTCGATCTCTCCAGCGAAGGCATGATCGACGCCGACACGGGAGGTGACGCTTCGGACGCCGCGCATGACCGTCGTGTGATCGCGGCCGCCGAACGACGTTCCGATCGCGTCGAGGCTTCTTCCGGTGAGCCGTCGGGCGAGATACATCGCCAGACTTCGCGCGTGGACGATGGCCCGGGAGCGCCCAGGCCCGACCAACTCCTCCACCGTCATGCCGTTGTGCTCAGCCAGCAGGCGGATGATTCGGGAGACCGACAGTCCCGGCTCGGTCGATGGGGCGGCGGTTTTCGAAGGAATGCGGATCACGAGGCCCTGCGAGAGCCTCGATGCGAGCCGAGGGTCGGTGGAGTCATGGCCGGCCGTCCCAGTGAGCGCCATGCAGAGCGTGGCTCCCGCCGCCGTCGCGCGATCGAACACCGTCGCCAAGGCCTCCTGCTGCCGGACGCCGGAGCCGGCCGCGCCCGACAGGATGATGAAACTGTCTGCTGAAAACGACGGAATCGGGACGCGTCGTCCGCAAGACGCTGGGGTGTCGCCGGCGATCTGGGCGGCATCCAGCCGAATGACACCGCCCCGTCGGGACTCCACGACGAACCGGCCGAGATCGTCAAGCAGCGGGCTGATGTCCGTTCTGGCGAGCAAAACCAGAGGGACTCCCGGCCCGATCGTGCCGCTCCGGTTCGGAGCGCACCATCCCTCGATCGCCGTGCGAAGGAGCGCCGCCCACGATGGGACTCGACCGTTCGAGACGTCGTGGGCAGACGTTTTGTTGGCAGCGGGCATCGCCATGTGAGGCCTTGAAAGCCAGTCCCCGGAAACGGTCAGTCCCCGCGGCATCCATGCCGTCACGCTTCACGCCTGGCAGGCTACCGCTCAGAGGTCGCGCGGAGAAGACCGCCGCCGGCGAACCGCTGAAAGAGACGACTCATGGTGCCAATCGCGCCCAGGACGTCCTGATCGGTCGTGGTGGTGGCGAGGCTGGCCCGCACGGCCGAGTCGGCGACCCACTCCGGAAGGCCGAGCGAGACGATCGCAGGTGATGGTTCGCTCGATCCACTGGCGCAAGCCGTGCCCGTGCCGAGGCAGATGCCCTCCAAATCGGCCGCCATCACCAAGGCCTGTCGATCGATCCCTCGCGCGGCAAACACCGAGATGTGGGGCGAGCGATCGGAGTGACCGCCCACCACATGGAGCTCGAGGCCGTGCTCGGCTGCCGCAGCGATGATTCCCCGCTCCCAGAGATCACGAAGACGGCGGGCCTGCGCCACCGCGGTGGAACGCCTGGCGATCGCCCGATCCAGGGCCTCCGCAAATCCCACGGCCAGCGCCACCCCCTCGGTCCCTCCCCGAAGGCCGAGTTCTTGAGGCCCTGGCATCACCGGAGCGACCGCCACCCCTCCCCGCACCACGACTGCGCCAATTCCGCGCGGCCCCCCGAACTTGTGTGGGGCAAAGGCGAGCGACGTGGCTGGAAGATCGACCAACGCCATGGTCTCCCACGCCATGGCCTGTGTGGCATCGACGTGCAGCCGCCATCGAGGATTTCCCGACACCGATGCCAGCAGCGGAAGGGATTCCCGGAGGCCCGTCTGCCCGCACGTGGCGGTGAGGGTGGCCATGATGATGGTGTCGCTGTCTGCCGCGATCACCGAGCCGCCGAGTTCGGTGATTCCGGGAGCGGCCTGGCCGTTGCCATCGAGGGGAACCCGCACGGCCCGCCAGCCATGGCGTTCGAGGCGGCCCACCGCTTCGAGAAGGCTCGTGTGGTCGCGGGGTGAGCAGGCGACGATTCCAGGTCGGACTCCGGCGGTGCCGAGCACCCCGAGCCAGTTGGCCTCCGTTGCGCCGCTTGTGAACACCAGCCGATCGCGATCGTGGCCGCTGCCGCGGCCTCCCAGGGCCGTCAGGATCCGCTCGCGTGCCTCCTCGAGAACCGCCCTGGCGCGACGGCCGGCGGCATGGGGGCTCGATGGATTGGCAAACGACTCCTGAGCCACCTTCCGCATCGCCTCCTCGACGGAAGGGTCGAGCGGCGTCGCCGCCGCATGATCGAGATAGATCATCGGATCGACAGCGACCGGGCGGAGCGGTGGCATGGATAGGCCGGCGACTCAGCCGACGCCCAGGAATGTGGCGATCCGGTCCACGCCGGCGGCCAGCTTCTCCTCGGAGGCCGCAAACGACATCCGCACGTGGCCTTCGGCGCCAAAGGCACTTCCAGCGACGAGCGCCACGTGGTGCCGTTCGAGGAGCGCTTCGCACCACTGCATGCTCGTTGCGATCCCATCGGCCTTCATTCGGGAAAGCGGCTCGCGGATGTCGAAGAAGGCGTAGAACGCCCCGCCGATCTCGGGCAGGCGAATCCCCGGCAGGGCCGACAGTCGGCCGGCCACGAGGTCGCGTCGCCGCTCGAAGGCCTTGAGCATCTCGGCCACGCAGTCCTGGGGGCCTGTCAACGCCGCCACGGCAGCGTGCTGGCTGATGCTGCACGGGTTGCTCGTCTCCTGGCTCTGCAGGTTGCCAATCGCCTTGGAGAGGGGTTCCGGAGCGATCGTCCATCCGATGCGCCAGCCGGTCATCGAGTAGGTTTTGCTCACCCCGGCCACCACCACGGTGCGATCGGCAAGGCCCGGACGGAGCGTTGGAAATGACACGCTCTCGCGACCGTCGTACACCAGCTGGTCATAGATCTCATCGGAGACGACCGCGAGGTCGTGCTCGATCGCGACATCGGCGAGGGCTCCGAGTTCGGCCGCCGAGTAGACCACTCCCGTGGGATTGCTTGGCGAGCAGAGCAAGAGCATCCGCGTGCGGGGAGTGATCGCGGCCCGAAGGGCCTCGGGGCTGAGCTTGAAGTTGTCGTCGATCCGAGTTTCCACGAGCACCGGCACGGCGCCGGCGAGTTTGATGAGTTCGGCGTAGCTCACCCAGTAGGGGGTTGGCACGATCACCTCGTCCCCTTCGTCGAGAACGGCGGTGAACACGTTGTGAAGGGAGTGCTTGGCGCCGTTGGATACGACGACCTGGGCCGGCGTGACGCTCAATCCCGAGCGGCGGGAGTAGTCGTCGGCAACGGCCTTTCGAAGGGCCGGGATGCCGGCGGCCGGCGTGTAGCGGGTTTTGCCGGTTCGAATCGCCTCGTCGCCGGCCTGGCAGATGTGGGGCGGCGTGGGAAAGTCGGGCTCACCGACCGAAAGGTCGATGACGTCGATGCCGGAGGCGGCCATCGCCGAGGCACGGGCGGCCATGGCGAGGGTGGCGGAAGGTTCGAGGGCCCGCATGCGGCGGGCGGTCTGCAGGCTCTTCGACTCCATGCGGTCGGAATGAACTCCACGGTGGGCTTGGGGCAGAACGGCCCTGGACACGATTCTGCATGCCGGCGGATCGCTTGACGCGTTGCCGGCGGTCACGAATGATACCACCCGTTCCACCGTTGCCCACCTCTCGCCGCCCAGCCTTTCGGACCCTCGAACATGGCCGACAACCGCGTTGGAGTGTGGTTGATCGGTGCCAAGGGTGGCGTTGCCACCACCATGCTCACCGGACTGGCGTCGCTCCGGCATGGGGCGATCCCGCCGGTCGGGCTCGTCACGGAGTGCGAGCCATTCACCGCGCTCGACCTCGTCGGCTTCGACGAACTCGTGGTGGGTGGTCACGACATTCGCGGCGGTCGGCTGGGTGACGAGGCCAGAAGGATGTGGAGCGAGAGCCGGGCGATCCCGCCGGAGCTCCTCGCGGCGGCCTCCGAGTTCTTTGCCGAAGTCGAGCCGCGGATTCGGCCGGGCACGCTCGTCGCTTCCGGGGAACGCATCCGATCACTGGCCGATGGCGACGCGGCCGCCGTGGTGGAGACGCCTCGGCAGGCCATCGAGCGGATCCAACGCGATATCGAAGAGTTCGCGACGGCTGAGCGGGTGCGGCATGTGGTGGTGGTGAATGTCTCCTCCACCGAGCCGCCGCCGTCGCTGCCGATCCCCGTTGATTTCGCGGAGGTCGAACCGACGCTCGACGATGCTTCCCGCTGTCCCCTGCCGGCCAGCAGCCTCTACTTCGTGGCGGCTGCCCGGGCCGGGGCCAGCTTCGTGAACTTCACGCCGTCCATGGGAGGCACCCCAGCCTGCCTCCAGCAGCTGGCCGTCGAACGGGGCATCGTCCAGGCCGGCTGCGACGGCAAGACGGGCGAAACGCTCCTCAAGAGCGTGCTCGCCCCGATGTTCGCCGCCCGCAATCTCGAGGTGATGAGCTGGGTTGGCCACAACATCTTCGGCAACATGGACGGGAAGGTGCTCGACGACCCCCGCAACAAGGCAGCCAAGGTTCGGAGCAAGGACCACCTGCTCGCCTCCATCCTCGGCTACCCGCCGCAGACCCATGTTTCGATCGAATACATCAAGAGCCTCGGCGACTGGAAAACCGCCTGGGATCACGTTCATTTCCGCGGTTTTCTCGGAACGCCGATGACCCTGCAGTTCACGTGGCAGGGGTGCGATTCGATCCTGGCGGCGCCCCTCGTTCTCGACCTCGTCAGGCTTGCGGAGCGTGCCCATCGAGGAGGCGAGCGGGGTGTGCTTCCGTGGCTCGCGTGCTTCTTCAAAAGCCCGATCGGCGTGGACGATCAAGACTTCGCGCGGCAGGTTGCCATGCTGCACACGTGGGCCACGTCTCAGTGCGGTTCATCGCGCGGCGCATGATCGCGACGAGGGACGCGACACCCTGCCTCATCGTGCAGGTCGATGGGGCGGAGGGGATGGGAGGGGAAAAATGCGTGATTTTTTCCGGAAGTTCTCTTGACAGTTTTCCGGCTCATCCCTCACAACTCTCTCATCGGAGCGGGGTCGGCTGCGAGTGATCGCTGTCAGCACCGCTTCGAAACGTCGTCCGCGCCCTTCCCAAGAGCACCCGGGGGAGCGGATGTGAGAACCAAAAAAGGGTGCTCATGGTAAGGAGCCATTTCCATGGCCAAGAAGAAGAAGAAGGCTGCCAAGAAGGTCGCCACGAAGAAGAAGACCGCGAAGAAGAAGGGCCACGGCTGAATCTGACGTCGGTGCGTCGCCTCACGGTGCCGCTCTGACGCAGTTCGCCGAACGGGTTTCCATTCGTGGAGCCCGCTGGACCACTTCAACCTGGTCCGGATCCCTTCGCTCCGCCTCGTCGAACCAAAGGTTTTCCTGAGGGTCGATGGGAACGGGGCGTCTACGATCAGACGAGAAAGGCCGGCCCGGGCCCTTGGGCGCCCGGGCCGGCCTGATTCGTT
>JAFMIU010000056.1 GCA_017853835.1 Pirellulales bacterium | reverse complement strand
CTTCATCGACGACGTCAGCGAGCAGAACGCCGACAAGGGGCACGTCGTTTTCAAAATACCTGCACAACGCCTCCGTGCCGACCCTCTACAACCTGCTCAAGTCTTCGACCCGGCCGAGGAAGTATTCGATGAAACCGAGCAGCATCGATCCGACCAACTACGACCAGGCCAGGGTCGGCTGGAAATACATCGACGTGTCCTCGAAGAGCCACGAGCAGATTCTCGAAGACATGGAGCGCGAGCCCTACCTTCGGGTCTTCGACCCCGATTGGCGGTCGCCGGAACAATGGGACGACCTTCGGCAATCGCTGGCTGCGATCAGCCACGTGAAGGTCGATCCCACGAAGCCGGAACTTTTCACCGGCATGCTCAACACCGGCCACACGTTCGGTGACGACCTCACGGAGGAGGATCGGCTCGCCCTGATCGAGTTCTTGAAGTGCCTCTGAGCCGCCCCGCCGGAGGGTCGGGCGATGGAAGGAACCACCCGAGGATCACCGGCGATCCATCGCAGCATCAGGCGTGCATCGCCTTGACGAGGTTGGCGTCGATCGCCGCCAGAAACTCCTCGGTGGTGAGATGCGGTTGGCTCGGGCCGATGAGCATCGCCAGATCCTTGGTCATCTTGCCCTCCTCCACCGTCTCGATGCAGACCCGCTCGAGCGTCTCGGCAAATCGCGTCACGTCGGGCGTGCCGTCGAGCTTGCCCCGATGGGCGAGGCCACGGGTCCAGGCGAAGATCGAGGCGATCGGATTGGTGCTCGTCGGCTTGCCCTGCTGATGCTGCCGGTAGTGCCTGGTCACCGTGCCATGGGCCGCCTCGGCTTCCACGGTCTTGCCATCGGGCGTCATCAACACGCTGGTCATCAGGCCGAGCGATCCGAAGCCCTGGGCCACGATGTCGCTCTGCACGTCGCCGTCGTAGTTCTTGCAGGCCCAGACGTAGCCACCCTCCCACTTCAGGGCGCTGGCCACCATGTCGTCGATCAGCCGGTGTTCGTAGGTGATCCCCTTCGCCTCGAATTCCGCCTTGAACTCGGCGTCGAAAATCTCCTGGAAGAGGTCCTTGAACCGGCCGTCGTAGGCCTTGAGGATCGTGTTCTTCGTCGACAGATAGACGGGGTAGGTTCGGGCCAATCCGTAGCGAAAGCTCGCGCGGGCGAAGTCGCGAATCGAATCGTCGAGGTTGTACATGGCCATCGCCACGCCCGGTGACGGAAAGTCGTAGACCTTCATCTCCATCGGCTTCGAGCCGTCGGCCGGCGTGAAGGTGAGCGTGAGGGTGCCCTTGCCGGGAATCGTGACGTCGGTCGCGCGATACTGGTCACCGAATGCATGACGCCCCACCACGATCGGCTTCGTCCATCCAGGCACGAGCCGAGGGATGTTCTTGATGATGATCGGCTCGCGGAAGATCACGCCGCCGAGGATGTTGCGGATCGTGCCGTTCGGGCTCTTCCACATCTGCTTGAGGCCAAACTCCTTCACCCGGGCCTCGTCCGGCGTGATGGTCGCACACTTCACGCCCACGCCACATTCCTTGATCGCATTGGCGGCGTCGATGGTCACCTGATCCGACGTGGCGTCGCGGTTTTGGATGGAAAGGTCGTAGGCACGAATCTCGAGATCGAGGTAGGGGAGGATCAGCTTGTCCTTGATGAACTGCCAGATGATCCGCGTCATCTCGTCGCCGTCGAGATCGACGACCGGTCCCTTGACCTTGATCATTCCTGCCATGCTGCTGTCCTCCGTCGTGAACGTGGTGGGATGGCGATGTTGTACCAATCACCCGCCGGCAACCAAGGCCGCGAGAATCTCGGCGGCCGTCCCAACCTGATCGAGGTCGATCCATTCGTCGGCCGTATGGGCCTGGGCGATCGATCCGGGGCCGAACACCACGCTCGGCACTCCGGCGGCGGTAAACACGCTCGCGTTCGTTCCATAGCGGGCGGCGGTGCGGATGGCTGCCGCCCCTCGGGCATGGGCCTCGGCCGCAAGACGATCGACCCACGGCGCCGCCGCACCGTCGCCGCTGGCGTCGGGCAGGCCGGCACTCTCCAGGAACGGCTCCTCGTGATCGATCCTCGCCTCGCCGCATGCCTCGGCGATTCGGGCGATCACTTCGGCACGAGCCTCGTCCGGCGACTCGCCGGGGAGGACCCGTCGCTCGATCTCGAGGACGGCCAGGTCGGGAACGAGATTCACGCCTGCACCGCCGCGGATCGTTCCAAGGTTGAGCGTGGGCGGACCGCACGGATGGTCGGAGTGCCGGGTCAGCAGGTCCGACGCGAGGGATTCGATCGCGAGGATCACCCGCGCGGCCGGGTAGATGGCGTTGGCCCCCTGCTCGGGAAACGCGCTGTGGCAGGCGCGGCCATGCACGCGAATGCGCCAGCGGATCGCCCCCTTGTGCTGCATCACGAGATCGAGACCGGTGGGCTCGGCCACGATCGCCACCGCCGGCCTGCCGGTCACGATCCTCCGGGCCGCGGCATCCGAACCGGGATCGGAGGCGGAGGGCTGGTCCCACAACCTCGCCAAAGCCTTGGCGCCGGAAAAGCCGAACTCCTCGTTGACGGTCGCCGAGAACAGCACCGTAGCCCGTCGGGGGCGGGGCGAACGAGCCAGCATCTCGAGGGCGGCAACCATCGCCGCCATGCCCCCTTTCACATCGCACGTGCCTCGGCCATACATCCGGCCGTCGCGCACGCTCGGCACAAACGGTTCGATGGTCATGTTTTCGACGGGCACGGTGTCCTGATGGGCATCCCACAGCACCACGGGTGAGCCGGGCTCGGTGGCGTCGAGCCGGACCACAACGTTGTCGCGGCCCGGTGAAACGGGCTGGCGCACCCACGACAACCCCGCTTCCGTGAACCGCTGCACGAGGTAGTCGGAAACACGCCCCTCGAGATACTCCGGCCCCGACACATCGCGGCCCATCGGATTGACGCTCGGGCGGCGGACGAGGTCGGCAAGGATCGGAACATGGGATGGCATGGCGAGCACCCTACCAAACCGATTCCTCCGGTGCTTTCCCCTGCCCGCCGAATCATGGTAAAATCCGAGGCTCCGGATCGGGGAATCAACTGCCAGGTGGCGGTTGCCCCACGGCCGGTTCCCCATGCGGTGCCCCATGACCCTTCCCACGATTCGGCCGTCCCACCTGGTGCCACTCCTCCTCGTTGCGTTCGCAGGCCTGGTCTGGTGCCCGCGTCCGGTCATCGCCGACACCGCCTCCGACGAGCAGGCCATCCGCTCGGCATCGCAGGCCTACAAAGACGCCCTCGAAAAAGGAGACGGCAAGGCGCTCGCCAAACTCTGGCTGCCCGAGGGCGACATCATCGATGCGACCGGCGAAGTGCTCCCCGGCCGAACGAGCGTCGAGATGCTCGAACCCCCGGCGGCCGACGCCCCTCCGGCGGCCAAGCCTGCGATCACCTTCGAGAAGACGACCGTGCGATTCGTCAGCCCCGACGTCGCCCTTGAAGACGGTGTCGTTCGTGCGCTCCCGCCGGGATACTCGGTGCCGGTGCATGGTCGGTTCGCCGCCGTGTGGGTGCGGCATGAAGGCGCCTGGAAGCTTGCCGCGATCCGCGAATCAAAGAGCGACCGGGCGGTCGGCCACGAGGTGCTTGCCGATCTCGACTGGATGATCGGCGACTGGGCCGCGGTCGAGGACGCGACCGTGAAGACGGCCGGTGTCAGGCCGACGATCGAGGTGTCGGCACGATGGAACCGTCAGCACACGTTCATCATCCGCGACATGACGATCACTCCTCCCGGCGGCTCGCAGGATGATGCCATCCGCATCACGCAGCGGATCGGCTGGGATCCCCTCTCGAAGTCGATCCGTTCGTGGGTGTTCAGTTCCGACGGCGGCCATGGTGAAGCCGTGTGGTATCGCGACGGCGATTCGTGGGTGGCACGCGCCTCGGCCGTGCTGCCTGATGGTTCGCAGACATCGTCGCTCAACATGTACTCCTTCGATGGCAAGGACCGCTGCGTGTGGCGGTCGCTGCCCACCCACGTGGGAGGCGAACACATGCCGCAGGTCAACATGACGATGGTTCGCAAGCAGGGCACTGGCACGTCGGGAGGGGCTCGCTAGAGTCGCAACGCACCCATGGAGTCGAAGAGCATGACCCAGTTCCACACGGTTCGCACCCTCACCGCCATCGCCATGATGGTCGCCTTCGCCGCAGGCATCACCTCGACGGGGCAAGCGCAGCAGCCGGCCGCAGCGGCGCCGAAGGCCGCGGCCGGCGATGGCGACCTTGCCCGCAAGGCCGAAATCATGAACAGCCCGCGGTGGCGCCGGGCCATTTTCGAACTTGGCGAGTGGCTCTCGTCGCAGCAGATCTATTCGCCCCAGGAGGTCCGCAACATCAAGGCCGACTTCAATCGGCGCGTGGCGGCGATGTCGTCGTATGAGCTCGAATACCTCCTCGACGACCTCGACGCGAAGTTCAAGGTGATGGAAACCCCGGAAGCCCGTGATGCGCGGCAGTGGGTCGGCCAATACCTGTCGGTGATGTCGGATCAGAAGCGAGCCGAGGTGCTCAAGGACGTGCCCAACGTCGTCGCGATGTCGAGCGCCCAACTGCAGCAGGAGATCAGCAAGATCGAGCAGATGAAAACAGGCCTTCAGCAGCAGCAGCAGGCGTTTGACCAGAGCCGGCAGCAGCTCGTGGAGCGGGCCCAGGCCGCCCGCCAGGCGACGGCAGCCGCCTCCAACGCAGCCGCGGCGGCCGCCCAGTCGGGTGTTGCCTACTCCCCCTACCGCAGCGGTGGGGGCGGTGGTGGCGGTGGCGGTGGCGGTGGCGGAAAGCCACCGTTCTCCGACGCCCACAACTCGGGCATGACGGTGACATCGGGCCCGTGGGGCGCGTACGTCAGTTTCAACACGGGCAGTTTCTGAACGGATCCTCGATCCGGCTCAACGCCGAGCCCCACGGGGTGCGCCGCCGCTGGAAACCTGGGCAACCCAACGAGCCTGGGAAGGGGGGGTGTGCCCGGCGGTCGCCTGCGCCGCCATCCGTGACGGTACGGCCTTTCGTCAGCCGTAAGGTTCTGGTACCTCTCCCGACGCACCCGGGAGATTGTGCCTGGGCGCGCTTCATCGTGCCGCACCATGCACCTTCTTCGTCTCACCGCCGCGACCGCGCCGCCCCGCATCGAGCCGATCGCCAACTCGGCGAACCGGCCGCGATTTTCGGTGATGATTCCCGCGTTTGAGCCGGACGAGAAGATCTGCGTCACGATCCAATCGGTGCTCGACCAGGCCGGCACGGCCGACGAGATGCAAATCACCGTCGTGGACGATGCCTCGCCCGGCGGTCACGTCGAACGGCTCGTGCGGTCCATCGACCCCTTTCGACGGGTCGAGGTGGTCACGCACGGCCGCCGCCTCGGACTGGCTGGCAACTGGAACCGGGCGGTCGCGCTCGCGCGAGGCCACCTGATCCATCTTCTGCATCAGGACGATTCGGTCCGTCCAGGCTTCTACGCGGCGATCGATCGCGGCTTCCGCCGGCAGATCGACGTGGGCATGGCCTTCTGCAGGAGCCGGATCGTCGACGACCGCGACCGTCACGTCAAAACCACCTCCCGCCAGCAATGGCTCCCCGGCATCCTCGCCAACTGGCTGCCGCGCATCGCCGAACGCCAACGGATCCAGACACCCGCCGCAGTCGTCGCCCGCACCACCTACGAGATTCTCGGTGGCTACCGCTCCGATCTCTGCCATGCCCTCGACTGGGAGATGTGGGTCAGGATCGCCGCCAACTTCCGCGTCTGGTACGAGCCGCGGGCACTTGCGATCTACCGCCGCCACGAGGCCAATGAAACGAGCCGCCTGTTCGCCTCGGGGGCCGTGTGGCCCGACATGGCCCGCGCGATCCGCATCAATGCCGCGATGCTGCCCGATTCCATGCGCGACGCCGCCGTGGTGGCGAGCGTTCGCTGGCACACCTCCTCGGCGCTGCGAACCGCGGAGCGGCAACTCGCGGCCGGTGCCGTGACGGAAGCGGGGGTCACACTCCGTGCCATTCCTGAACTCCTCGACGCGCTCGACGGTCGCCCGATCGAACTGGTCGCATCGCGCCGGCTTGCGGCGCTTCGTGCCCGCCTCCGCGACAGCGACGCACTCCGTCGGGCCGCCTGATCGACGCGAGGCCTGCATGGCTGCCGCCTCCACTCCCGACGCCGCCAGCCGAAGGGCGATCATCGTCGCCCACTACGACCCGCGAGGTGGCTTCGATCCCCACGTTGTGCACGCCATTCGACAGTATCGCGGTCACGCCAGCCGGATCGTGCTCGCCTCCAACGGCGGCCGCTCGCTGCCTTCGGAACTGTCCGGCCTGATCGACACCTATCTTCCCCGCCCCAATGTGGGCTACGACTTCGGCGCCTGGCGGGATGGTCTCGCGTCGATCGATCGCACGGCGTTCGACGAAGTGATCTGCGTGAACGACAGCGTGTATGGCCCCCTCTTTGATCTGGCGCCGGCACTTGCCTCACGGCGAACCTCCGATGCCGACCTCTGGGGCATGGTGGTTTCGGAGCAGCCATCATCCCGACACCTTCCACGACAGCCGCACGTGCAATCGTGGTTTTTCGCGATGCGACGACCGCTGCTGGCCGCGCCGTGGTTTGAGCGGTTCTGGTCATCCGTTGAGCCGATGCCCACGAAACGAGACGTCATCGACCGGTACGAAATCGGGCTGTCGCAGTCGGCCATCGAGGCCGGATTCTCCATCGCCGGCTTGTACGACGCGCGAACGAGCGGACGGGTCGCCGTGCGTGAGGTGATGCCTCACGTGTCGCTCATGAAGCCGCTGCGATCCTGGCGGCTTTTCAAGAAAAGCCGCCGAACACCCCACAACCCGAGTGAACTGGTCTGGTGGAGGCTGCTCGCCGCCGGAATCCCGTATGTGAAAGTCGGGCTTTTTCGCGTGAATCACTACGGCATCGACCTCGATCGGGTGCTCGACGCCCTCCGCGAGGAAACCCCCTACGACCTCGGGCTGATTCACCGGCACCTCGCTCGGTGCGGCTGAATCGAGGCATTTCCCCGCGAGAAGGACCGCCCTCGTCGCCTCCGGTCGGCCCCTGTATAACTGTGACGGCCGAGACCGAGCCGGCGGGCAAAAACCCCCCGGCTTTTTTTGGAGTGGACTTCGTGACGAATTTCACGAAGTCCGATCCCACGGCCAAAAAGTCGTTCCCGCCCCGCCGTTCCCCGCTCGCTGAGCCTCCATGGACGCGATCCTGCCGGTCCTGCTGTTCGTCGCGATTGCGGCGGCCGTATCGGTTGGCCTGGTCGTCGGAGCCAATCTCGTCGGCCCCCGCCGGTCGGGTGCGGTCAAGGAGATGCCCTACGAAAGCGGCATGGATCCGATCCACGACACCAAGCGTCGTTTCGACGTTCGCTTTCATCTCGTGGCGATCACGTTTCTCGTGTTCGACGTCGAACTCCTCTTCCTCTACCCGTGGGCCGTGGCCAGCCGATCGTCCGCGGGCATCGATGCCGCCGTCGCCGAGGGCCTCGTTTCCTCGAGGGGGCTGGTCTTTGGCGGCGCGATGCTGTTTGTCGCGCTGGTGATCGTTGGCTTCGCCTACGACTGGAAAAAGGGGGTGTTTCGATGGCGATGATGCCGTCCGGCTCCGGCGGGAAGCTCGAACTCCCGGAAAATGTGGTTGTCAGCCGTCTCGACGCGCTGGCCAACTGGTGCCGAAAAAACAGCCTCTGGCCGATGCCTTTCGCGACCGCGTGCTGCGGCATCGAACTGATGGCCACCGGAGCGAGCAAGCACGACCTCGCCCGCTTCGGGGCCGAGGTCTTTCGGTTCACGCCGCGTCAGTGCGACCTCATGATCGTGGCCGGACGGGTCGTGATGAAGATGCTGCCGGTGCTTCAGCGCATCTGGCAGCAGATGCACGAGCCCAAGTGGTGCATCTCCATGGGGGCATGTGCCAGCACGGGAGGCGTTTTCGACACCTACGCCGTCGTGCAGGGCATCGATCGATTCATTCCGGTCGACATGTACATCCCGGGCTGTCCGCCCCGTCCGGAGCAGCTGATCCAGGCGATCATCGATCTCCAGGACAAGATCCAGTTGGAAGGCACGATCACCGGACGGGAGTTCGACACCGCCGGACGCCAGTTGCGGAAGCGGGCGTTGGTCGAGATTGGCGGCCCGGCGGCGATCGATGCCTCCCGGAATCCCGTGATGCAGCGTGAACTTGCAGCCGCCGTCGAGGCGATCACCTCCGGAACCTGACCCCTCGCTTCGAGCCTCCGATGCCCTTCACGCCCCCTTCTGTCGACGATGTGCTCACCGGCCTCACGGACCGATTCGGTGCGATGGAGTCGAGCGTGTTTCGCGACCAGACCCGAGTCGTCGTGCCGGCCGACGCGTCCTACGACGTTCTGGCGTGGCTCAAGGACAAGGGCTTCGATCTGCTTGTCGACGTGACCTGCGTCGATGAGCTCGAAAACCGCGAGGCGACCCGCCGCTACGGCCTCGTCTACCTGCTGGCATCGACGACGACGAATCAGCGGCTCACCATCCGCGTGTTTGTGGACGATCCCGATCCGACCGTGCGGAGCGTGGTGCCCCTCTGGAAGGGCGCCAACTGGCTCGAGCGCGAAGTCTGGGACATGTTCGGCATTCGCTTCACCGGCCACCCCGACCTGCGCCGTCTCCTGATGCCCGAAGAGTTCACCGCCCACCCGCTCCGCAAGGACTACCCGCTCCAGGGCCGCGGTGAGCGACACAACTTCCCCGTGATCACCCGCGACCACAGTTAGCCCATGTCCATCGCCACGGCCACCTTCGACTCCTCCGGCCCCGAGGCTGGACCGCGTTCCGAGGACTACCTCTGGACGCTCAACTTCGGCCCCCAGCACCCGGCCACCCACACGACGCTTCGGCTCGTGCTCAAACTCGACGGCGAACGCGTCGTCGACGCCCTCCCCGAGATGGGCTATCTCCACTCGGGCTTCGAGAAGATCGGCGAGCATCTCACGTTCAACCAATACGTCACCGTGACGGATCGGATGAACTACATTTCGCCGATGGCCAACAACGTGGCCTGGCACCATGCGGTGGAGAAACTGCTCGGCATCGAGATCACGCCGCGGTGCACCTACATCCGCACCATCATCGCCGAACTGGCGAGGATCAGCGACCACCTGCTCTGCAACGGCGCCGTCGGGCTCGATACCGGTGCCTTCACCTTCTTCCTCTACGGCTTCTACCAGCGCGAGGTGATCTACGACATCTTCGAGACGCTCTGCGGCGCGCGGTTCACCAACTCCTACACGCGTGTCGGAGGCCTCTCGCAGGATTTCACGCCGCTGGTGATCGAAAAGATTCGCACCTTCCTCCGCACCTTCCCCAAAACGCTCGACGATATGGAGCGGCTGCTGACCCGCAATCGCATTTTCGTCGACCGCACGAAGGGCGTGGGCGTGCTCACCAAGGAAGAGGCGACCAACCGCAGTGCGACCGGGCCCGTGGCCCGTGCGAGCGGCGTTCCCCGGGATCTCCGGAAGGACGAGCCCTACCTCGCCTACGCCGACCTCGACTTCCAGGTGTGCTGCGCCTCCGCCGGCGACTGCTACGCCCGATACCTCGTGCGGATGCAGGAGATGCGCGAGAGCCTCAAGCTCGTGGCCCAGGCTCTGGAGAACCTCCCCGCCGGCGACATCAACGTGGGCATGGACGAGCGCGTGGCGAGGCCCACGAAGCAGCAGGTGTATTCGACGATCGAAGGGACGATTTCCCACTTCGAGCTCTCGATGGCCAACCGCAGTTTCGAAGTGCCCTGCGAGAGTTCCTACGCCGCGATCGAAGCCCCCAACGGCGAACTGGGCTTCTTCATCGCCGGCGATGGCAGCGACAAGGCCTACCGGGCCCGATGCCGTCCGCCGTCGGTCCTTCACTTCGCCATGTTTCCGCACCTGATTCGCGGCCACACGCTCTCCGACGTGGTGGCCGTGCTTGGAAGTCTCAACATCATCGCCGCGGAGCTCGACCGCTAGAAAAGGTGCCTGCGCCTTTGTCGACCATGACCGCACAACGCACGTATTTGACCGATGAGATGGTGGCCAGGATCGAGGCGCTTGCGCCCCGGTATCCAAACCGCCGTGCCCTCACGCTCCCCGCGCTTCACATTGTGAACGCTGAGCTTCGCCATGTGCCGCTGGGTGCCGTTGCGGAGATCGCGGCGATCCTGGGCCTCGCCCCGGCCGAGGTGCAGGACACGCTCACCTTTTATCAGTTCTTCCACCAGGAAAAGCCGCACGGCACGGTTCGGGCCTTCGTCTGCCGCTCGGTGTCGTGCGCCCTGCGGGGGGGAGACCATCTCCTCGAACACCTCTGCCAGAAAAACGGGGTCGAGCCATATGGCACCACGGCGGATGGCGAACTAACCATCGAGCCGGCCGAGTGTCTCGGCGCATGCGATTTTGCCCCGTGCATCCTGGCCAACGACGATCTTTTGAAAAACATGACTCCCGAGACCGCCGAGGCGGAACTCAAGAAGCCCCGGGCGAGGGCCACCTGACATGCAGCCATTCAAGCCCGTCCTTCTCGAAGCAATCGGAGTGCCCGACGGACACTCGATCACGAGCTACAAGAGCCGTGGCGGCTACGCTCCCCTCGAAGCCACGCTGGCCGGCAAGCAGCCCTCAGACGTCATCGACATGGTGAAGGCGTCGGGGCTCCGGGGCCGCGGCGGGGCCGGTTTTCCGACCGGACTGAAGTGGACCTTCCTGCCGAAGGACCACCCAGGTCCGATCTACCTCTGCGTCAATGCCGATGAAAGCGAACCGGGTACGTTCAACAATCGCCTTCTCATGGAGGACGACCCTCATCAGGTGATCGAGGGAATCATTCTCTCGTCGTACGCCACCCGTGCCACCACCGCCTACATCTACCTGCGGTACGAGTATCCGAAGAGTTGGCATCGCCTGCAGGCCGCGATCGACGAGGCCTACGCGGCAGGCTATCTCGGAAAGAACATTCGTGGCACGACGTTCTCCCTCGACATCTATCTCCACCGCGGTGCGGCCGCCTATATCTGCGGCGAGGAGACCGGGCTGATCGAGAGCCTCGAGGGGAAACGGGCCTGGCCGCGGATCAAGCCCCCGTTCCCGGCGATCGAGGGTTTGTTTCGGAAGCCGACGGTCGTCAACAACATTGAAACGATGGCCTGCGTGGCACAGATCGCCAGGCGCGGCGTCGACTGGTTCAAGTCCATCGGTGTTCCTGCCGATCCCACGAATCCCCGCGATCCTGGCTCCTACGGACCCAAGCTCTACTGCCTCTCCGGCCACGTGGAGAAGCCTGGGTGCTACGAAGCGCCGCTCGGGATCACGGCCCGTGAGTTGATCGACCGGTTCGGCGGCGGGGTGTGGAAGGGCCGCGCGGCCAAGGCGGTCATCCCCGGGGGGATTTCGATGGGGCTGATGACGGAGAGTGAACTCGACACCCCGCTCGATTTCGCCGGTCCTGGCCGCGTGGGCTGCCTCGGCCTCGGCACCGCGGCGGTCGTCGTGATCGACGACCAGACGAGCATCGTCGATTTCCTTCACAACTCCGCGCGATTCTTCGCCCACGAGTCCTGCGGTCAGTGCACGCCGTGCCGCGAGGGCACGAGCTGGTCGCTGCGCATCCTCGAGCGGATCAAAGCCGGCAAGGGCCGCCTCAAGGACCTCGACATTCTTCTCGAACTCGGCTCCACGATGGGCATGATGCCGGGCAGCACCATCTGCGGTCTCGCCGACGGCGCCGCCTGGCCGATGAAGAACGCCATCAAGAAGTTCCGCGGCGAGTTTGAGGACTACATCAAGCGGACGAACCCCTCGGGCTGGATGGTGACCGACCCCGTCCCTGCCCTGCAGATCGTGGGAGCGCACTGATGCCGGTCGTCATCGTCGATGGTCAGGAGATCGAGATCGGAGCCAACGAACGGCTCAACTGCATCGAGGCCGCGCGGCGCGCCGGCAAGGAGATTCCGCACTACTGCTGGCATCCCGGCCTGTCCGTCGTCGCAAGCTGCCGGATGTGCCTCGTTGAAACCGGCCAGCGTGACGCCGCCACCGGTGCCATCACCATGGTGCCGAAGCTCGTCCCCGGCTGCCAGACGCCCGTCAGGGACGGCACCGTGATCGTCACGGAAAGCGACACCGTGAAGGCCAGCCGCGCCCGCGTGGAAGAGGCGCTGCTCATCGATCATCCGATCGACTGCCCGATCTGCGACAAGGCGGGCGAGTGCCTGCTCCAGGACTACCACTTCCAGCACGGCCAGCCCGAACGCCGGGCCGACCTCCAGCCGTTCCACAGCCGCAAGCGCGACGTCGGGCCGACCGTCACGCTGTTCGTCGATCGATGCATCATGTGCACGCGATGCGTCCGATTCACCCGCGAGGTGACAGGCACGGCGGAGCTGATGGTCACCAGCCGAGGAGCCAAGGAAGAGATCGATGTCTTCCCGGGCCACCCGCTCGCCAACAAACTCTCCGGCAACGTCGTCGACCTCTGCCCGGTCGGCGCGCTTGGCGACAAAGACTTTCTCTACCAGCAGCGGGTCTGGTTCCTGAAGCGAGAGCCCAACGTGTGCGGCGGCTGTTCCGCCGGATGTTCGATCCACACCGAGCACAACCAGGATGCCGTTTATCGTCTCAAGCCCCGTGAGAATCCCCATGTGAACACCTGGTGGATCTGCGACGAGGGGCGGTATGGCTGGCACCACCTTCACGATCAGGCCCGGATGCTCGAGGCGTCGAGGGCGATCTCGTCGCCGACGCACGGCCGCACGGCCGCCACCACTCCGGCCACCGAGTCGATCGAGTGGTCCGAGGTTGTCACGAAACTCCGTGATGATCTGAAATCGGCCGGCCGCCTCGCGGTGGCCGTCTCTCCGATGCTCACGGTCGAAGAAGCCTGGATGCTCTGTGCCGTGGCCCGATCGATCGATCCCGAGGCCTTCCTCGCGCTCGGTTTCGTTCCAACACGGGGCGCGGATGAGTCGTTTCCCGGTGGGTTCACGATCCGCGCCGAAAAGTGCCCCAATCGCAAGGGCGTCGAAGAGGTGCTCGCCCTCTTTTCCGCCGGAGGCCGTTCCTGGAACGATCTCGTGGATCATGTGTCCGCCGGTCGAGCCGATGCCGCCTGGGTGACCGCCGCCTACCCCACGCCATGGATTGACGAGGCTGGGGCCGCCGCGTTTTCATCGCTCGCGCAGCTGGTCGTCCAGGATCTGTTCGATTCGCCACTCATGCAGCTGGCCACCTGGCGACTGCCCGCCGTCGGCTTCGCCGAGCGATCCGGAACGTGGGTCAACGTGGCCCACCACGCCCAGAGCTTCCGTCAGGCCATCCGGCCGCCGGCGGGCGTCTGGCCGGAAGGACGGCTCTTCTGGAACATGCTCGGTCGCCGCGGTCTCTACGACGTGAATGCCGTCCGCCAGCAGATCGCCACCTCGTCGCCGTCGTTCCGAGCGCTCGCCGGCGAACTTCCCTCGACCGGCGTCGACCTTCGCCTTCACCAGATCGCCTGACGCATCGCCATGCAAAGCCTTCTTCCCTCGCTCCCAACGATTATCGCCCTCGTCAAGATTGGCGCGCTCATCGGCGGCCTGATGACCGCCGCGGCCTACCTGGTGCTCGTCGAGCGCTGGATGGCCGCGTGGGTTCAGGATCGAAAGGGACCCAATCGCGTCGGCATCCCGCTCACGAAGATCCGACTCTTTGGGCTCGGACAGCCTCTCGCCGATGGCCTGAAGATCATCCTGAAGGAAGACTTCACCCCCAAGCATGTCGACAAGGTGCTCTACGCAGCCGCCCCGCTGGTGATCCTCGCGGCGTCGCTTGCGATCTTTGCGGCCATTCCCTTCGGCAGCTCGCTTCCGCCCATCCCGGCGCTCGGCCTCGAAAGCGAGGAGCCGTTGCTCGTCGCTCCCGGACTCGACGTCGGCGTGCTCTGGGTCTTTGCCCTTTCGAGCATCGCCGTCTATGGCGTGCTCCTCGGTGGATGGGCGAGCAACAACAAATATGGCTTCCTCGGTGGCCTCCGCTCGAGCGCCCAGCTCGTGGCCTACGAGATCCCGTTGGGCCTCGGTCTGCTGGGGGTGGTGCTGGCTGCCGGCTCGCTCAAGCTCGACGCCATCATGGATGCCCAGGCATCGAGCGGCATCTGGTATGCGTTCGCTCAACCCCTCGGCTTCGTCGTGTTCATGATCGCGAGCTTCGCCGAGGCGGCGCGGCTGCCGTTCGACCTGCCTGAGGCCGAACAGGAGCTCGTGGGCGGGTATCACACCGAGTATTCCGGCATCAAGCTGCTGCTGTTTCTCGTGTCGGAGTTTCTCCACATGGTCACGGCGGCATTCCTCATCGTGATCATGTTTCTCGGCGGCTGGCACCTCTGGGGCCTGACCGGTTCGGGACCGGTGGAAACCTGGTTGGTCGCGGTCATCCGATTCGGCGTGCTCTCGGCGAAGATTCTCGGCGTGATCCTTTTCTTCATGCTCGTCCGCTGGAGCTGGCCGCGGTTTCGTTTCGACCAGCTGATGAACCTCGCCTGGAAGGTGATGCTCCCGCTCGGGCTGGCCAATCTCGTCACGGTCGCGACCGTCGAGGAGTTTCGCCCACAGATGGTGACCGCCTTCGGCGAAGGAACCGCCGCCGCGGTGGCGATCGCCGCCCCCTGGGCGGTGTTCGTGCTCGGCTGGATCGCCGCCGGCATGCTGACCCCGACCGGCACCGACAACTCGCCGATCCGAACCCACGGCCCTCTCGATGCGGAGCACTCGCTCGGATCGCGGCCGCACGACCTGGTGGAGGCCTGACATGAACCCCGGCGACCCCGCGATCACCTGGATTGAAGACAAGCCGCTCGGTCTCGCCGAACGGCTCTACCTGCCCTTGTTCGTCAACGGACTGACCACCACGGCGCGGCATCTTGTGAGCCCGAAGGTGACCGTCAGCTACCCAGACCAGCGGCCGAAGGTCGGCAATCCGCTCATCTATCGGGGCGTCCACCGGCTCAATCGCGACGAGGACGGCCGCGTGAAGTGCGTCGCCTGCTTCCTGTGCGCCACCGCATGCCCCGCGCGGTGCATCGACATCGTGGCCGCTGAAAGCCCGTGGCCTGACCGCGACAAGTATCCGGAGAGCTTCCAAATCGACGAACTCCGCTGCATCTTCTGCGGCATGTGCGAAGAAGCCTGCCCGGTCGATGCCGTGGAGCTCACGAGCCTGCTCGACCTCACGGGCAAGAGTCGCGAGGAGATGATCTTCGACAAGGAGAAGCTCCTGAGCGTCTACGACATGACCAAGGATGCCGAACCCATGAAGTCGACCGCGATGGGGTGCACGCCGTGATCGCTGAGTTGTTCCAGTCCATCTCACCTGGCACCCTGCTCGCCACCGCCGTCACCACCAGTGCGGCCGGTCTCTGGCTGCTTCTCCCGCGCGGCCTGGGGGGCGGAGCTGAGCGTGCCGCCCGCTCCCTCGGCGGCGTGCTCTCGCTCGTGGCACTCGGGTGCTTCATCGCTACCGGCCACCGACTTGGGAGCGTCGGCGAGGAGGCCGTGTTTCTGATCGTGTCGCTTCTCGCGGTGGTTTCGGCGGCGGCCACCATCGTCGCACGATCACCGGTCTACGCGGCGATCTGGTTTGCGATGACGCTTGCGGGTGTTGCGGGGGTTCTGCTCGTTCTCGGCGGGCAGTTTCTCGGCGTGGCCACGATCGTCGTCTATGCCGGTGCGATCCTGGTGATGTTCCTCTTCGTGCTGATGCTGGCCCAGCCGGCGGGACTCGCCCCATACGACCGCGTCTCCAACGAGCCTCTGCTCTCGGCCGTTGCCGGAGCCGTGCTGCTGGGTGTCCTCTCGCTTTCGATCGGACGGCTTTCCGCACCCCCGGCTGCCTGCTGTGCCATGCCGGCCTCCAAGGCGGCCCTGCTGGCTGACGCTCCTTCGACCGATGCCGCCGAGCCCGGCGTCGATCTGCTCGCCGACAACCACGTGGCCCGCTTGGGCGGTGAACTCTTCGGTCGCCATCTTCTGGCAGTAGAGGTGGCCGGCGTGCTTCTGCTGGTCGCCTTGATCGGGTCGATCGCGATCGTTTCCCGCGGAGCAACCGCCGACATCGAACCGGCTGCCGCTCGGAGGGCCGTCCCATGACCCCGACCGACACCCTTTCTCCGCTGGTGCTCGATGGGCTCGTCGTTGGAGCCATGCTGTTTGCCATCGGGCTCGTCGGCATTCTGGCCCGTCGCAATCTGATCGTGATGTTCCTCTGCGCCGAACTCATGCTGCAGGGCATCTCGGTGAGCCTTGTCTCCTGGAGCCGCCATCACGGCGACTGGGGCGGCCATGTGCTCGTGATCCTGGTGCTCACCGTCGCTGCCTGCGAAGCAGCGGTGGCGCTCGTCTTCGTGCTTCAGGCCTTCTCCCGAACCGGGCGGCTCGATGCAGCGGCGTGGCAGTCGCTCCGAGAATCGAATCTGCCGCGGTCGATCGATCACGAACTCCCTGCCATCGACACCGTGCCGCCACGCTTCCCGACCCTGACCCGCGCCGGCATCGAACCGGCCGCCGACGAGGACCGCCTCCTCGAGCGCGAGCACGTCTGACCCACCGACTCACACCGCCGCCACCATGAACGACCTCTCACCATCGACACTGCTGGTCCTCGTGCCGCTGCTCCCCCTCGTGGCGGCGGTCCTCACGGTCGTGCTCGGCCGAACCCTGGGTGGACGCTCCTTCCTGCCGGCCCTCGCCGGCATCGGCGGGGCCTTTGTGGTCGCGTTGATGCTCCTGGCGGGCACGGCCCGCGAGGCCGGGCTGGGGTCGGGCGATCACGACCACGCCCCTCGTCCCGTTGAGATGGTGACGACCCTCTGGCAGTGGGCTGGCGTGGGTGATGCCCAGGCTGCCGGCGATGCCGGTTCGTCCGCGCTTTCCTTCTCCATTCCCGTGGCCTTGCGTCTCGATCCCCTCACGGCGACGCTCCTGGTGATCATCACCGGCGTCGGCCTGCTCGTGGCGATCTATTCGATCGGATACATGCACGGCGATCCGGGTGAGCCGCGGTTTTTCGCCCTCGTCGCGGCCTTCGTCTTTTCGATGTCGATGCTCGTGGCCGCCAGCAACTTCCTCCTCGTCTACGTCTTCTGGGAGGCGGTCGGCGCCTGCAGCTACCTCCTGATCGGATTCTGGTTTTCGAAGCCCGAGGCGGCAAAGGCTGCAAAGAAGGCCTTCCTCGTCAATCGCGTGGGCGACTTCGGTCTCGCCGTGGCGACGTTCCTGCTGTGGCTGACCTACGGCACGCTCAACTTCCACGACACGTCGCTCGCTGACGGCACGCTCGTCCCCGGCATCCTTGGCGCCTCCCGGCTGGCCGATGCCTCCGCCTATGTCGGCGGGGCCGTGGGCACCGCCATCTGCCTTTTGTTGCTGCTGGCCGCATGCGGCAAGAGCGCCCAACTCCCGCTTCACGTCTGGCTCCCCGATGCGATGGAGGGCCCCACCCCGGCCAGTTCGCTCATCCACGCGGCGACGATGGTGACGGCCGGCGTCTACCTCGTGGCCCGCACGGCGCCCCTCTTCGTGGCCTGTCCGGGAGCGCTCACCCTCGTCTCGATCGTGGGCGCATCGACGGCGCTCGTGGCCGCCCTGATCGGCACCGTGCAAAACGATCTCAAGCGGGTGCTCGCGTATTCCACGATCAGCCAGCTGGGATACATGTTCGTGAGCCTTGGCACCGGCTCGCTGCTCGGCTTCACCGCGGCGATCTTCCACCTCGTCACGCACGCCTTCTTCAAGGCGCTTCTCTTCATGGGCGCCGGCTCGGTGATGCATGCGATGGGCGGGGTGATCGACATGCGGCGATTCGGCGGCCTTCGCCGCATCATGCCGATCACCGCATCCACCTTCCTCATCGGCGCCCTCGCTCTGGCCGGTGTCGCGCCCTTCGCGGGTTTCTACAGCAAAGACGAGATCCTCTCTTCGCTCCATGCGAGGGGATGGGCGGACACCCACGCCGAACACCACGAATCGGCCCCCGGGGGAGATCGGGCCGCCGGGCTGAATCCGTTCCGCTTCGCGACCATCTCGTCCGAGGCCCCTGTGGCCACCGCCCTCGATGCCATCAACACCCCGGCGACCTTCCGTCTGCTCTTCTGGATGTCGCTGATCACCGCCGGCCTGACCGCCTTCTACACCTTCCGGGCCGTGTTCATGACATTCACCGGCCCCACGCGTGTGCCCGACGAAGCTGGCCATCACGCCCATGAATCCCCCCCTTCGATGACGGTGCCGCTGGTGATCCTTGCCGCCCTTTCGGCGGTCAGCGGCTGGTGGCTCTTCAGCACCCACTCCCTGGCCTCGTTCCTCGCCTCCACGCCGTCGTTCACGGCGCCGAGCGTGGCCGCCACGGCCACCCCGCTGGCCTTCCACTGGGACATCGCCATCCAGGGCACGCTCGCCGCCGCGATTGGCATCGTCATCGCGGCGCTTGGGCATCTCGGCCGACGCAGTGACGGCCCGCAGATGGAGCGGTTTCTCGGCCCCTTTGAAACGCTCTTTGCCCGCCGATTCTTCATCGACGAGATCTACAGCGGCTTCATCGTGAAGCCGCTGGAACTCATCGCGACGGTCGCGGCCTTTCTCGACCGGCACCTCATCGACGGCCTCGTCGATGGTATCGCCCGCATCCCGCTGGGGTGCGGGGCCGTCATCCGACGCGCCCAGTCGGGCCTCCTTCAACGCTACGCCTTGGCAGGCGTCATCGGCACGCTCCTGATCGTGCTCGCGCTGGTGGCGCGAGCGATGGGCCAGTAGGAACCTCCTTCCACGCATGAACGGCTTCAGCCCCCACGCTCACCTCCTGCTGACGATCGCGGCTCCGCTGGTCGGAGCTGTCGTCGCCTGGCTCCTTGGATCACGCGGCCTGTCGGCCGTGCGGCAGAGTGCCGCGGTGTCCACAGTCGTCACCCTCGCCCTCGCCGCCTGGCTGATCGTCCGCTATCTCGCCGAACCATCGACGGCTGCCGGCCTCCCCTTCGCCCTGCAGGAAGTGCCCTGGTTGACCGAGGGGATTTTCGACGTCCGGTTTTCCCTGGGGCTCGATGGCCTGTCGCTGTGGATGTTCGGGCTCGCGGCCCTGCTCTCGCTCACCGCCGTGCTCGTCAGTTGGGACGCCGTTCAGGATCGACCCGTTGGCTTCTATGTCCTCCTGCTCGTTCTCGAAACTGCGATGCTCGGCGTGTTTGCCGCTCGTGATGTCATCCTCTTCTATGTCTTCTTCGAGTTCACGCTCGTTCCGTTGTTCTTCCTGATCGGCATCTGGGGACACGAAGAACGCCGCAAGGCGGCGGTGAAGTTTTTCATCTACACGCTTGCCGGGAGCGTGCTGACGTTTCTTGGCCTCCTGACGATCGTCCTGTGGCATGCCGCGCACGCCAACGTGGTGACCTTCGACATCGAAGCGCTCGCCGACGGCATGATGATCCACCCGCTGCCCATGACCGCCGACGGGGGCTGGCTGCAGATGATCGTGTTCCTCGCCCTGCTGGCCGGGTTTGCGGTGAAGGTGCCGATCGTGCCGCTGCACACCTGGCTGCCACTGGCCCACGTCGAGGCACCCACGGGCGGTTCCGTCGACCTGGCGGGCGTGCTGCTGAAGCTCGGCATCTACGGCTTCCTGCGGTTTTCGATGCCGATGCTGCCCGAGGCCACCGCGATGGCCGCCCCCTGGCTCTTTGCCCTCGGCGTGGCGGGCATCATCTACGGGGCACTCGTGGCGCTCGTGCAGACCGACCTCAAGCGACTGATCGCCTACTCGTCGGTGAGCCACATGGGCTACATCGTGATGGGGCTTTTCGCCCTCACACCGGTCGCCACCGAAGGCGCCAATCTTCAGCTCGTGAACCACGGCCTCTCGTCGGCGGGTCTCTTTGCCCTCGTCGGCATGATCTATGAGCGGTTCCACACACGCAACATCGCGAGCCTCGGCGGCATCGCGGCGAAAGCGCCGTGGCTTGCCGTGTTTTTCATGCTCTTCACCTTCTCGAGCATCGGGCTTCCGGGCCTCAATGGATTCGTTGGCGAGTTCATGATCCTCCTCGGCTCGTTCCAACGCGCGTGGGACGGCGTGTCGATCGCGTGGCAGTCGGCGTATCTCGTCATGGCCCTGCTCGCCGTGGCGGGCGTGGTGCTCGGTGCCTGGTACATGCTCTGGGCGACGGAGCGCGTGATGTTCGGCGGGTCGCGGGAACCACCGCGTGCCGGACACGGCCACGCCGACTCCCATGCCGCCTCCGGGCATGGACACGACCACGGTCACCCCACGCCTGGCGATCGCTGCGATCTCCGCTGGCACGAGGTCGCGGCGCTCCTGCCTCTGGCCGTGTTCGTGTTCTGGATCGGGCTCGCGCCGGGAACGTTCCTTGCTCCCGCCGCCCCGGCCGTCCGAAAGGCCACCTCCTCATCCGCGACGGCCTTTGCCGCCCGCATGCACGACACCGCTCCCACCGTCGCCCGGATCGATTCCCGATGAACACCACCTCCCTCGAAACCTTTTCGCTGCTGGCACCTGAGATCGTTCTCGTGATCGCGGCGCTCGTGGCCTATCTCGGCGGCGCTTTCATGGGCCTTCGGGCCGGCTGGCTGGTGGCGGCGGCTGGCATCGCCGCCTCGATGCTCGTGGCCCGGGGGCAGGCGGCCGATCCGGCCTTCTCGGCCGGCGTCTCGATCGACGCGTTTTCCACGTTCATTCGCTGGACCGTGCTCTCGCTCGGAATCCTGCTGTGCCTCGTTCAGGCCGGCGACCTGTTCGCCTCCGCGGTCAGCCGAGGCCCGGGATTGCACCGCGGCGGCACCTGCGAGGAGGCCGGTACCTTCCTGCTCCTGCTGGCGGGATTGTCGCTGGTCGGCGTGGCCGGAGACCTCGTCGTTCTCTTTGCCGGCCTCGAACTCGTGTCGATTCCGACCTACATCCTGCTGGCCCTGAAACGCACCGACGCCCGAGGCCAGGAAGCAGGGCTCAAGTATTTCTTCCTGTCCCTGGTCGCCTCCGCCATCTTTCTCTACGCCCTGGCAAGCCTCTACGGCATCGCCGGATCAACCGACATGGCCGCGATCGCCGCCAGCCTTTCCGCCGACGGCGCTGGACGGATCGCCCAGGCCATGCTGCCGTTGGCCATCGGCATGGCGATCGTAGGCGCCGCGTTCCGGCTCGCGGCGGTGCCGATGCACTTCTACGCTCCGGATGTCTACGAGGGCACGAGCCCGGGCAACGCCGCCCTCCTCTCGACGCTTCCGAAGGTGGCCGGCATCGTGGTGCTCGCACGGCTCGTCGCCATGGTGACGCCCGCCGCCGGCCCAGACCTGCTCTGGCAGATCCTTGTCGTGCTTGCCGCCGTCACCATGACCGTGGGCAACGTGATGGCGCTGTGGCAGTCGAACATCCGTCGTCTGCTCGCCTGCTCGTCGATCGCCCATGCCGGCTATCTGATGGTGGGTGTGGCCGCGGCGTCGGCCGGCGCCGTTTCCGGCGGGACTCACCTCTTTGCCGCAGGCGGGATGTCGGCCACGCTCTTCTATCTCGCCACCTATGCGATCGCCACGATCGGCCTGTTTGGGGCGATCGCCTATCTCGGGCATCGCTGGCCCGAATGGACGGCCACCAGCGGCCCGCGTCCCCCCCGAGAAGAGATCTCCTCGGTGGACGACCTCGATGGGCTCTCCGGCACCAATCCGGTGGCCGCCTTCGCCATCACCGTCTTTCTCCTCAGCCTCGCCGGGATCCCGCCGCTGCCAGGCTTCTGGGGCAAGCTCGCGTTGGCGTTGTCGGCGCTCGGCGTCGATGGAACCGCCGCCATCGACTCAGGCAGCCGTCGGGCTTGGTTCGTCGGAGTGGCCGTCGTCCTCGTGCTCAATGCCGCGATTGCCGCCGCCTACTACCTGCGGCTCATTGCCGCGATGTATTTCAAGACCACGAAGCGCGGGGTGCAGGCTGATGGCGGGCTGGCGGCCGGCGTGGCCATGCTCGCCTGCCTCGTGCTCGTGGCCACCGTGTCGATCCGTCCCCGTGGCCTGCTCGCGGCCGCCTCGCGGGCCGGCGAGAGCCTCACGCCGGTCACAGCGCCATCTGCCGGCGCCTCACAGTCCCCCGACACCCTTGCTTCCCGCTGATGCCATCTCCCTCCTCCCAAGCCATCGACGCGCTCCTTGCCGACATTCCCGACCCGGAATCGGGCCGACCACTCCCTGCGATGGGCCAGGTGGTATCGGTGTCGGCCGACGATGCCGCCATCGCGGTCACGGTCGGCCTCACCACCCACTCGGCCATCCTCTGGAACGCCACGCGGGGCAGGATTGAGGAACGGCTACGGGCCGCGTTCCCGGCGGTGCCCAGCGTGTCCGTGACGGTGGTGCCTCACGACCGTCCTCCGGTGAAACTTGGCCAACTCGGCGTCGAAGCGAAGAGCGTGATCGCCGTGGGCTCCGGCAAGGGCGGCGTGGGCAAGAGCACGATCGCCACGAGCATCGCCATCGGCCTGGCACGCGCCGGCAGTCGTACCGGCCTGCTCGATGCCGATGTCTACGGGCCGAGCGTTCCCCACCTCGTGGGCCTGTCAGGCCGTCCGCACATCGACAACGGCAAGATCCTCCCCCAGATGCTCGACGTCGGCCGTGGCCAGATGCCGGTGATGTCGATGGGGTTTCTGGTGCCACCCGGCGAAGCGGTGATCTGGCGCGGGCCGATGCTTCACGGTGCGATCACCCAGATGCTTCGCGACACACTCTGGGGACCTCTCGACTACCTCGTGATCGACATGCCTCCTGGAACGGGTGACGTGGCCCTCACGCTCTCCCAGGCCCTGCCTCTGTCGGGCGCCGTCGTGGTGTGCACGCCGCAGGATGTGGCCCTGCTCGACGCCACCAAGGCGATCGCCATGTTTCGGAAGGTCAACATCCCGTTGCTCGGCATGGTGGAGAACATGAGCTTCTTCGTCTGTCCCGACACCGGGAAGCGATACGACATCTTCGGCACCGGCGGAGCCCGCCGAACGGCACAGGAACTCGAGATTCCCTTCCTCGGCGAGGTGCCGATCCAGATTCCCATCCGAGAGCATGGCGACGCCGGCCGCACCGCCGCCAACTACGACGACCCGGCGTCGCGCCCGTATTTCGAGGCCATCTGCGAACGACTCGTCGGATCACTTGCCGCCACATCGGCTGCCAAGCCGCCGATGCCGTCGCTGCCGGTGCTCTGAATTCACGCCTGCGGTGCCATCCATGGCCACCGCAGGCTGATGCCCGGCGATGGAAAC
>JAFMIU010000134.1 GCA_017853835.1 Pirellulales bacterium | reverse complement strand
GCTCAGAGGCTGTGAATATCGATCGCGGGCAGTTCGTCGGGCGACGCTTGGAAAAGGCGGCCACCCGCCTGAGGTAGGCGAGGATTTCAGGCTGCGGAGCGTAGGTCCGCGACCAGTCGGGCGATTGGTCGAACGAGAACGAGTACAGGTGCGAAGGGATGTCGCAGGCGCAGCCGGGATACGTGTTGTCGCGCCACGTGCCTCCGAGATCGGCCGCCTTTTCGAAGATCACCACGTCGCGGCGGCCGGACTCGAGCAGCTTGATCGCCATGCAGAGGCCGGCGAACCCGGCGCCCAGGATGGCCACACCGATCTCGGCGGCCTCCCCCCTGCCCTGCTCCGACGCGGCGGTCGTCAACTGGCCGTCCATTCGGGGGCGAGGATGACGGAGCCGCCCTGCGCAGGCAAGGCCGGTCGTCAGCCCGCCACCCGCAGCATCCATGCCGCGAGCACCGCCCGAGCCGTCCAGGCGACGGTGCGGATCCAGTTGCCGCGAACGAGCGCCGCCACCGCGGCGGGCGAATGCCCATCACCGGCGAGCCGGGCATGCAGCGGCACCTGCACGAGGAACGTCGACAGCCAGATCACCGCGACGAGCGCGAGCCCCGCAAGGGCGATCCCGCGGCCGACGCCAGCCGGCGGCCAGCAGGCGATCGCGGCAGCCGCGACCAGTTCAACCAGCATAAACGGCACCACGACCGGCGTGGTGCGACGCTGATTCTCGAGGGCGTAGTCCCGCGAGCGATCCCCGGCGATCGCTGCGAACATCGGGTAATGGACACCCTGCACGAACCAGATCAGCCCGCACATCGCGGCCGAGGCCACCGCCTGTGCCACAAGGATCACGTCCTCGAGCGGCACGCCGGCGATCGCGTGGTCAGTCATGAGTCGCGAAGGCCTTCAGTCGGTGGTGCCGCCAGGCATGGTGCAGGATCAGTGCGAACGGAATCCACCAGACGAGGTCGTTGGTCGGCAGCGTCCACCCGAAGGCGGGTGGCACGTCTCCGCGGATCACCCCCATGGCGTAGCCCAGCGGACCGAAGATTTTGCCGAGGAACCCGACCAGGATCACCGGCCAGTGTCGCACCGGATCGGATGACGCGGCAAGGTAGCCGATGCCATAGACGCCCACCACCATGCCGACGCACTGCCAGATAAACGGATAGTTGGGAGGCGCGAGCCCGGTGAGATCGAAGAGCCACGCTGGGTGGAGCACCGTAAGCGCTCCCCAGGCGAGGTTGTAGATACCCGCGGCGACGAGCCAGCGGTGCATCCAGGCGGGCGATGATGACGATTGTGCGACGGTCGCCATGGCGGGAGGCCGTCGCGGGTTGCGGCCGGGCGGCTGACCCGGCCTGCGATCGGCCTCGAGAAGAGTAGACGTCTTCTCGCCGCCGCCGAGGTTGGCGGCCGCAAACCCCTTCAGGAGCAGGATTCGAGCGGCGGTGGAGCCCCGCATACCCATATGGCAGGAGGCCAGAAGCCGCTGGTCCCGGGGACGTTCCGCGACGACGCCGCGAGCGCGCGACGGGATGAACCCTGGCGGAAGCCTGCCTCGCTCTCACAGGTTATCACCCTGTGTCCATTCCCTGGCGGCGGCTCCACCAGCCGGAATGAGTTTCGTGATCCTGCGATCCGTGCCCGTGGCCACGACGGGGAACGGGTCACTCGCCGATGTCCTCGGCCCAGAGCTGCGGATGCTGCCGCATGAACTCGCGCATCAGCTCGATGCAGCGTTCGTCCTGGAGCACGGTGAGCCGCACACCCCGCTCCGCGAGCAGCGCCTCCTCCCCCATGAACGAACGATTCTCGCCGATCACCACGCGGGGAATCCCGTAGAGCAGGATCGCCCCGCTGCACATCGGGCAGGGCGAGAGCGTGGTGTAGAGCGTCGACTCCCGATAGAAGGCGGCCGACCGCCGGCCCGCCCGCTCGAGGGCGTCCATCTCGCCGTGGAGAATGGTGCTGCCCTGCTGCACGCGACGATTATGGCCGCGACCCACGATCGCCCCATCGTGCACGAGCACGGAGCCGATCGGGATGCCGCCCTCGGCCACGCCCTGCTCCGCCTCCGCGATCGCCGCCGCCATGAATGCATCCATGACACGCGAAGATACCGACAGGGCCGCGAGGTCGTCCAGCAACCCGCCGCCGGGCGCCGCCGATCCTCCACGGCGGCGACCTTGAGACAGCCGCAGGGCCCCGCTATCGTCCGGCCCCCATCGGAGGCGTCGCCTGTATGGTTCGGATCACCTTCCGAGCAGCCATGCTGCTTTTCACCGCCACGACGATCGCAGCCGCATCCGGCGGCGAGGACGATCCTCCCGCCACGATCCCAGGCCATCCCGCGTTGGCCCGCGCTCCCCGGCACACGGTCACCAAGCGGGGCCACCGCGGCGACCCGGTCAACATCGCCTTCGTCGGCACCGAGGAGGAGTTGCACCGCGCGCTCTCTGCAGCGCGGTGGTATGCGGCCGATCCCATCACGCTGAAATCATCGCTGCGGATCGCGGCCGACGTGGTGCTCAAGAAGCCATACGACCACGCGCCGGTGAGCGACCTCTTCCTCTGGGGACGACGGCAGGATCTCGCGTATGAGCAGCCGCTGGGGGCGAGCCCGAAGCAGCGGCATCACGTCCGTTTCTGGCGGTCGCAGGAAGTGGACGCCGCCGGCGAGCCACTCTGGCTGGGCGCCGCCACGTTCGACGAGCGGGTGGAGATCAGCCGCACCACCGGCGGCGTGACCCACAAGATCGCACCCCACGTCGATCATGAACGCAACAAACTCGTGAGCGATACGGCGCGGTCGGGGGCGCTCGACGGCTACTACTGGGTCGATCGGTTTCATCCCGAGCGCGAGGGCGTGAACGGCGGCGGCGATCGCTGGGTGACGGATGGACGCCTGGCGGTGGGGGTGCTCGCCATCCGCCGCTGACGCGACTCGCCGCAGGCTCCCGCCGCCGATTCGTCCCAGGCCACGGCGGATTCGTCCCCGCACATGCCCGTTTCGTCCCTGCCGGCGCCCGTTTCGTCACTTTCGTGGCCGCGGCACTCCCGATCCCCGCCGCGCCAGGCCATGATCGGCACGCTGTCTCCCGATCGTCAGCCCCCGAGGTCACCTGCGTCATGCGTTCCCTTGCCGCCGCGATCCTGCTGCTCGCCTCCGCGTCCATCGCCTCCGCCGGCACCGTGTACGAGGTGACGACGACGGGCGCCACGGACACCGGCTCCAAGAACAACGGCGGCGACTCCATCGGCCAGTCGTTCAACTCGGGCACCAACACGCTGCTCACCTCGGCAAGCCTGCAGATCAACAGGGACGGGCTTGCTACCGCCACCTTCACGATCAACCTCCACCTCGCCACAGGCACGTTTGGCCAGTTTCTCGCGACGGGCTCCGCACTCGCTTCCGCAACGTACAGCAACTCGATCCTCAGTACGGATCTTCAGTCGTTCTACGACTTCACCAACCTCAACTGGCCACTGTCGCCGAATACCGCCTACGTGCTCGGGATCGACAGCGAGCCGACCGCGAGCGTGAAGTGGACGCTGAATAAGAGTCTCGTTCGTGACAGTACGACCGGCTTCATGGCGGGCTGGGTGGGCTACAACGCCGTCGTCAACTCCACCGCCGACATCGACCGTCACGGCGCCACGATCACGGCCGTGCCCGAACCCTCGACGCATGTCGTCGTCGGCGCAGCTACCGCCGGCCTCTGGCTGCTCATGCGCCGCCGCGGCCGCTGAGGCGGGCCGGAGAGCGCGGCCTCGATCGTCAGGAAGCCTCGAGCGCGAGCGCAGGGTTTGACGCTCGATTCCAGACGCGACGCGGGCACGGCACGCCCGGCGATCAAGATGTCGGAGAGTCAGTCTCGAAGCGCCGCCGCATGCAGGCGGTCGTACGCCGTTCCCTCGCGCGACAGCCGGCTCTCATACAGGCACACGCGTCGGATCGTCGTCGACCCGCCGTCGGCATCTCGCACCGACTCGAGCGCCGCGGCGAGCCCGGCCCCGTCATCGCTCCGTCCGCTCCTGCTCCCGCCGCGGAAGCGTCCCAGCGTGAGATGCGGCCGGTAGCCACGCGCCTCCGGCGGGAATCCGAGGGGCTCGAGCAGGGCAGCGACCGCGTCGTGGAGTGCCGTGACCTCCGCCGCCCCTTCGCCGACGCCGAGCCACGCCACGCGCGGCCGGCGCGGGTCGGGAAACACCCCGACGCCCGAACACGAGAGGCGAAACGGCGGCGTGGTCGCCGCCGCCGTGTCGATCGCCTGGCAGATCCGATGCAGGTCGGCGTCATCCACGTCGTCGCCGAGAAACTGGAGCGTGAGGTGCATCTGGGAAGGCTGCACCCAGGCGGCTTCGACACCGGCCCCCCGCAGGCGGTCGGCGATCCGCGCCGCCCGCGCAGCCATCTCCGCCGATGGATCCACCGCGATGAACAGCCGCATCTGCCGCATCGATCTCCTCCGGCCCGACAACGTATCATGTCGCCACTCCCCGAGGTGCGTTCCCATGCTCAGCGTTCGCGTGTGGCGGCCGACGACTCCCGCGCTCCTCGCGGCCATGGTGGCAGCGGCGTGGCCGGCGGCCGCGCTGCCCAATGCTGACGCGGTCGTGGCGGCCGACGGCAGCGGCGACTTCGCGTCCGTCCAGGAGGCGATCAGCAAGGCCCCGATGAGGACGGGTCGCGGCGACCCGCGCTGGGTGATCCTGGTGAAGCCGGGCACCTACCGGGAGCGGATCCACGTGCAGCGTGAGCGGGGCAACGTGCTCGTGATGGGAGAGGACTCGATCACCACCACGATCGTCTTCGGCCTCCATGCGAACCTGCCGGGCGAGGACGGCAAGCCGATCGGCACGTTCCGCACGCCCACGGTCTGGATCGACGGCGACGGCATGGAGTGGCGGAACCTCACGATCGCCAACGACGCCGGCCCTGTGGGGCAGGCCCTCGCGGTGCGGGTCGACGGCGACCGCGTGTCGTTTCGGGGCTGCCGTTTCCTGGGCTGGCAGGACACGATCCTGCTCAACCGGGGCCGCCAGTATTTCGCCGACTGCCTGATCGAAGGGCACGTCGACTTCATCTTCGGCGGTGGCACGGCCTGGTTCGACCGCTGCACGATCCGCTGCCTCAAGGACGGCTACATCACCGCCGCCTCGACGCCCGACGGCACGCCGCACGGCTTCGTGTTCGCCGACTGCACGATCACCGGTGACGACGATGTGAAGGCCTATCTGGGCCGGCCGTGGCGCGACTTCGCCCGCACGGTGTTCCTCCGCACCGAGATGGCCGCCGTGATCCGCCCCGAGGGCTGGCATGATTGGGACAAGCCCCAGGCCCACCACACCACCTTGTACGCCGAGCACCGCAGCACGGGCGCCGGAGCGCGGCCCGAGTCGCGGGTGTCGTGGGCCAGGCAGCTCGGGCACGACGAGGCCATGGCACTCACCCCGGCCGCGGTGCTGGGGGGGGCCGACGGCTGGAATCCCGCAGCCGAGTGACCCCCGTCCCGCGATCTCCAGGAACCGTACCGTGCCCGATCTCGACGACGACGCCGCGGACGACTGGGACAACGACGATGCCGACGACGAGAGCGACACCGACGATGACGAGGCACCGACCGTGGCCTGCCCGTTCTGCAGCCACGAGATCTTCGAGGGCACGCCACGGTGCCCTTCGTGCGGCCGGTACCTCTCCGACGAGGATTTCGCCCGCGGCTCGAAGCCGCTCTGGGTGAGAGGATAGCCCGGTCAATGGCACTTCCTCAACGGTCTTCCGGCCGATGAGCGA
>JAFMIU010000055.1 GCA_017853835.1 Pirellulales bacterium | reverse complement strand
GTGTTTTCATGCGCTGCCAGCCCGGTCGCCCTGGCAACCAGGGGGACGCGGCGGCTGTGTTTGACCGGGTGTCGACGGCGGTGGTACCGTCGATTTCCATGCCCGACGACGATGTTTCTTCGATGCACGATGCCTCGAACCGCGGGGTTCCGGAACCCGCGGGGGTGAAGCCGTCGGAAGACGCCACCGTAATCTCGCGGGGCGATGCCGCGGCGCTGTCGTGGAGCGGGCCAGGCCCCATGGGGCGGGCGACGACCGCCGAGATCGGCCGTGTGCTCGAGGGCACCATGCTCGGCCCGTATCGCCTCGACCATTTCATCGGCGGCGGCGGCATGGGGGCTGTGTTCCGGGCGCTCGACACCACACTCGACCGGGTGGTGGCGGTCAAGGTGCTCGCCGCCGGACAGGCCGACGACGAGGAGATGCTCAAGCGTTTTCGCAACGAGGCCCAGTCGGCTGCACGACTCGACCACGAGAATATCGGCCGCGTTCATGCCGTTGGCAGCGACGAGGGGTGGCATTACATCGTCTTCGAGTTCATCGAAGGCACGAACCTGCGCGACCTCGTTCGAGACGAGGGCGCCTTTGATCTTGCGCGGACGGTGGACGTGGCCATCCAAGTGGCCGATGCCCTCGAGCATGCGTCCGAGCGGGAGGTGGTGCACCGCGACATCAAGCCATCCAACATCGTGATCACCCCGGCGGGCAAGGCAAGGCTCGTCGACATGGGACTGGCCAGGCTCCATCAGGTGGCGGACGATCGCGACCTCACGATGAGCGGCATGACGCTTGGCACGTTCGACTACATCTCGCCAGAGCAGGCGCGAGACCCCCGCGCCGCGGATGTTCGAAGCGATCTCTACTCCCTCGGCTGCACGATTTTCTTCATGCTCGCCGGCCGCCCGCCGTTTGCCGAGGGGACGCTCGTGCAGAAACTGCTGCAGCACCAGCAGGCGGCGCCTCCGGCGATCGACGAGATCAGGCCCGATGTTCCCCATGCCTTCGAGGAGATTCTTCATCGACTGATGGAGAAGGATCCCGCCGATCGATACCAGCGGCCGGCGGTGCTGGTGGCGGATCTGGTGGCGTTTGCCGAGGAGCACCAGCTGTCGGTTTCGACGCCCCGGCTTGCCGGGCCGGTGGTGGACGAATCGTCGGGATCGCTCCTGCAGCGAGTGCCCTGGCTCGTGCCCGTGGCGGCCTTGCTCGCAATCGTGGCAGGGCTCTGGATCAAGACGGCGGCCGAGCGTCGCGCCACGTCCCCATCGGCCCCGTGGCGGGGTGCGTCGTCGTCGGTTCGCTCGCTCGTGACCGTCGTCGCGGCAAATCCGGGTGACGGTGAGGCGGTGTCGCTGTTCGAGGCGATCGGCATGGTGGCCGATGGCGGTGTCGTCGAACTCGCCTACGACGGCGTCAGAAACGAGTCGCCGCTGGTGTTGGATGGACGCACCATCGTGGTTCGCGCGGCGCCGGGATCCCATCCCATCATCGAGTTTGCCGGCGCGCTCCCGTCGTTGACGAGCGGCCGGATGGTCGCGTGCGACATCGGCAACGGTGAGCTCGACCTTCGCGGCGTCGGCCTGCGACTGGCGGCAGCTGCCTCGCCGGGAGACGGCGCAGCCCTGTTTGGGATTCGGTCGGGACGGCTTTCGTGTCATGACGTGACGCTTCGGATGCCTGGCGACCCCGCCGGTCGGCTGCCCTTGGCCGTCATCGGGCGGCCTGCGTTCGTCGCGGTGTCATCCACCAACGTCGACTGCGTCATCGTGATGGATCAGGTCCGGGCCGCGGGTGACGCCGCGTTTCTCGACGCCTCGTCGGCAGGGGCTGGCCGGATTGCCATGTCGTGGTCGGGCGGGGCGTTTGTGTCGCCACGTCGCCTGATGGTGGCCGAGGGAACGACCACCGGGGAACTCGAGGTGGATGGTGAACTGGAAGGGGTGGCGGTCGCCTGTGGGGCGGGCATCGTGCTCCTCAGGGATTCATCATCGCGACCCGTGCCCACCCGTGTGCGGCTCAAGGCGATCGACAGCCGGTTTGTCGTCGGTGACCGGGCCAAGGTGTTTGTGGAACAGGTCGGCCGCGCCGACACCGAGGCCTATCGGTCGGCGGTGGAGTGGAGCGACGACCAGAGCCGGTACGAGGGCGGCGCGATGTTTCGCCGAATCGACGCCGCCACGGAACGTCTGGACGAGGCGTTTCGCGACCTCGTGCCGCCGTTGTCCTACGAGTCGATCCCGGGGGCGGTGCCCGACCCAACCGTCTGGCCCGGCTGGGGCGGTTAGAGCGCGTCTGAGATACGTGTATCGCCGGCTCGGGGGCGGCAAAAGTCTCGTCGCCGGGGCGAGGATACGCCCAAGGCTCCTCGAGCGTTCGCCGACCCCCTCGCCTACCCGCTCAGGATTATCAACTCGTCGCTACACGTAGCGGAGATGCGCTCTAGGTCGGCCACGACCACCGACGGCCCTCGCCATGCGACCGAATGCCGGGAAACGTCTGCTTGACGCTGGCGATGCTGATCGGTCTAGTTGAGGAACGCGTCGGACGGGCCTGCGGACGGTCACGGCGTCGCGATCCTCATGCGGAGTCGAACGATGAAGCGTTGGTGCCGTGGTGTTGGCCTGGTGGCTCTCGGTCTTGGAATGGTCGCCGTCAACGGCGGCGAGGCGTTTGCCCGAAAGCAATACGACGAGGCCTTCAAGGCCGCGTACGTGAAGGAAGGCACACCCCTGGCGGCCGCTGTCGCGGAGGCCAAGTGCAACGTCTGCCACGTCGGCAAGAGCAAGAAGGATCGCAACGTCTACGGCCAGGCGATCGGCGGCAAGCTCGAAAAGAACACCAAAGACGCCGACACGATCCGCAAGGCGCTCGACGCCGTCGCGGCGATGTCGAGCGATCCGGCAAACCCCGGGGCTCCGACGTTTGGCGACCTCATCGCCGAAGGGAAGCTGCCGGGCGGCGCCGCCAACTGACCTCGGCTGGCTCGTGAAGCGGGCTCCGGCATCCGGGTGTTCGGCCCGGTCAGCCGGTTGCCGCCGCGAGGAGGAGCTGGTCGAGATCGGGGCACCCGGCGATCACGGCGGCGGTCTCGTCGGGAGCGAACACGCGCACCCGCTTGACGAGGTCGTCGAACTGTTCGTGGGCCAGGCTGCGGACGACCGGCGAGACATCTTCAAGCCGCCGCCAGGCTGCTCGGCCGTCGGCCTGCGAAGCCCGCTCGCGAACCTGGAGCCGAAACTCCACCTCCCGCTCCATGGGTGGTGCATCGACGATCAGATGATCGGGATCGATCGGATGGCCGATCCGGGCGGTGAGGCGGGAGGCGAGCCTCGCCGAAATGGCCGTCATGTCGGGATAGGACCGTCCTGCGACGGCGGCATGGACGGCCGGGGACGTCACGGCGTCGAAGTTCGCCACGCGCTTGAACAGCATGCGTCGCTCACCGAAGAGGCCCTGCACGAGCCTCTGTGCCGGTGTGCCCGCGGCCGTGTCGAGCAGCCAGGCGATGAAGGCGTGGTCGTCCATCCTCACGAGCACGGAGGG
The DNA here is from genome assembly GCA_017853835.1 of Pirellulales bacterium. Lineage (GTDB taxonomy): Bacteria > Planctomycetota > Planctomycetia > Pirellulales > UBA1268 > QWPN01. The sequence continues at coordinate 19,837 of JAFMIU010000055.1, read as the reverse complement.
CTCGATGGCCGACCGGACAATCCACATGGCCCGTTGCAGCATCGCTGTGGCCGATCTCACGGCGTGATGCCAATACACCTCGCTGAACATGACGTAGCGTGCGAACACCATCAGCTCGGCAGCCGTGCGGCCCTTGTCGGTGATCGCCAGCGACTCGCCCCTTTCGTCGAGGCAGAGGTTGGCGAGCAAACGCGGCTGATCAAAGTTCCGACCGTAGGGCACGCCGGCGTGGAGGCTGTCGCGGGCCAGGTAGTCCATCTTGTCGACGTCGATCGGACCCGACAGGAGGGAGTGGAGGATGCGGCCGGCCGGATCGTCGGCCGTGCCCATGATCAGCGCGGCGATCCGCTCAGGGCTCACGCCCCAGTGCTGCATGAGCACGGATGAGAGCTTGGGCTCCGAGAGAACGCCCGCGACCAACGATTCATGACGAGGGATCTCGGGCAGCCCCATGTCTTCGATGGGATGGCAGTAGGGCCAGTGGCCGACGTCGTGCACGAGTGCCGCGGCCAGAAAGGCCGAGGCGTCGTCAACGCCCACGTGGGCGGTGAATCGAGGGTCGATCTGGAGACGACGGAGAAACTCGATGGCCAGCCGATACACGCCGAGCGAATGCTCAAACCTCGAATGCACGGCGCCGGGATAGACGAGGGAGACGAGTCCCAGTTGCGACACCCGCGCGAGGCGTCGCATCGCGGGAGCGTCGAGCAGGGCCCTCACACGGGCGGTGAGCGGGGCGGTGTCGCCCGGCGGAATCCGAATGCCTCCGGTCGACTCGGGGGCGGCAAGTTCCGGAAGGCTGGCGAGTGACATGAGTACCCCGTGCGGAGCCTCTCAGAGAGGCAGGAAACCCATCAGCCACCGCAGGAGCGCCGTGAACATCGCATAGAGCGAAAAGTGGGCGATGGCGGTGCCCCACTCCAGCTCGAATGAGACGAGGGCTGCGATGCCGCCGGAGATCAGGAACATCGGCCCCAGATAGACCCATTGCCACATCTCCTGGGTGGCCTCTTCGGGGAGCATCCCGCGAATGCCCCAGAGCCCCGCGTACACCGCGGCACATGCCAGCGAGCGGAGCAGAAACGGCGTGCCGCTGAACGGCTCGAGTTCCCGATTCCGAACCGCCGCATAGCCGAGCATGACGCACGGGATCGCCACGAGAAAGCCGCCGAGAAGGAGCAGCCATTGGGGAATCGAATCCTTGGGAACGGTAACGCCGATGAACCACGCGGCCGCCAGCAGCGCCACGGCCCCGGCACCGATGGCTGCAAAGGTGGTGACGGGGATCGGCTTCTCGACCCGGCGAATGGGGGCGGTCGGGGCCCGGCCTGTCCCCGCCGACGTGGTCGTCGGGGCGTCGGGTTCGTGGATCACCACCGACTGCGGAGCATTCTTCGGAATGGTGATCGGCTTCTTGCACTTCGGGCAGGGGCCCGTGAGGCCGGCGAACTTGTCGCTCACCGTGAAGTTCGAGTTGCAGCTCGGGCAGATGACGGCGATGGGCATGGCGCGGTTCCGTCGCCGGCGGAGACGCTCCGGCTGTGTTCGCAGTGTCAGACGGGGCTGGTGGAACGTCAAGGGAGGGGCACGCGGTACACTGGGCGGTGGCCTCACGTGGCAGATCCCTCCGCTCTGAGTCGGGAGAATTCAAGCATGGCCGACGACGAAAAAACCCGAGTCATCCCGCGCAAGGCCGCCAAGGCCCCGGGTGCCTCCGCCTCCACGGCGGACGCCGACACCGATCACCGCATCGTGTTTCACTGTCCGGCCGGCCATCGACTGGTAGTGCCGGTGGCTCTCGCGGGCAAACGTGGCACCTGCAGCAAGTGCGGCGTGGCGCTCACGATTCCCCAACCCGGCCCGGCCGCCTCCTCGCGGCCGGAAGCGGTGGCCCCGCCTCCCCCTCCGATCGAGCCGACGGTTCCGGTGGCTGATCCGCCGGCGGTGGAGGCCGCCCCCTCCCCTCCGGCCTCTGGCGACCTCGGGTGGAACTTCATCGAGGAGGGGCCTGCGTCGGAAGCCGTCGCGCCATTCGAGGCTGTCAGCTGGGCGTCGCCGTCAGACATCGATCTCTCCGCCAATCCAATGGCCGCGCTCTTGGCGCGGCTCTGGTATGAGCGAGACCATGGAGGCGTGGTTGAAATCCACCTCACCGGTGGCGCGGTGCTGTTGCCGGAGGAGTTCTCGCCACGGTGGTCTGGGGGCACCCACGGCCTGTTCGCGAGCCAGGCAGCCGACGGCAGCGTAACCCTCACGGCCGTGGCCTGGGACACCGTGCAGCGGATCGTCGTGCGACAACTGACGGCGGTTCCGGATGATCTCTTTGACTGAGGCACGGTGGTGATCGAGGCCGCTCAGTCGGTCTCGTCGAGGTCACCCTCCGTGATCATGGTGAACCCCTTGGCCGCGAGGGTTTCCATGCCCATCTCCGTGTTGTCCACCATCAGGGCCACTGCAGGGCGGCCGCGGGGCCGTACGAGGATGGGGTATGCCTGGATGATGTTCACCTCGGCCTGAAGAAGGGCCGTGCAGATTCGCAAGAGCGGCTGGTGGTCGTCGGGAAGTTCGACGCCGATCAGGTCGCTCTCGATGATCGCCAGGCCGGCGCGTTCGAGCACTTCACGGCCCTGCTCGGGATGGCTGAGCAGGAATCGGGCGAACGCACATTCGCCGGAATCATTGATCGAAAGGGCCACGATGCGTACCCGTGAGCCCTCGAAGCGGCGAACCACCTCGAGCAGCTGACCCACGCGGTTTTCGAGGAACACCGTGAACTGTCGGAGCGTGGGCCAGTTCCGGCCACGCGCCGTGGCAAACCCGATTCCGCCGTCGCTCGCCTCGCCTCGACTCACGCTGGAGCGCCTCCGAAAGGGAACCTGATCGTTGCCGTCTTGGCCGTGCCGGGCGGACCGACCGAGTCGGCCGCGTCCCGCCGTTTTGCCGCCGTGCGTTCCGGCAGGATAGAGTCTGGCGGACCGTCCGGTCAACGAAATCCCGGACACGACACAGCCCCAGGGAGCGGACGATGGCGGCGGCCCACGAAATGGAGATTCGCGTTCGGTATCAGGAAACCGACGGCCAGCGTCGAGTGCACCACTCCAACTTCCTCACGTATTTCGAGATGGGCCGCACCGAAATGCTCCGTTCCTACGGCCACAGCTACCGCGATTTCGAGGATGCCGGGCTGTTCATGGTCGTCTCGGACGTCCAGATCTCCTACCGAGCCCCGGCCGAGTACGACGACCTTCTGCTGCTCCGAACCCGGGTCGACAAGGTGGGAGCGGCCCACATCAAGCACGCCTACGAGGTGATTCGGGGAACCCAGATTCTCGTGACCGGCTCGACGACCGTGGTCTGTGTCGACGCCGAAGGAAAGATCCGCCGGCTTCCCGAATGGATGCTGGGCTGACGGGCGGCCGACGGGGCGGGCCATCGCGGTGGCGGTGCATGGCGGGTCGGCGACGAGTGTGCTATTTTCCGAGCCCGTCGGACGGCCTCATGCGGCCACGCGGAGCCGCCATCGACGCTGCACGGAAGGGGACACGATGACCAAGATCGGCCAACTCACGGTGGGCACACTCCTCGAGCGGTTTACGGGCGCCCGCGGCCGCCCGTCGTCTGAGTCGGCGGTCGCCGGGCTCGAGCCTCTTACCGAACGACTCTCGCGGCACAAGGTGACTCGCGTGGCACTGGCGTTTCTCGATGCCAATGCCGGACTCCATCTGAAGGATCTTCTGTTCGACGCCACCACCGACGACCGCCGTGTGGTCATCGACGGCCAGACGGTGTGGAACTTCGGATCGGACAGCTTTCTGGGTTTTGATCGCGACCCCCGCGTGTATCGGGCGATTACCGAAGCTCTGCCCGAGTGGGGCGCCCACAACGGTGCCTCACGCGCGTTTTCGAGTCCGGTGCTCGTCGATGAGGCCGAGTCGAAACTGGCGGCGTGGCTCGGTGTGCCCGACACCTTCATCTTCCCGAGCGTGACCCTCGCCAACGTCGGCCTCCTGCCGGCCATCACGCAGCCTGGCGACCTGCTCGTGGTGGATCGCGAGTCGCACGACAGCGTTCATCAGGGGGCGAGGCTGGCCGCGGCGGCGGGAGCGAAGGTGGTCGAGCTCTCCTCACCCGACCCGAAGCAGCTCGAGCGGGTCGTGGCTGATGCCGGACGACATCAGGGGCTCGTTCTGGCGATCGACGGTGTCTACAGCATGTCGGGCCGCACGCCTCCGCTCGTGGAACTCGACGCCACGGTGCGTCGACTCGGAGGCATCATGTATGTCGACGATGCGCACGGCACCGGCGTGGTCGGGCCACGAGGCCGTGGGGCGGCCGCCGCCGCCCTCGGCACGCTCGACAACGTGCTGATGGTCGGGTCGCTCTCCAAGGCGTTTTCCTGCCTGGGCGGCTTCGTGACCTGCACGCCGGAACTCAAGACGATCCTCAAGATCCGTTCGAGCACCTTCATCTTCGGCGGACCGGTGCCGCCCCCCTACCTTGCCGCGATCAGTGCCGTGTGCGACATCTTCATGTCGCCGGAATACGACACCCTGCTCGCCGGGCTTCACGAACGGATCCAGCGGTTCACCGACGGGCTCGACGCCCTCGGAATCGAGTATCACGGCGGCGGGTCGGCCATCGTGTCGCTGTGTGTGGGCGACCTCGAGAAAACCTTCGAGGCCGGGAGGCAGCTCTTCGACCTCGGCTACTACGCGCAGTCGGCGACCTATCCTGCCGTGCCGATCCACGGCGGGCTCCTGCGGGTGCAGATCAACGCCAATCACCCGATGCAGGCCATCGACGGGCTGCTCGATGCGGTGGCGACGGTGTGGCGGGAGCGTCGATTGCCTGTCCGTCGTCGCCCCGCGCCCGTATCCTGAACTCAGCCACCGTCCGCCTCGTCGAGCCGTGGCTGGCGGCGCAGAAACCAGTCGCGCACCAGTGGCGGAAGGCTACGGGCCGCCCGTGCCGCGATGGCCGTTCGCGTCGGAAACCATGCCTCGGCCCGACCTCGTTCGATCGACCGGAGGATGATTCGGGCGGCCTCGGTCGCCGACACCAGCCCGCCGGCATCACGCTCGGCCTGGGTGACCATGGGGGTGTCGACAACCCCCGGGAAGACCGTCGTGACCTGGATGCCGGAGTCGCCGGCATCGAGCCGCACGCCCTCGAGGAAGGCGATGATCGCCGCCTTGCTGGCGCAGTAGACCGCGTTGCCCGGGAGGCCCACCACGCCCGCGATGCTCGCGATGCCGCAGAGATGGCCTCGGCGTCGGTGGAGCATGGCGGGCAGCACCGCCGCCGCGAGGTGCACGCAGCCCTTCACGTTGACGTCGATCACCTCGGTCGCCGTGACGGGATCGAGTGGCCACGAGATGCGATGAATGCCGGCGCACGCGATGGCCACGTCGCAGCTGCCGAGGCTGCGCTCGAAGGCCGACACGGCCCGAGCCATGTCGTCCATCTCGGCGACGTCGGCGATCTCACCAGCCGCCGTGCCACCGGCCGCTCGAATTGCCTCGACGGTGTCTCGCTGCCTCTCCGCATGCCGCGACACGATGCCCACGCGGCCGCCGGAAGCCGCCACGGCGATGGCGACGGCCCGGCCGATGCCGCTCGAACCGCCCGTGACGATCACCGATTTGCCATCCCAAAAGCGATGCGGAATCATGTGGCTTCCTGCGTGCGTGCGTGGGCCATCAGACGGAGTCCTTGGTGGAAATGCAAATGGCATCATCCCGCGTGCGTGTCGCGGTGGACGGGCACATGGTCGTCGCCGAAACGCACGGCGGCGAAGGGCAGCAGCCCCCCGTGGTCTTCCTCCATGGGATTCTGGCGTCGGTCGGACTCGTCCGGCAGATGGTTGTCGAACCTGCGTCGGAGACATGGATCTCGATCAGCCTGCCGGGCCATGCGCCGGGCAGGCTGGCCCCCGGCACCACGGCAGCCGACATCGATACGGAACTCTTTGTCCGACTCACGGAGGCGGCCATCGATGCCGTCGTGGGCGACCGACCGGTGGTGATGTCTGGATGGTCCTTGGGAGGCTTTGCCGCGTTGGCATTCGCGGCGCATCGTCCGCAGCGGGTGGTGGGGGTGGCGAGCCTCGCGGGGTTTACCACACCGCGGGTGAGGGGCACCATCGGAGCGATGGAGCGTCTGTCGCGGAGCGGGCTCGGCACCGCGGTGCAAGCAGGGCTCTGGCTGGGGGCGAGGTTCGATGCCCTTCACGACCTCATCGCGCGGTCGTGTGCGGCCGATTGGCGGGCAGCCACAGCGGTGCCCGAGGAGGTGCTGGCGGGCATGCGGGCCGACTTCGCGGCGCACGACCCTGCATCGCTCTTGAAGGTGCTGGCCGCGATTCATGCGCTCGACATCACCGCCGTGCTTCCACGAATCACCGCCCCGGCCTGGATCGTCGCCGGTGGACGCGACCCTCTCATTCGTGCCGACGAGGCACGGCGGATCGCGTCGTTGATCCCGCAGTCCACGCTCACGATCTACCCCTCCGGCGGCCACCTGTTTTTCTGTGAGTGGCCTGGCCTCCGCGACGACTTCGCCGCATGGCGAGCCTCGCTTCCCCACGTGGTGCCCCGGACGGCCGGCGACGACACGGTACATTGATCCAATCCTCGGCAGCCTGTGGGCACGATTGGTCGTCCATGAACACCCCCGATCCCAACGACATCGCCGACGCCTGTGTGATCGGGGCGGGGGGGAGCGGCCTCACGGCCGCGAAGGCCCTCGCCGACCGTGGACTGTCGTTCGAGTGCTTTGAGCGGGGAAGCGGCGTCGGTGGCCTGTGGCGATACGACAACGACAACGGGCTTTCGTCCATCTATCGGTCGCTCCAGATCAACACGTCTCGCGACATGACGGCCTTCGCCGACTATCCCATGCCGCGAAGCTATCCCGACTTTCCAGGCCACGAGCAGATTCGTGACTACCTCGACGCCTACGTCGATGCCTTTCACCTGCGGGATCGAATTCGCTTCCGCACCAGCGTGGACCGCGTGGAGGTCCGGCCAGATGGCACGTTTTCAGTGGCCTTCACCCCACCCGACGGCCTCTCCCAGACGCGGCTGTTTCGCAACGTGCTGGTGGCCAGCGGCCACCATTGGCTGCCCCGAATGCCGGTGTTCACCGGCACGTTCACGGGAAGCATGCTGCACTCGCACGACTATCGCACCCCCGAATCATTTGCGGGGAAGCGGGTGCTGGTGGTCGGCATGGGCAACTCGGGCTGCGACATCGCCTGCGATCTTTCGCGGGTGGCCGAGCGGACGATGCTTTCGACCCGCCGCGGTGCCCATCTCTTGCCCAAGTATCTGTTCGGAATTCCGCTCGATACGGTCTGTCCGGAGTTCGTCTGGCGGTTCGCGCCGATGTGGCTTTTTCGTCCCGCGTTCAGCCTGGTCGTCTGGGCCAATCGGGGAACACTCGGTCTCTACGGCTTGCCGCGGCCCGGCCACAAAGTGCTCCAGGAGCACCCGACGATCTCGAGCGATCTGCCGAGCCTCGTGCGGGAGCGTCGGGTGATCATGAGGCCCAACGTCGACCGGTTCGACGGCGACGTCGTGCGGTTCGTCGACGGCACCAGAGAGCGCGTCGATGCCGTGATCTCCGCCACCGGCTACCACATCGCGTTTCCCTTCCTCGATCCATCGGTGATGGCGCCCGATGGCAATCAGGTGCGGCTCTATCGGCACGTGGTGCATCCCGCGGTGCCGGGGCTCTTCTTCATCGGACTCGTACAACCGTGGGGCGCGATCTTTCCGCTCGCCGAGGCGCAGGCGGAGTGGGTGGGCGATCTGATCGCCGGACGCTGCGGCCTCCCCGATGCGGCCGCGATGGATCGCGAGATCGATCGGGATCTGGCCCGCATGCGTCGCCGCTACGTGACGTCGCCAAGGCACACGATCCAGGTCGATTTCCATTCGTATCGGGCCCTGGTGCGACGCGAGCGCCGACGACGGCCGACGACGGCATCATGACGTCGGGCATGGCACCACCCGTGCGGATCGCCATCACCGGGAGTTCTGGGCTCTACGGCCGCACGCTCATCCGAGAGATTCGCCGCAGCCTCCCCCATGCCGTCGTGCTCGGCGTGGACCGTGAGGCGTCCACCACCGATCCCCCCGATCACATGTGGCAGGGAGACATCCTGTCGGGTGAAGTCTGCGACGCCGTCGTGCGGTTTGCTCCGGACACGCTCGTGCATCTCGCGTATGCGGTGCAACCCGGGCGTGACCTGGCGGCGATGCGACGGGTGAACGTGGAAGGCACGCGTGCGATGCTCGAGACGGCACGGGCCGTGCCGGTGTCGCGGCTGCTCGTTGCCAGCAGTGCCACGGTCTACGGCGCCTGGCCCGACAATCCGCCGCGCTGCGACGAAACCACGCCGGTGCGGCCGCTTTCCGACTACTACTATTCGGCCCACAAGGGCATCGTGGAGCGTCTGCTGCGGGAGTTCACCGAGGCTCATCCCGAGATGGCGGTGTGCTGGACCCGCCCCGCCATCATCTGCGGGCCCGGTGTCACGAATTTTCTGTCGGAGTATTTCCGCAGTATGCCGTTCCTTGGCCTTCCCGACGGCCGGGACACGCCGCTCCAGTTCGTGCACCATGACGATGTGGCGAGGGCCACGCTCGCGATGCTGATGGCCGGGGCCACCGGGCCGTTCAACGTGGCCCCCGACGACGCGCTCACGCATCGTGAGATCGCCCGCATCCTGCGGGTGCCGGCGGTGCCGCTGCCCTACGCCGTGATGGCATTCCTTGGATCGCTCTGGTGGACGCTTCGGCTGCCCTGGCTGGCCACGCCGCCGGGGCTCGTCGGCTACGTGCGGCATCCGTGGGTGGTCACGTCAGCACGTCTGAGCCGCGAACTCGGTTTTGAGTTTGAATTCTCCGCCGTCGAGGCTTTCGCCAGTCTGCTGGAGCGGCCTGAGACGGATGCTCCATGATGCTCGGGCAACACCCCATCGCTCCACCGTCGTTTCTTCCGGATGCGAGCACCGAATCCGTGTGCCGAGGTCGTCGGCAGATCGCGTGATGCCCGACACGTCGTGCGGCCGAGGATCATGTCGGCCGCGTCTCACGTGTCTGACTCGGGCAGGCGCACCCAGACGCGGTTCACCAAGAACTTCTTGCCGCCGAAGGTGAGCCGGAAGTCTGCGTCCCCGCTCTGACGTCCGCCGAACGAGGCGTCGGTGATCTCGAATCGCACGGTCCGCCAGGTGTTGCTGCCGTTGGTGGTGATCCTATGCGAAGGGAGCGACGTGAAGGCTCCGCCGGTCCCGTCATACTGGAGGCCAAGCACGGCCCCAGCGGTTGCGTCGAAATACTCGACCTCGATCGTCACGTCACCGTTGGCGAGCCGGTAGGCGAAGGAGTCCGACACGTCGAAGTACATGTAGCGATCGGTCGCCGGATCAAGATTCCCGCGGCATTCCCGCCCGGCCACCGTTTCCACGATCGTGTCGCCATCGGACACTGAAACCCGCGCAAGGGAGACGGCTGCATCGGTCGCGCCGAGATCGATCGAGGCTTCCGGGCCGATGTTGGATCGATTGCTGAGCGAGGCGACCGTGGGAAGCGTGCTCGTGTTGACACGCTGTTCCCACATCATGCGTTTGAGCTCGTCGGTCAGCATCATCCACCAATCAGCGGGCTTGCCCTGGTTGTCGAGGAAGCGGCCATAGTTCGCGGAAGGGTCTGGGGGATCGTCGGTCATGGGCATGATCGCGGTGCCCTCGTCGAATTCGTCAAACATTCCGATGAAGAGACGATCCGCGCCGGCGTTGATCCAGGAGCGTCCTTTCGTCCAGTAAAACTGCCCACCGGAGCGATCGGTGTATTCGGTGGGAGGGGTTGCGGGCTGCTGCTTGAGGTTTGCCCACGAGAAGCCGGGCCATACATGCGGGTAGTAATCCTGCCCGCGGCGGTCAAACGTCGCGACCTCGGCCGTCGCGTTGCTCTGCCACACGAGCACCCCGTCGTATCGGGCGATGTGCGCCTGCCACTCGGCACTCAGGGAACCCCAGGAACTCGGGATTCCACCGATGACATACGCGCCTTGAGCATGGAAATAGTCGACAACCGCGTTGGCATTGGCGGGCGTGAATCCCCGGTCAGGGACCGAGAGGCCCCATATGGCCACCACCGGCTTACCCCCTTCGTGCGCGTAGCGGGGATCCTGCAGCAGGCCGAACTGGGTTGTGAGCCACTGCCAGTCGGCCTGGAGCTGCGGCGCCACCGTCGCATCGCTCATGCCCGACACGTCATACTCCACGGCCCAGATCAGTCCCTGTTCCGCGGCTGCCCGGCTGACGTTGTGCAGCACCCATTCCGGTGCGGTGCCGGCCTTTGGCTTGAATCGCTGGACGAACGCGCCATCGATGTTGTGCTTCTTCATCCAGCGAAAATGCTGCTGAACGACGGAGTAGAAGGTGGACGAGAAGAGGAAGGCCGGATCGCCCCCACGCGTCATCACGCTGCCGGCGCGGGCCAGGGTCGCTGGATCGTACGCCGTGACATCCGGCCACATGTCGACCGCGAAATTCTCGGCGGTCATCGTGTTGTTCTTCACCCAATGCGACCATCCGCCGTCGTCGAGGTCGTTCGGCGTGCGGAACCATCCCTGATAGCCGACCATCACCGTGCCATCCAGGGTGGTGGCGTCGACGTAGTCGACGGCAGGGCCGGTGTAGCGAGTCTGCCAGGGGCGCGAAACCACGAACTGGAATGTTGGGTCGGCAAACGGCTTGTCTGAAAGCGTGATGCGACGGACCGAGACAGGCACCCCTCCCGGCTTTCCTCCGACGATGCGCATGTCGGTCTGGCCGTTCTCTCGCTTGCCGAAAAGCACGTTCTCCAGTTCGAAGTAGCCGTCCGCGAACTCTCCGGAGCCCACGCGTGAGGTGCGCGAATGCACGACCGGCTTCGTGTACGCGCCGTCTTGCGCATCGTAGTTCAAGCCAATCGTGCCCCCGCCCTGATCGTCGTAGTAGGTGACCCTCGCGTAGAGATTTTGCCCCGGAGTGAATGCGAAGGAGGTGGGCCTGCGGCAGTAGAGATAGCTCGAAGAGCCCGTGTTCTGCCACGCGGTCAGCCCTGCCACGGCGATCGTTGCGAATGCGCCGTCGGCTGTCGATATCGGCGTGAGGTCTGTGGATTGCGGGCGGTATGAGCCGGCGTTGAACTGTGCGGAGGCAAGAAACTCCGAGATGTCGAGCACGTCGAGGATGCCGTCGTAGTTGAAGTCACCATCGGACCATGAGGCGGTTTCCGCCGTGTTGAACTTCGCCGAGGCGAGCATGCCGGCGATGTCGGGGGAGTCTACGGACCCGTCCAGATTGATGTCGCCCGCCACGGCGAAGCCGAGAGTCAGGCTGCCGTCATCATTCTCGACATACCCCACTCGCCCGCCTGGAACCTGCACGGCGGAGAGGCTCGTGATTCCGTTCGTGCCGGACCAGTTGGCAGAAAAGCTGGTCTGAAGAATCGACTGGATCCCTGGCACCGAGGAGCTGCCAACCGCAATAGTCATGGTGGCGGAATCCAGCTCGAGTCGCCCGTTGGGGTCAAGGAACAGATCGGCGACTCCCCAACCGCCGCCTGGCATGTCCAGAATCGCGGTTGCCCCCGAGGAGATCGTGAGAGGGCCCGCGCCGAGGCCGCGTTCGTTTCGGACGACGACCGTTCCCGCCGCGACTGCCGTGCCGCCCGTGTGGGAGGCAGGATCATCCAGGACCAGATTTCCGGCGCCGGTCTTGACCAGCTGCATGGCACCCGTCAGCGACTGCGGATTGATCGCGCGCTTCCCGGTGTCGGTCTCCATCACGACGCGTGATACGGGAGACACAGTGATCGCGACCGTGTCGGCATCGGACTTCGCCCCGCCGGTTCCGACGTTTCCAAGGTCATTGGTCGTCACCGTGAGCACCGCCGTGACCGTCGCGCTGGCGAAGGGATACGTGACGTACTCAACAACGTAGGGCAGCGTGCTGGTTCCCTGAACGTCGAACCACCGACCCACTCCCTGCAAGGGCCGAAGCATCAGATAGTTTTCGTGAACACCGCCGTTGCCGTCGTTTGGCTCGCCTGATGCCGCATCCCAAGCCGCGTAGTCCCATGGCTCGCCCGTGACCCATGTCCAGCCCCCACCGGGCTCGCTGAATGAAAGGCCGGCGGTATCCTGAGAGCCTCCAAGCCACGGTGAGGAGGTGCTGGGAACGAGCGACGCGAGAAACGAGTTTTCACCCGCTGAGGTGACCGTGGCGAGAGTTCCCCCACGAGCCATCGCGTCGGCGCGAGCTGACGACCAGGTCACCGGTGATGAAACGTATTCATACCAGTGATTGTTGCCGCCAACCGCGGAAGTCCACTGAAAGAGCTTCTGCGTGGGCGGCTCGTAGGAAAGACCTTGAAGGGCACTGTTGATGACAGCGATCGGCCCGGTGATGGTCATGGCCTTCTCTGCCATGCCGTCTCCTGCGGCGAACTGCAGCCCGGAACGGGATGGTGAAGGGGGAATCGTCAGCGTTCCTTGATCGACGGCCAGGGTGACAGTGATCGGCTTGTTGGCGGCATCAGGGTCGGTGACCGTGATCGAGTTGCCTTGCACGGATGAAAAGATCAGACGGGAACCGGCCGACACCACCTGCGAGCCCGGCACACGGTTTTGTGGCGGCTGGTTGGCTGCGAATGCCTCCGCTGACGTCTCCGCAAAGGGATCCGTCGGCAGGACGCCCGACCCAGTGGTGACGTTGGGGAGAGGATCCTGATCTCCCGCCAGCATGCGCCGAGATTCAAGCCGCTCCGGTGGAGCGGTCCACGGGCGACGGCCGACCGCTCGATGACGGAAACGGGGACGGTCTGGGCGGCGGAAGCCAAACATCGAGGAGGCGTCTCATGGTCTGCTAGGAGGTGAGTGCTCGTCCCGCAAACACCGAATTGTAGGACGCTCGATGACGCTTCTGCAAGCAATCGGTGCGTGCGGTGGCAACGCCCTGCACGACGCGTGTTTTCGTCACACGGAGGTCCGCGATGGGTATCCATAGCGGCTGAGGATGGTGCCTGCCTCGGCGGCGATGCGGCGACAGAGCCGCGCGTCGCAGATGTGCCCATTGTGGCGGTAGCCGCGAATCGATTCGGCATGGGACCGCCACGCGGACTCGGCAGCTTCGCGGCCGGGCCAGCCGAAGTGATCGTAGATCGCTCGCAACACGCCGAGCGGATCGGTCACGAGATCCTCGTAGCGGGTTTGGAAGCGGTGGTGTGCGGGGACCGTCTCCCAGGTGTCGGCGAGCCGCTGCTCCATGCGAACGAGCGAGGCGAAGACACGGTCTTCGAGATCGGCCTGGCGCACCCGCTGCAGTCCATGGTCCTCCGCGATCCGTCGCCAGAAGTGGAGGCAGGAGGGGACGAGATCGTGAGGATCGCGGGCGATGTGAACAAAGTCAGCCCCGGGAAAGACCTCGCGGATGAGCGGGATGCGTGAGGTGTGGAGCGGGTTTTTCAGCAAGAGGCGGCCGTGGTGCTCGAACTGGATCGTTCGAAGGAAGGTCGTCCACGCGGCGATCCAACGATCGCGTTCGGCCGCAGACAGGTCGTCGAGTGTTTCGTAGGCCTGGTCTGGCGGAGGATCGGCGGGGAAGGCGACGGTCCACCACGGGCTCGGAAACCCGAGATTGCACATCGCGAGTTCGTCCTCCTGTGGCCGGTCGAAGCCGAGCGGCATGGCATCCATCGGCCTTCGGCGTGCCAGGAGGAAGCCGAGCTGTTCGCGGGCAAACTGCTCGGAGAGAACGAAATGGCTCGGCATCGCACACTGGGCCGTCGTCGGGGCGACGAGCCCGGGGTCGCCGGCGAGAAACTCGTGAAGGAGCGTCGTTCCGCTCCGCCAATGGCCGAGGATGACGATCGGGTCGTGCTCGATCTGCGCCCGCCGAATCCCGCGCCCCCAGATGGCTTGCTGGATGACGGTCAGCACCTCGTTGCCAAGGCTGGCCGCGGTGATGCCGAGGAGGCGATGCAGACGGGCCGGCGACACGCGGAAGCCGTGACGGGCCAGCACCCGCATCCAAGGCAGGAACCGGATGCCCGTCCACATCGACAGCGTGAAACGCGGGCGATGGGTGGTGGGAGAAGGCTTCGGCGGCGAGCCGTCGGCGTGCGGCATCACCGCCCTCTCAACGTGGCTCGTTGCTCACCACGCGTCCGTCGATCACGACGGCGGTGCAGTGGGTGGAGTATTCGAACGGGTCGCCATCGAACACGGCCACGTCGCCATCCAGACCAGCACGCAGCGCCCCCACGCGATCGGCGATCCCGAGAATGGCCGCCGCGTCAGAGGTGATCGTGGCGAGCGCCTGGTCGGTGGTGAGCCCGTTTGCCGCCGCCACGGCCGCCTCGAAGAGGGCGACGCGGGTTTTGGGCACGTAGCCCTCGTAGCCACTTTGCAGGGCGATCGGAATCCCCTTGCCGCGGAGCATCGCGGCCGTCTCGAAGCTGATGTTTTCGGTGTCGCCCTGGCCGCCACGCCGCATGGAGGGATGGAGGATCACGGGCACTCCGGCGGCTTTGATCCGGTCGGCACAGAGGTAGGCCTCGGCCGCCGAATCGAGCACGATCGTCAGGTGAAACTCCTCGGCAATCCGCAGGGCGGCGTCGATGTCGGTGGCACGGTTGGCGGTCACGAGAAGCGGAATCGTGCCGCGGAGCACCTCGGCGAAGGTTTCACGTCGCAGGTCGCGATCGGGCCGCTTGTCGGCGTCGGCGGCGTCACGCTTGCGGAGGTAGTCCTGTGTTTTGACGAGTTCGCCCCGCAGCATGGCAACCGCCTTGCTGCGTGTGCCGGGCGATTTCTTCTCATCGCCGGGACGTGCCTCGTCGCCGAGGGTCACCGCCACCATCGCCACGGGCTTCACGACCGCGTCATCGACGGTGTCGCCCACCGTTTTCGCCACCATCGTCTGGCCCGACACCAGGGCGCCCGGTGCATGGCCGGTGTGGATCGTGGTGATCCCGAAGCCGCGCACCCATTCCACGAGTCGCTCCCGGGGATTGTAGGAGTCGATCGCCCGAAGTTCGGGCTGGATCGGCTCGGCGGGATCGAGCTGATCCTGGTCCTGGGGCTGGTTGAGGTAGCCGGTGAGGCCGACCGCCGAGTGGGCGTCGATGAGGCCGGGCGTCACGACCCGGCCGCGGAGCACCGTTGCCGCGGGGGGCACGGGAATGTCGAGGGCGGATCCCACGAGCGTCACCTTGCCGCCGTCGATCACGACCACGCCCTTCTCGATGGGCGGGCCTGCCATGGTGTGGACGACATCGCCATACACCGCGACGAGACCGGGAGCCGGTGATTCAGCCGCCACGACGGGCGCGGCGACGGCCATGATCACGGCGGTGAGGAGGAGTCGATGGGCCACCACGTCATTTCGTCTCCGAGAGTCGTTCGTCGGTGCAGCAGGCGTGTGCCCGCTGGTCGCGACCGGCGCCGTAACCGCCAACCGCGAAGAGACGATCATCGGGGTCGTCGCGATCAAACACCTTCGTGCCCTCGACCCAGGTCTGGAGCACCTTGGTGTGCACGCTGAGCGGGTCGCCGGACAGCACGATCAGATCGGCATCCTTGCCCACGTCGAGCGAGCCGGTGCGGCCGTCAAGTTCGAGCATTCGTGCACCGGCGAGCGTGAGGGCTTCGAGCGCCTTGTCGCGGCTCATGCCGGCCCGAACGGCCAGGCCCGCCGAGCGGAGAAACAGCCGAGAGTCGGTGACAGGATCATCCGTGTGGATGGCTACGGCCGCTCCAGCCCGTTCCAGCACCGCTCCCGTGGCGAGCGACAGGTCCATCGCCTCGATCTTGCCTCCCGGGCTGTCCACGACGATCACCGAGCAGGGAGCCTTCGCAGCCGCGAGTTGGTCAGCCACCTTCCAGGCCTCGCTCACATGGTGAAGCACCACCTTGAACCCAAACTCCTCCCGCAGCCGAAGCACCGTCATGATGTCGTCGGCACGATGGCAGTGGTGGTGCACCACGGTGCGGCCATCGAGCACGTCGAGGAGCCCCTCCATCTCCAGATCGCGATCGGGAACTTTGGCCGCGTCACCCTTTGCCTCATCCACCTTGCGACGGTAGTCGAGTGCCTTCAGAAACTTCTGCCGGACGAGCGCCGCCGACTTCGATCGCGTGCCGGGAAACGGAGGATCCCTCTGCGAGTTGGTGCCGTTGGCCATCTTCATGCCACCGAGGGGCCGGCCGGCGGCGTCACGGATGTAGAAGTCGTCGATCGTCGACGCCTTGCGGAGTTTGGCGTAGAGCGTCTGGCCAGAGAGGAGGTGCCCTGAGCCAGGCATGATGTTGAGCGTGGTGAGCCCGCCCGCCCTCGCCTTGCGGAAGCCGGAGTCACGGACATTGATCGAGTCGAGAATTCGGACGTCGGCCTGGAGCGGACTGCTCGCGTCGCCGCCCCAGCCGCCGCCCACGTGGCTGTGGGTGTCGATCAGGCCCGGCATGATCACCCTGCCGGTGCCGTCGACCACGTCCGCGTCCGAGGGGACGTTCGTCGTCTCGGACGGTCCGACGGCCGAGATGGTGCCGCCGGTCACCACGACCGTGCCCGGCGCGATCGGCGGCCCCGACACCGGGAGCACCGTGGCGTTGGTAAAGACGACGGACCGTTCGGCGGCCTTGGCCGAGGACAGCGCGAGGCCGGCGATGGCGAGAAGGACGGCGGCGACAGGGTGGGATGGGCGAGTCATGCGGGGAGTCTACCACCGGCCGTCGGGCCGCCCTATCCTGACGCCCACCATGAAGTCATTCCACCAACGCCTGGTCCGCGGCGCGCAGGGAGCGCTGCTCGCCGTCGTCATGGCGCCGACGCTTGCCGTGATCGCCGCTCCCCCGCCGGCCACGGTCGTGGGTCGGGCCCGACTCATCGACACGGCCTCGACGCCGGTTCGCCGCGCCACATTCCCCGACGGCCGCGTTTTTTTCGACTTCGGCGTCGATGCCTTCGGGTGGCTGAAGCTCCGGTGGGAGCATCCGCTGGCGGCAGAAGCTCGATTCGACGTCGGTCTGGGGGAAAAGGACGACGGCGGCGAGCGCGTCGATGCCAATCCCGGTGGCAGCGTGCGGTTTCAAACCGTGCACGTGATCGCCCCTGCCGGGGCCACCGAGGCCGACGTGGTGCCGACGTGGAGTCCGAAGTATGGCAACTGGATCACCACGCCGCGTGGCATGCCCGAGGTGGCACCCTTTCGCTACGTGGAACTCGTCGGGCTTCCGAACGACGCCGTGCCGACGGCGACACGCATGACGCGGCAGGTGCCGTTCGACGACGAAGCCTCGTCCTTCACCTGCTCCGACCCGGATCTGGTCGAGGTGTGGAACCTCTGCAAGCACAGCATCAAGGCGACGAGTTTTCTCGGCCTCTACGTCGACGGCGATCGAGAGCGAATTCCCTACGAGGCCGATGCCTACATCAACCAGCTGTGTCACTATGGCGTGGATGCCCACTATGAGACCGGCCGTTTCACACACGAGCATTTTTTGAAGCACCCCACCTGGCCGATGGAGTGGCGTCAGCACACGCCGCTGATGGCCTGGGCCGACTGGCTCTACTCCGGCGACGACGCGTCGCTGCGACGGCACGTCGATGGAGTCGCCGGTCGGGTGATGCTCGATCGTCGGCGGGACGACGGCCTTTTTCTCGGGCAGAACGACGGGACGCCTCGCGACATCATCGACTGGCCCGAGGGGGAACGCGACGGGTATGACATGCGGCATGCGGTGAAGACCGTGACGTCGGCGTTTCACGCCCGGTCGCTCGAGGCGATGGCCGAGGTGTCGCGGGCGATCGGCCGTGACACCGATGCCGCGCGGTACGCCGAGCTCCATGCCCGCACGGTCGACGCGATCAACGAAAAACTCTTCGACCCCGCCCGGGGTGTGTATGTCGACGGGCTCGATCCCGTGTCCGGCGAGCGGAGCGATCACGCCTCGCTTCATGCAAACATGCTTCCGCTGGCGTTCGGCATCGTGCCGGAAGACCGCGTGGCGAGGGTCGCCGATTTCATCGAGAGCCGTGGCATGGCCTGCTCGGTGTATGGCGCGCAGTACCTGCTCGATGCGCTCTATGCCGCGGGCCGCGACCACCACGCGCTCGCGCTCATGACCGCCACGCACGATCGCGGGTGGCTCCACATGCGCCGGGAGGTAGGGTCGACGATCACGCTCGAGGCGTGGGACGCGAAGTACAAGCCCAACCTCGACTGGAATCATGCCTGGGGGGCTGTGCCGGCCAACGTGATTCCGCGCAAGCTCATGGGGATCGAGCCGATCGCCCCGGGATTTCGTCGTCTTCGCGTGAGGCCGCAGACCGCGTCGCTGGCCCGGGCGGCGATTCGGTATCCCTCCCCCCGCGGGCCGATCGACCTCGAGGTGGTGCAGTCGGATGGTGTCTGGCAGGCCGAACTCTCGCTGCCGGAAGGAGTGACGGCCGAGGTGCATCTGCCCGGCGTCGATGAAAGCCGCATGACGATCCGTCGTGACGGACGCGAGGAAGCCGTGCGGTTTCTCCGCGTGGAGGGGGAGCGTGGCGTCGTCGAGGCCGGCGCCGGCGCGACGGCATTCAGGGTGGGCCGCTGACCGGCTCACCCATCGGCCGGCGTCAGGCCGAGCACGATGTCGAATCGGGCGGTGAGTTCGCCGATCCGTGAGCCTTCCAGCGGCGCGAATTCGGCGAGGAGGCTCTGCCGTTGCCGTTCATCGCGGATCGACCGGAGGATGCCGTCGCGGTCATTCTGCGGTGCGCCCCGGACGAAGCACTGGGTGGTGAGCAGGTGGGTGCCACCTCGGCTCACCTTCACGTGGATGTGGGGAGTGCGGCCGGGATACGGCACCGGCTTGATGGTGCGAAAGCCGTAGCCGCCGTCGGTGCCGGTGATGAACCGGCCGTAGCCCTGGAATCGGCGGTCACGATTCTCGGCGTTGCCCGTCTGGGAGTGGAGGTAGGCACCATGGGCATCCACCTGCCAGATCTCGACGAGCGCGTTGCGAAGGGGAGAACCCGAGGTGTCGAGCACCCGTCCCGACAGCCAGGTGATTTCGCCATCGGCCTGCTCGATGGCATCGGTGATCATGAGGAGATCGTTGTCGGTGTCGAGCGGCAGCCGGTCGGGGAAGAAGGGACCTTCTGTCATCGACGGCGTTCGGGTGAGTTCCTCGGCGTAGGCGCCGGCCCGAGTCGCGAAGAGCGATCCGAGGGCGAGCAGCCGAAGGGCTCGGCGCCGCGTCTGGTCGGGCCGTTCAAACGTACGGGCGTTGATCAGGTTCATGGCGGAGCCTCACGGAGGAGAAGCCTGGCGGATGGCGGAGCCGGCCCGTTCCAAGATCCGAACAGCAACCTCAAAGTTTACGCGTGCGGTGAGCCGCCGGGAACCGCGGCCGTTCCAGCCGGTTCGACTGTCAGGCCGTGCCCGAGGCCTGCCTGCATCATGGCCCGATCAGGAGAGTGCGAGGCAGGAACCCACGCCATCCAGAGTCCGTTTCAGATGGGGCCGTCATTCATGGTGGCGACTTCCATCGCACGTGATCGTGCGAACGGATGCGAATCGCTGCGAGCCCAGGAAAACAGGAATAGTGGGCGGCGAGGGACTCGAACCCCCAACCCCCTCGGTGTAAGCGAGGTGCTCTGACCAATTGAGCTAGCCGCCCTGTTTTTACGCGGCACAAGCCATCCTGGCCTTGTGCCGCTTGGTTGGCGGAGGGCAACGTCAAGGGTTGCCCTCGCCAAAGGCGTCGCATCGTGCGACGCCAGATTCTACCTCCA
>JAFMIU010000054.1 GCA_017853835.1 Pirellulales bacterium | reverse complement strand
GTTTCCATCGCCGGGCATCAGCCTGCGGTGGCCATGGATGGCACCGCAGGCGTGAATTCAGAGCACCGGCAGCGACGGCATCGGCGGCTTGGCAGCCGATGTGGCGGCAAGTGATCCGACGAGTCGTTCGCAGATGGCCTCGAAATACGGGCGCGACGCCGGGTCGTCGTAGTTGGCGGCGGTGCGGCCGGCGTCGCCATGCTCTCGGATGGGAATCTGGATCGGCACCTCGCCGAGGAAGGGAATCTCGAGTTCCTGTGCCGTTCGGCGGG
This sequence comes from Pirellulales bacterium, assembly GCA_017853835.1. GTDB lineage: Bacteria > Planctomycetota > Planctomycetia > Pirellulales > UBA1268 > QWPN01. The sequence continues at coordinate 23,315 of JAFMIU010000054.1, read as the reverse complement.
CTCCGCCGGTGCCGAAGATGTCGTATCGCTTCCCGGTGTCGGGACAGACGAAGAAGCTCATGTTCTCCACCATGCCGAGCAACGGGATGTTGACCTTCCGAAACATGGCGATCGCCTTGGTGGCGTCGAGCAGGGCCACATCCTGCGGCGTGCACACCACGACGGCGCCCGACAGAGGCAGGGCCTGGGAGAGCGTGAGGGCCACGTCACCCGTTCCAGGAGGCATGTCGATCACGAGGTAGTCGAGAGGTCCCCAGAGTGTGTCGCGAAGCATCTGGGTGATCGCACCGTGAAGCATCGGCCCGCGCCAGATCACCGCTTCGCCGGGTGGCACCAGAAACCCCATCGACATCACCGGCATCTGGCCACGGCCGACGTCGAGCATCTGGGGGAGGATCTTGCCGTTGTCGATGTGCGGACGGCCTGACAGGCCCACGAGGTGGGGAACGCTCGGCCCGTAGACATCGGCATCGAGCAGGCCGGTACGACTGCCGGCGCGTGCCAGGCCGATGGCGATGCTCGTGGCGATCGTGCTCTTGCCCACGCCGCCCTTGCCGGAGCCCACGGCGATCACGCTCTTCGCTTCGACGCCGAGTTGGCCAAGTTTCACCGGAGGACGGTCGTGAGGCACCACCGTCACGGACACGCTGGGCACCGCCGGGAACGCGGCCCGTAGCCGTTCCTCAATCCTGCCCCGCGTGGCGTTCCAGAGGATGGCCGAGTGGGTGGTGAGGCCGACCGTGACCGCGATGGCGGCATCGTCGGCCGACACCGATACCACCTGGCCCATCGCAGGGAGTGGTCGGCCCGATTCCGGGTCGGGAATGTCGGCAAGGAGCGCGTCGATGGCTTGGGAGGAGGGAGATGGCATCAGCGGGAAGCAAGGGTGTCGGGGGACTGTGAGGCGCCGGCAGATGGCGCTGTGACCGGCGTGAGGCTCTCGCCGGCCCGCGAGGCGGCCGCGAGCAGGCCACGGGGACGGATCGACACGGTGGCCACGAGCACGAGGCAGGCGAGCATGGCCACGCCGGCCGCCAGCCCGCCATCAGCCTGCACCCCGCGCTTCGTGGTCTTGAAATACATCGCGGCAATGAGCCGCAGGTAGTAGGCGGCGGCAATCGCGGCATTGAGCACGAGGACGACGGCCACTCCGACGAACCAAGCCCGACGGCTGCCTGAGTCGATGGCGGCGGTTCCATCGACGCCGAGCGCCGACAACGCCAACGCGAGCTTGCCCCAGAAGCCTGGCAGCGGCGGGATCCCGGCGAGGCTGAGGAGAAAGACGGTGATGGCGAAGGCGGCCACCGGATTGGTGCCGGAGAGCCCATCGAGGTCGTCCACCGAGGAGATCTCTTCTCGGGGGGGACGCGGGCCGCTGGTGGCCGTCCATTCGGGCCAGCGATGCCCGAGATAGGCGATCGCCCCAAACAGGCCGATCGTGGCGATCGCATAGGTGGCGAGATAGAAGAGCGTGGCCGACATCCCGCCTGCGGCAAAGAGGTGAGTCCCGCCGGAAACGGCGCCGGCCGACGCCGCGGCCACACCCACCATCAGATAGCCGGCATGGGCGATCGACGAGCAGGCGAGCAGACGACGGATGTTCGACTGCCACAGCGCCATCACGTTGCCCACGGTCATGGTGACGGCGGCAAGCACGACAAGGATCTGCCAGAGCAGGTCTGGGCCGGCGGCGGGCGTCACCATGGCGACGAGCCGTGCGAGCACCACGATGCCGGCCACCTTCGGAAGCGTCGAGAGGAGGGCGGCGTTGCCCGGGCTCGTGCCCTCGTAGACATCCGGAGCGTAGAAGTGCATCGGCACCGCCGCGAGCCGGAACGCGGCGCCTACGATCGCCATGCCGATGGCCAACGGCAGCATGGCCTGGGCGATCCGTCCAGCGCCGTCGGCGGAAAGGCTGGCGGCGATCGCGGCCATGTCGGTTGATCCGGCGATGCCGTAGAGGCTTGCCAGGGCGTAGAGAAAGATGGCGGAGGCGACCAGGGACAGGAAGAAATACTTGAGCCCTGCTTCCTGGCCTCGGGCGTCGGTGCGTTTCAGGGCCAGCAGGATGTAGGTCGGAATCGACACGAGTTCGAGGCCGGCAAAGAGAACGACGAGGTCTCCGGCCACGCCGACCAGCGACAATCCCGCCAGCAGGAGCAGGAAGGTACCGGCCTCCTCGCAGGTGCCGCCGCGGTGCAATCCCGGGCCTCGGCTGACCGCGGAGGCGAACAGGTCGCCGGCCTGAACGAGGCACAGCAGGATTCCGAGCGAGAGCACGGTCCAGCGAATGAACGTGGAAAACGCGTCGATCGAGACGCCGGCCGAGAAGGCCGGATCGGCCGCCTGCCCCCGGGCCACGAGCATCGAGGCGGCGATGCCAGCCGCCGCCACCAGCCAGCCGGCCCGAAGGCCCATGAAAGCGCCGCCGAGATAGGCCACGAGCGCCGCGATCACGAGAACGATCTCAGGTGCCAGCAGCGAAAAGGTTTCGAGGGAGGTGGTGTTCATCGGGAATCGATCCGGGCGACGGTGGGAGCGGTGTCGTGCATGCGGGCGGCAAAGGCCGTCGCGGATGAGGAGGTGGCCTTTCGGACGGCCGGGGCGGCGGGAGCAAGGAACGTTCCCGGCGCGAGCCCGATCCAGAACACGAACACGGCCAGAGGCAGGAGCGCCGCGACCTCGTGCCAGCGGAGATCGCAGCGATCGCCAGGCGTGGGGTGACCGTGGTCGTGTCCATGCCCGGAGGCGGCATGGGAGTCGGCGTGGCCGTGTCCGGCACGCGGTGGTTCCCGCGACCCGCCGAACATCACGCGCTCCGTCGCCCAGAGCATGTACCAGGCACCGAGCACCACGCCCGCCACGGCGAGCAGGGCCATGACGAGATACGCCGACTGCCACGCGATCGACACGCCGTCCCACGCGCGTTGGAACGAGCCGAGGAGGATCATGAACTCGCCAACGAATCCATTGAGGCCCGGAAGCCCGATGCTCGAGAAGGTGAAGAGCATGAAAAACACGGCAAGCCACGGCGCTTTCGCCGCGATGCCGCCGAGGCTCGCGATGTTGCGTGTGTGGAACCGCTCATAGATCATGCCGACGAGGGCAAAGAGACCCGCCGACGAGAGGCCGTGGTTCACGAGCTGAAGATTGGCGCCTTCGGTGGCGACCGGTGTGAGGGCGAAAAGCCCCATCACGATGTAGCCCATGTGGCTCACCGACGAGTAGGCGATCAGTCGCTTGAGGTCGGTCTGCACGAGCGCCACGAGTGCCCCGTAGATGATGCCCGCCACGCCGAGGGCAAAGAGCCAGGGGGCGGCCATCGCGGTGGCCTCGGGCAGCATCGGCATCGAAAACCGCAGGAAGCCGTAGATGCCGAGCTTCAGCAGCACGCCCGCCAGGTCGACGGAACCGCCCGTGGGTGCCTCGACGTGGGCCAGTGGCAGCCAGGTGTGCAGCGGCACGATCGGCACCTTCACCGCAAACCCGGCCAGCAGGGCGAGGAACACGATCATCTGCAGCCAGCCCCCGTCGGCGGTCATGGGCAGCGGGTGGATCATCATGCCGTCGGCGAGCGCTTCGATGTCGAAGGTCACCACGTTGGCGTGCGCGGCATGCCACAGGACGATCGTCAGGAGGCCAAGAAACGTCAGCACGCTCCCGGCAAGCGTGTAGATGAAAAACTTCACCGCCGCCTTGCGGCGTTCTTCGTGTCCCCAGATGCCGATCAGGAAGAACAACGGAACGAGCGTGAACTCGAAGAAGACATAGAAGAGGATGACATCACGAGCGGCAAACACGCCGAGCATCGCAGTTTCGAGAACGAGCAGGAGGACATAGAAGCCAACGGGTCGATCCTGAACGGCGTCCCAACTGACGAGCACGGCGGTGAGCGAGAGCAGGGCCGCGAGCCCGAACATCCACAGCGACAGGCCATCGAGCCCCAGGGAAAACCGGACGTCGAAAATCCCCTCGGTCAACCAGGGCACTTCCTGCAGGGCGAAGGGGAGGCCGGCAGCCGTCGATGGTTCGGCGAGATAGCGGACGATCAGCCAGGCGGCGAGGGCGAGGGTGACGACTGTGGACACCGCGGCACTCTGCCGCACGGCCGACAGGCCGCGTGATCCAAGGAGCCAGGCGACGACAGCTCCGACCAGCGGAGCCGCGATCGTCAGCAGGAGGTGAGCGTGGGGGCTGAAGCCGTTCATGCGTGGAAGGAGGTTCCTACTGGCCCATCGCTCGCGCCACCAGCGCGAGCACGATCAGGAGCGTGCCGATGACGCCTGCCAAGGCGTAGCGTTGAAGGAGGCCCGACTGGGCGCGTCGGATGACGGCCCCGCACCCCAGCGGGATGCGGGCGATACCATCGACGAGGCCGTCGATGAGGTGCCGGTCGAGAAAGGCCGCGACCGTCGCGATGAGTTCCAGCGGCTTCACGATGAAGCCGCTGTAGATCTCGTCGATGAAGAATCGGCGGGCAAAGAGCGTTTCAAAGGGGCCGAGAAACCGCTCCATCTGCGGGCCGTCACTGCGTCGGCCGAGATGCCCAAGCGCCGCGATGACGATGCCAATCGCGGCGGCGAGCGTGCCCTGGATGGCGATGTCCCAGTGGAAGGCCAGCGGGGTGGCCGTGGCGGCCACGCTCGGCGCCGTGAACGACGGCGTGGAGGCGAGGAACGAGGCCAGGGAGTGGGTGCTGAAGAGCCACCAGCCGCTGACCGCCGAAAGGGCGGCAAGGATCACCAGCGGCACCGTCATCGAAGGGGGGGATTCATGGGCGTGATGGCCAGCTTCGTCGGGCACACGCGTGGGGCCGGTGAATGTCATGAACACGGCCCGGAAGGTGTAGAAGGCGGTCAGGCCGGCGGTGATCAGCGACATCCAGAAGAGCAGACGGAAGGTCGCCGGGGTGTTGATGGCATCGAGGGCGGTGGCCACAGGGGCCTCGGACGAGATGGTCGCGAAGCGGAACGGATTCAGCCCGGCGGCCCGATCTCCCCCGGGGGCCGATTCGTGGTGTTCGGCGTGGGTGTCCGCCCATCCCCTCGCATGGAGCGAAGAGAGGATCTCGTCTTTGCTGTAGAAACCCGCGAAGGGCGCGACACCGGCCAGAGCGAGGGCGCCGATGAGGAAGGTGGATGCGGTGATCGGCATGATGCGGCGAAGGCCGCCGAATCGCCGCATGTCGATCACCCCGCCCATCGCATGCATCACCGAGCCGGCGCCCATGAAGAGAAGCGCCTTGAAGAAGGCGTGCGTGACGAGGTGGAAGATCGCCGCGGTGAAGCCGAGCAGCGAGCCGGTGCCAAGGCTCACGAACATGTATCCCAGCTGGCTGATCGTGGAATACGCGAGCACCCGCTTGAGATCGTTTTGCACGGTGCCGATCAGGGCGGCCACGAGCGCCGTCGATGCGCCCACGATCGAGACGAGGGTGAGCGCTCCCGGACAGGCCACGAAGAGGGGCGCCGTGCGGGCCACGAGGTAGACGCCGGCCGTCACCATCGTCGCCGCGTGGATGAGCGAACTGGCCGGGGTGGGGCCCTCCATCGCATCGGGGAGCCAGACGTGAAGCGGGAGTTGGGCGCTCTTGCCGCATGCGGCCAGCAGCAACAAAAGGCAGATGGCGGTGCCCACGGCCCCGCCGACATAGGCGGAGGCATCGGCCAGCCGGGAGGCGCCAAGGATGCCGGGGACGAGCGTGCCGTCAGCGAGCGACGTGTCGTGGAAGTTGAGCGTGCCGTAGGTCAGCCACAGCAGGAACGTCGCCACGGCGAGACCGAAGTCGCCCACGCGATTGACGAGGAAGGCCTTCTTTGCAGCCTTTGCCGCCTCGGGCTTCGAAAACCAGAATCCGATCAGGAGGTAGCTGCAGGCGCCGACCGCCTCCCAGAAGACGTAGACGAGGAGGAAGTTGCTGGCGGCCACGAGCATCGACATCGAAAAGACGAAGGCCGCGACGAGGGCGAAAAACCGCGGCTCACCCGGATCGCCGTGCATGTATCCGATCGAATAGATCGCCACGAGCAGGCCGACGCCGGTGATGATCACCAGGAGCGTCGCCGTGAGGGGATCGAGACGCAAGGCCACGGGAATGGAGAAGGAAAGCGCGGACGAACCGGCATCGCCGGCAGCCTGGGCATCACCCACGCCAGCCCACTGCCAGAGGGTCGTCACCATCTCAACGGGACGAGGGGCGTGGTCGTGATCGCCCGACCCCAGCCCGGCCTCGCGGGCCGTGCCCGCCAGGAGCATCAACGCGACCACAAAGGCCCCGCCGATGCCGGCGAGGGCCGGCAGGAAGGAGCGTCCACCCAGGGTTCGGCCGAGCACGACCGTGAGGACCGCCGCCACGAGGGGGAGCAGCGGCACGAGGACCAGCAGTGTCGATGGTGAGAGGTCGTTCATGGTGGCGGCGGTGTGAGTCGGTGGGTCAGACGTGCTCGCGCTCGAGGAGGCGGTCCTCGTCGGCGGCCGGTTCGATGCCGGCGCGGGTCAGGGTCGGGAAGCGTGGCGGCACGGTGTCGATGGCAGGGAGTTCGTGATCGATCGACCGCGGCAGATTCGATTCTCGGAGCGACTGCCACGCCGCTGCATCGAGCCGCCCGGTTCGGGAGAAGGCCTGAAGCACGAAGACGAGCGCCACCGCTGCTTCGCAGGCAGCGACGGTGAGCACCAGGATCACGAGCACATGGCCGCCCCAGTCGCCGTGATGGCGGCTCCAGGAGACAAGGCTCACCGAGATGCCCTGCAGCATGAGTTCGGCGCAGAGGAACATCACGATCAGATTGCGACGGGCCAGAATGCCGACGAGCCCGATGGCAAACAGCATGGCTCCAACGACGAGCCCATCGAGCACCAGCGGAGAAAGGGTGTCGGTCGGGGTCATGGGACGGCCCTCCGAGCGGCAGCCGGTTCGATGTCGGCGGTTGCTCCGCGGGAAACGATCGCGATCGACCCGATCAAGGCGACCAGCAGAAGCACGCCGGCCACCTCTACTGCCAGAAGATGGCGACCGAAGAGTTCACCGCCCAAGCGGGCCACGTGGTTGTCGGCGAGCAGATCGACGCCGGGCTCGGCGGCATCGGTCGAAGGAGCGTCAGCCAGCAGGGCCGCCTTGGAGGCCGGCATGGCACAGCAGGCAGCCGGGGGTGCGGAAAGCCGTCCGATCGAAAGCGAGAGGACACCCAGCAGCACGGCTCCGGCAACGGCCGAGAGCAGAGGCTCGTTGGAGACGCGGTCGTATGGGGCGAGTCCCGCCGGCTGGGCCAGCATCAGCACGAAGAGGAACATCACCAGGATCGCACCGGCATAGACGACGATCGTGGCCACGCCGAGAAACTGCCCGCCGAGAACGAGCAGAACCCCCGCAACACCCGCAAGCGTCATCGCAAACCAGATCGCCGCGTAGACCGGTGATCGTGCGACGATGGTGGCCGCCGCCGAAACCACCGCGAGAAGCGACACGATCAGAAACACGGCCTCCTCGCCGACGCTCCCAAGTCGGTGGCCGGTAGCGATGAAGCACCCGAGTGCCACGAGCGAGAGCACGCCGCCGAGGGAGCGGGCGGCACGCTCAGCTCCGCCCCCCAGGCCGCGCGGGAGAAGCAGCCAGAGACCGGCCGCACTGGTGGTGACGGCGGTGGCGAGCAGGGTGCCAGGTGAGATGGACTGGAACAACTCAGCGATCACGGCGTGCACCCCATCGCGGTCGACTTCATGGGTTCGGCATCCTTGGTCATGTCGTAGACGCTCAGGAGCTTCTCCTTGTCGAAGATCATCTCCTCGCGACTCTTGCCCGTGAGGTCGAGCAGGCTCGTGAGCTCCACGGCATCGACCGGGCAGGCTTCTTCGCACATGCCGCAGAAGATGCAGCGGAGTTCGTCGATTTGGAAGCTCTCCGGATACTTGTCGCGGTCAGGCCACGGGCTTTCAGCGGCCACGATGTCGATGCACCGCGCGGGGCATGCGGTGGCGCACAGGAAGCAGGCGACGCACTTCACGCGGCCGTCCTCGTCGCGATTGAGCCGGTGGACGCCCCGATAGATGAGCGGATTGCCGACCTTCGGCCGCTGGTCTGGGTAGCTGACGGTCACCTTCGGGCTCACAAGATGCCGCGCCGTGGTGGTCAGTCCGTTGACGAACAAGGGCAGGTAGAGCCGTTCGGCGAGACCGAGCGGCTTGTCTTCAATCCAGGTGATCGCGGGGTCGCCGGGGTTCATGTCAGGCCTCCACCAGGTCGTGCGGCCGCGATCCGAGCGAGTGCTCCGCATCGAGAGGGCCGTGGGTTCGGATCGGCGAGTTGTCGGTGCCGGTCGGGGTCAGCATGCCGGCGGCGATCCAGCCGAGCACGAACACCGCCCAGGGGGCGGCGATCGCCACCGCGGCGGCGGTTCCTTCGCCGAAGGCGGTCACCATCTGTGGGCGAAACTCCTCGACGGTCGCGACCGTGACGAGATTGGCCAGCCCGAGCGGGAGCATCACCTTCCAGGCGAGGTTCATCAGCTGGTCGAAACGAAACCGCGGCCAGCTCCAGCGGACGAGCATGAAGAAAAGGATCACGCCGAGAATCTTCGCCGAGAGCACGCCGAATCGGATGACCGCGACCAACCAGGTTTCCACCGGTCCCGAACCGGTCAGGCCCCAGAGGTGCCAGCCGCCGAGAAACATGATCACGATGAGGAATGCCGCCGTGACCATGTGGAGAAACTCCGACACGAGAAACAGCAGCAGCTTGATGCCGGAATACTCGGTGTGATACCCGCCCACGAGCTCCTGTTCGGCCTCAGGCAGGTCGAACGGCAGCCGCGCCGCCTCGGCGAAGCTCGCGATCATGAACACGACGAAGCCGAGGGGTTGAGCGAACGCATACCAGATGCCGCTCGATGCCTGGGCATCCATGATGGCGTCGAGCTTGAGCGAGCCGGCAGCCAGCACCACCCCCAGCAGACCGAGGCCCAACGGGATCTCGTAGGCCACGAGCTGGGCGCTCGAGCGGAGGCCACCGAGGAAGCCATATTTGTTGTTGCTCGCCCATCCACCGAGGAGCACGCCATAGACGGCGATGCTCGAAAGGGCAAAGACCCAGAGCACGCCGACGTCGAGTCCGGGAGCGACGAGCAACGGCTCCTCGCTTTCGAGGCCGAGCGCCGGGATGGGCGGAAGCGAGCTGCCGAAGGGAATGGCCGCAAAGATCGCAAGCGACGCCGCGAGGATCACCAGCGGGGCGGCTGCGTAGAGCACCTTGTCGACATGCTTGGGGGTGAAGTCTTCCTTCAGGATGATCTTCAGGCCATCGGCGAGAGGCTGTCCGAGCCCAAAGAGTCGGATCTTCGTGAGCGGGATGCCGACGCGATTGGGTCCCTTTCGATCCTGAACCCACGCGGCCATCCAGCGCTCGACGAGCACCAGGTAGGCCGCGGCGGTCATCAGGCCGCCGATGAGCGCGCCAATCTTGACGAGGGCGATAATCGTTGGGAGCGAGGGAAGAAGGCTTTGCATGGCGATGCGTCAGGCGATCTGGTGAAGGCGAAGGTCGACGCCGGTCGAGGGAAGTTCGCCGGCGAGCGCTCGGAACGACGGCGACGAGGTGGCGATCTGCTGGCGGACGGCATTCACGTCGTAGAGACCGCGGCGACCGAGCATGTTCCAGAAGAGCCGTCCTTCCGGCCAGACGCCCGCCGGCGGCCGGATGGCCTGACGGAAGCTCTGGGCGTGGTGGGCCACGTTGACCCACGTTCCGGATCGCTCGGCGAAGCCGACGGCGGGCAGTCGCCAGGTGGCCAGCTGCATGAGTGGCGAATCGAACAGATCCTGGACGACCAGCTGCGCGAGCGATGAAAACGCGGCGGCCCCAGCCTCGTCAATCCATGGCGTGGGGTAGGCGGCGGTCACCCAGGCGGCATCGGCTCGACCGGCGGACACATGATCCACGAGATCGTTCCAGGAACGGCCTCCGGCGGAAAAGAGGGCGAGCACCTCTTCGACGCCCTTGCGATTGGGGCACTTTTCGGCGCGGATCGTGAACCCACCGGGAAACGACTCATCCGCGCCCCGTGTTGGAACGAAACCGAGCGCGAGGAAGGCCTCGGGATCGATCGATCGGGCCACGGCACAGAGCATCCAGGCTTCTTCGACCGTGAGCATCGGAGAGACGGCCACCGCGAGGCGGCCGGCCGATTTCAGATCATCACGGAGTTTCGTGACAACCTCGGACCACTCGATCGACTCGGTGGCCGGAGTGGTGGCGGCCGTGCGGCCGTGCGTCGGCGACGAGATCGCCCTCGACGCCTCGAGCATCCGGGCCTGATCGTGAAGGTGGTGCCAGCCATACCGCCCCTCGTCGCAGATCCACCAGGTGTTCACATGGGGATTCTCACGGGGCTTGAGACGATAAACGGCATCCTGGTTGTGCTCGGTGTGGATCGAACATCCGGCGGAACAGCCGCCGCACACGTTGGGCTCTCGCTTCAGGAACCAGACCCGCTGCTGGTAGAGAAAGTCTTTGTCGCCAAGCGCGCCGACCGGGCAGAGGTCGACGACGTTGCCGGAGAGTTTGTTGGCGAGCGGGTGGCCCGGGAAGACATCGATCTCTTCCTTGGCTCCTCGGCTGGTGACCATCAGCTCCGCCGTGCCTGTCACCTCGCGGGTGAATCGGACGCATCGCGTGCACATGATGCATCGATCGACGAACAGCGTGACGGTCGGCCCGACGTCGCGCTTGCGGCTGTGGAACGGCTGGAGGTCGGCCCGGCGTTCGGGCTGGCCGTGCTGGAAGTGGTAGTCCTGGAGCAGGCACTCGCCCGCCTTGTCGCAGATCGGGCAGTCGATCGGATGATCGATGAGCAGCGCCTCTTCCACGCGGGCGCGGCTGGCCTTCACGGTGTCGCTTTCCGTGACGATCACGGTGCCGTCCCTGACGGGCGTCTGGCAGCCGGGGACGAGCTTCGGCACCATGGTGATGGCACCGGTGGCGGCGTCACGCTGGCCGGTTTCAACGAGGCACATCCGGCAGCTTGCGACGACGGACAGGCCGGGATGCCAGCAGTAGTGCGGAATCTCCTTGCCGGCGCGCCGCGCGGCCTCGATGCAGTTGAGCCGTTCGTTGGCTCCGATCTCGATCTCCTGACCATCGACGATGACGACCGGCATCAGTGCGCTCCCACGATCTGCAGGGCAGGGACGGGGTCGGTCACCATCCAGCCCGAGGGGTTCGTCCGCTTGATGTAGTCCTCAAACTCGCCGCGGAACTTCTTGATGGCGTTCTTCATCGGCCAGGCGGCGCCGTCGGCGAGACCGCAGATGGTGCTGCCCGGCATCATGCCCATCGTGGAGCCGAGTTCGAGAAGAATGTCGAGGTCCTTGAGGCGGCCCTTGCCGGCTTTGATCCGCTCGAGGATGCGCAGCGACCAGCTCGTGCCCTCGCGGCACGGCGTGCACTGACCGCAGGACTCGTGGGCGAAGAATCGCGCGGAGTTGTGAAGGAAATCGACGATGCTCGTCTGGTCGTCGATCACGACGACCGCCGCGGTGCCGAGGCCGAGGCAGCCCACGCGGCCAGGACCGGCGAAATCGAGCGGGGTGTCGAGTTCACTCTCCGTCATCAGCCCCATCGAAATCCCCCCGGGGATGACCGCCTTGGCCGCGCGGCCCTTCCACACCCCGCCGCCGAACCGGTCGATCAACTCACGGGCCGTGATCCCGAGCGGCGCTTCGTAGCACCCAGGCTTCTCCACGTGGCCGGAGAGGCAGTAGAGCTTGGGTCCGTAGGAGCCAGGATCGCGGGGATTCGTGGGATCGGCAGGAACACCGATGGACTTGAACCAGTCGACGCCGCGCCTGGCGATCTGTGCCACGCAGGCCATCGTTTCAATGTTGTTGACGACCGTCGGCTTCCGAAACAAACCCTCGATCGCCGGGAACGGGGGCTTGATCCGCGGCCAGGCCCGTTTCCCCTCGAGGCTCTCGATCAGCCCGGTCTCCTCGCCGCAGATATAGGCGGCCGCACCGCGGTGGAGATAGATGTCGAGGGAGAACGTCGTGCCACGAATGTTCTTTCCGAGATAGCCTGCCGCGTAGGCCTCGTCGATCGCGGCCTGCAGGCGATGCCAACTCTTCGGATACTCGTACCGCAGGTAGATGTAGGCGGTGGTGGCACGGGTGGCGTACGACGAGAGAATGATTCCCTCGATCACCTGATGAGGGTCGTCCTCCATGAGAAGGCGATTGTTGAACGTACCCGGTTCGCTTTCATCGGCATTGACGCAGAGGTAGATCGGACCTGGGTGGTCCTTCGGCAGGAAGGTCCACTTCAGTCCGGTCGGAAAACCGGCCCCGCCGCGGCCCCGGAGCCCCGACGCCTTCACCATGTCGATGACGTCTGAGGGCTGCTTGCCGGCCAGCGTGGCTTCGAGGGGAGCGTAGCCGCCACGGCTCTTGTAGCTCGTGATCGAGTGTCCGTCGGGCACTCCGATTGCTTCGAGAAGGACGGGCTTGAATGGCTGCATGTCAGGTGGCCCTCGCCCGGGGCTTCTTGAGTTCCGCCTCGGCGGTCTCGGGAGTCATGTTTTTCAAAAGATCGTCGTTGGCCAGGATGCACGGGGCAAAATCGCATGCGCCGAGACACTCGGCCGGCTCGATGGTTAGTTCGCCATCCGCCGTGGTGCCATATGGCTCGACCCCGTTTTTCTGGCAGAGGTGTTCGAGGAGATGGTCTCCCCCCCGCAGGGCGCACGACACCGAGCGGCAGACGAAGGCCCGAACCGTGCCGTGCGGCTTTTCCTGGTGGAAGAACTGATAAAAGGTGAGCGTGTCCTGCACCTCGGCCGGGGCGAGGCCCAGGATCGCCGCGATCTCCGCAACGGCACCCAGCGGCACATGGCGAAGCTCAGCGTTCACAATGTGAAGCGCGGGGAGCGTGAGGGCACGGCGGTTTGGATACCGGGGCGCAAGCGCCTCGATCCTGGCCACCATCTCATCGGTCAAATACGTGCGTTGTGCGGTCATGGTCGACAAAGGCGCAGGCACCTTTTCTAGCGGTCGAGCTCCGCGGCGATGATGTTGAGACTTCCAAGCACGGCCACCACGTCGGAGAGCGTGTGGCCGCGAATCAGGTGCGGAAACATGGCGAAGTGAAGGACCGACGGCGGACGGCATCGGGCCCGGTAGGCCTTGTCGCTGCCATCGCCGGCGATGAAGAAGCCCAGTTCGCCGTTGGGGGCTTCGATCGCGGCGTAGGAACTCTCGCAGGGCACTTCGAAACTGCGGTTGGCCATCGAGAGCTCGAAGTGGGAAATCGTCCCTTCGATCGTCGAATACACCTGCTGCTTCGTGGGCCTCGCCACGCGCTCGTCCATGCCCACGTTGATGTCGCCGGCGGGGAGGTTCTCCAGAGCCTGGGCCACGAGCTTGAGGCTCTCGCGCATCTCCTGCATCCGCACGAGGTATCGGGCGTAGCAGTCGCCGGCGGAGGCGCAGCACACCTGGAAGTCGAGGTCGGCGTAGGCGAGGTAGGGCTCGTCCTTCCGGAGATCCCGGGGAACGCCGCTCGCACGGGCCACGGGCCCGGTCGCACTGCGGTTGGTCGCCTCTTCCTTGGTGAGCACGCCCACGCCCTTCGTGCGGTCGACGAAAATGCGATTGCGGGTCAGCAGCCGCTCCATATCGTCGAGCGTTTTGGGGAAGGTGCGGAGGAAGGTGCGAATCTTTTCGATCACCAGCGGCGTGAAATCCTGCGAGAGGCCTCCGACACGCGTGTAGGAGTTGGTGAACCGCGCGCCGCAGAGCGTCTCGAAGATGTCGTAGATCACCTCGCGCTGGTAGAAGCCGTAGAGGAAGAAGGTGAAGGCACCGGTATCGAGCCCGACGGCGCCGTTGCAGAGCAGGTGGTCGCTGATCCTCGCCAGTTCGGCGATGATGGTGCGGATGTAGGTGCACCGCGGCGTGATCTCGATGCCGAGCAGTTTCTCCACCGCATGGTGCCAGGCCACGTTGTTGGCCATCGGCGAAATGTAGTTCATCCGATCCGTCACGGTGACGTATTGGTTGAACGTGAGATGCTCGCCGATCTTCTCGAAGCCCGAGTGGAGATAGCCCATCTCGGGGAGGGCGTCGACGACGCGTTCGCCGTCGAGTTTGAGCACGAGCCGAAGCGTCGTGTGGGTGGCCGGGTGCTGGGGGCCGAAGTTGAGCGTCCAGAGGTAGTCCTCGGAACGCGGTCCAGCCTCGGGGCCGGAGGAGTCGAAGGTGGCCGTGGCGATGGACATGGGCTAACTGTGGTCGCGGGTGATCACGGGGAAGTTGTGTCGCTCACCGCGGCCCTGGAGCGGGTAGTCCTTGCGGAGCGGGTGGGCGGTGAACTCTTCGGGCATCAGGAGACGGCGCAGGTCGGGGTGGCCGGTGAAGCGAATGCCGAACATGTCCCAGACTTCGCGCTCGAGCCAGTTGGCGCCCTTCCAGAGGGGCACCACGCTCCGCACGGTCGGATCGGGATCGTCCACAAACACGCGGATGGTGAGCCGCTGATTCGTCGTCGTCGATGCCAGCAGGTAGACGAGGCCGTAGCGGCGGGTCGCCTCGCGGTTTTCGAGCTCATCGACGCAGGTCACGTCGACAAGCAGATCGAAGCCCTTGTCCTTGAGCCACGCCAGAACGTCGTAGGACGCGTCGGCCGGCACGACGACTCGGGTCTGGTCGCGAAACACGCTCGACTCCATCGCACCGAATCGGTCCGTGAGGCCGGTGAGCACATCGTCGACAGAAGGGGGCGTGAAGGGCATCGGAGGCTCGAAGCGAGGGGTCAGGTTCCGGAGGTGATCGCCTCGACGGCGGCTGCAAGTTCACGCTGCATCACGGGATTCCGGGAGGCATCGATCGCCGCCGGGCCGCCAATCTCGACCAACGCCCGCTTCCGCAACTGGCGTCCGGCGGTGTCGAACTCCCGTCCGGTGATCGTGCCTTCCAACTGGATCTTGTCCTGGAGATCGATGATCGCCTGGATCAGCTGCTCCGGACGGGGCGGACAGCCCGGGATGTACATGTCGACCGGAATGAATCGATCGATGCCCTGCACGACGGCGTAGGTGTCGAAAACGCCTCCCGTGCTGGCACATGCCCCCATGGAGATGCACCACTTGGGCTCGTGCATCTGCTGCCAGATGCGCTGAAGCACCGGCAGCATCTTCATCACGACCCGTCCGGCCACGATCATGAGGTCGCACTGACGCGGCGTGAACCGAAAGACCTCGGCCCCGAAGCGGGCGAGGTCGTGCTTGCTCGCTCCGGTGGCCATCAGTTCGATGCCGCAGCACGCGGTCGCGAAAGGCATCGGCCAGAGGCTGTTTTTTCGGCACCAGTTGGCCAGCGCGTCGAGACGGCTGACAACCACATTTTCCGGGAGTTCGAGCTTCCCGCCGGAGCCGGACGGCATCATCGCCATCGAAACACCCCCTTTTTCCAGTCGTAGGCGAAGCCAACGATCACCAGCGCGACAAACAGCATCGCGCCGCCAAAGACCAGCCCCCTCGAGGAAACGAGGCCCTCGGCGACGGCGGCATCGATGCCCGCGGACGATCGGCTGGCCACGGCCCACGGGTAGAGGAAGAGGAGTTCGACGTCGAACACGAGAAACGTGATCGCCACGAGATGAAAGCGAACGTCGAAACGACGCTTGGTGTCGTGGATCGGATCCATGCCGCTTTCGTAGGGCATCTCCTTGACCGCACCCGACCGGCGGGGGCCGACGAGATTGGCTCCGACGACCAGGCCAACCGATACGGCCGCCGCAATCGCGACGAACAGCAGGACCGGCAGGATCGCGTCCATGGAGGCTCAGCGAGCGGGGAACGGCGGGGCGGGAACGACTTTTTGGCCGTGGGATCGGACTTCGTGAAATTCGTCACGAAGTCCACTCCAAAAAAAGCCGGGGGGTTTTTGCCCGCCGGCTCGGTCTCGGCCGTCACAGTTATACAGGGGCCGACCGGAGGCGACGAGGGCGGTCCTTCTCGCGGGGAAATGCCTCGATTCAGCCGCACCGAGCGAGGTGCCGGTGAATCAGCCCGAGGTCGTAGGGGGTTTCCTCGCGGAGGGCGTCGAGCACCCGATCGAGGTCGATGCCGTAGTGATTCACGCGAAAAAGCCCGACTTTCACATACGGGATTCCGGCGGCGAGCAGCCTCCACCAGACCAGTTCACTCGGGTTGTGGGGTGTTCGGCGGCTTTTCTTGAAAAGCCGCCAGGATCGCAGCGGCTTCATGAGCGACACGTGAGGCATCACCTCACGCACGGCGACCCGTCCGCTCGTTCGCGCGTCGTACAAGCCGGCGATGGAGAATCCGGCCTCGATGGCCGACTGCGACAGCCCGATTTCGTACCGGTCGATGACGTCTCGTTTCGTGGGCATCGGCTCAACGGATGACCAGAACCGCTCAAACCACGGCGCGGCCAGCAGCGGTCGTCGCATCGCGAAAAACCACGATTGCACGTGCGGCTGTCGTGGAAGGTGTCGGGATGATGGCTGCTCCGAAACCACCATGCCCCAGAGGTCGGCATCGGAGGTTCGCCGTGAGGCAAGTGCCGGCGCCAGATCAAAGAGGGGGCCATACACGCTGTCGTTCACGCAGATCACTTCGTCGAACGCCGTGCGATCGATCGACGCGAGACCATCCCGCCAGGCGCCGAAGTCGTAGCCCACATTGGGGCGGGGAAGATAGGTGTCGATCAGGCCGGACAGTTCCGAAGGCAGCGAGCGGCCGCCGTTGGAGGCGAGCACGATCCGGCTGGCGTGACCGCGATACTGTCGAATGGCGTGCACAACGTGGGGATCGAAGCCACCTCGCGGGTCGTAGTGGGCGACGATGATCGCCCTTCGGCTGGCGGCGTCGGGAGTGGAGGCGGCAGCCATGCAGGCCTCGCGTCGATCAGGCGGCCCGACGGAGTGCGTCGCTGTCGCGGAGGCGGGCACGAAGCGCCGCAAGCCGGCGCGATGCGACCAGTTCGATCGGGCGACCGTCGAGCGCGTCGAGGAGTTCAGGAATGGCACGGAGTGTGACCCCCGCTTCCGTCACGGCACCGGCCGCGAGTTGCCGCTCCGCGGTTCGCAGCGCCGAGGAGGTGTGCCAGCGAACGCTCGCCACCACGGCGGCGTCGCGCATGGAATCGGGCAGCATCGCGGCATTGATGCGGATCGCGCGGGCCATGTCGGGCCACACGGCCCCCGAGGCGAACAGGCGGCTCGTTTCATTGGCCTCGTGGCGGCGGTAGATCGCAAGTGCCCGCGGCTCGTACCAGACGCGGAAGTTGGCGGCGATCCTGACCCACATCTCCCAGTCGAGGGCATGGCAGAGATCGGAGCGGTAGCCACCGAGAATCTCGTAGGTGGTGCGGGCGACGACTGCGGCGGGTGTCTGGATCCGTTGGCGTTCGGCGATGCGCGGCAGCCAGTTGGCGAGGATGCCGGGGAGCCATTGCTGGCGGGAGGTGGTTTTGACGTGACGGTCGCGGTCGTCGACGATCCGGCTCCTGCAGAAGGCCATGCCCACGTCGATCTGCCGGCGGAAGCCGCGATCGATCGCCGCGTAGAAGCCTGGACGGACCGAATCGTCCTGATGCAGAAGATGGATCAGGTGGCCTCGCGCGAGCGCGACCGCCCGGTTCCAGTTGCCAGCCAGTCCGAGGCGGCGGCCGTGCGTGACCACCTCGACCCGTCGAAAGGGGTCGATGGACCGCACGAGCCGTTCGACGTGACCGCCGGGCGAGGCATCGTCCACGACGGTGATTTGCATCTCGTCGGCCGTGCCGGCCTGGTCGAGCACCGATTGGATCGTGACGCAGATCTTCTCGTCCGGCTCAAACGCGGGAATCATCACCGAAAATCGCGGCCGGTTCGCCGAGTTGGCGATCGGCTCGATGCGGGGCGGCGCGGTCGCGGCGGTGAGACGAAGAAGGTGCATGGTGCGGCACGATGAAGCGCGCCCAGGCACAATCTCCCGGGTGCGTCGGGAGAGGTACCAGAACCTTACGGCTGACGAAAGGCCGTACCGTCACGGATGGCGGCGCAGGCGACCGCCGGGCACACCCCCCCTTCCCAGGCTCGTTGGGTTGCCCAGGTTTCCAGCGGCGGCGCACCCCGTGGGGCTCGGCGTTGAGCCGGATCGAGGATCCGTTCAGAAACTGCCCGTGTTGAAACTGACGTACGCGCCCCACGGGCCCGATGTCACCGTCATGCCCGAGTTGTGGGCGTCGGAGAACGGTGGCTTTCCGCCACCGCCACCGCCACCGCCACCACCGCCCCCACCGCTGCGGTAGGGGGAGTAGGCAACACCCGACTGGGCGGCCGCCGCGGCTGCGTTGGAGGCGGCTGCCGTCGCCTGGCGGGCGGCCTGGGCCCGCTCCACGAGCTGCTGCCGGCTCTGGTCAAACGCCTGCTGCTGCTGCTGAAGGCCTGTTTTCATCTGCTCGATCTTGCTGATCTCCTGCTGCAGTTGGGCGCTCGACATCGCGACGACGTTGGGCACGTCCTTGAGCACCTCGGCTCGCTTCTGATCCGACATCACCGACAGGTATTGGCCGACCCACTGCCGCGCATCACGGGCTTCCGGGGTTTCCATCACCTTGAACTTCGCGTCGAGGTCGTCGAGGAGGTATTCGAGCTCATACGACGACATCGCCGCCACGCGCCGATTGAAGTCGGCCTTGATGTTGCGGACCTCCTGGGGCGAATAGATCTGCTGCGACGAGAGCCACTCGCCAAGTTCGAAAATGGCCCGGCGCCACCGCGGGCTGTTCATGATTTCGGCCTTGCGGGCAAGGTCGCCATCGCCGGCCGCGGCCTTCGGCGCCGCTGCGGCCGGCTGCTGCGCTTGCCCCGTCGAGGTGATGCCTGCGGCGAAGGCGACCATCATGGCGATGGCGGTGAGGGTGCGAACCGTGTGGAACTGGGTCATGCTCTTCGACTCCATGGGTGCGTTGCGACTCTAGCGAGCCCCTCCCGACGTGCCAGTGCCCTGCTTGCGAACCATCGTCATGTTGACCTGCGGCATGTGTTCGCCTCCCACGTGGGTGGGCAGCGACCGCCACACGCAGCGGTCCTTGCCATCGAAGGAGTACATGTTGAGCGACGATGTCTGCGAACCATCAGGCAGCACGGCCGAGGCGCGTGCCACCCACGAATCGCCGTCGCGATACCACACGGCTTCACCATGGCCGCCGTCGGAACTGAACACCCACGAACGGATCGACTTCGAGAGGGGATCCCAGCCGATCCGCTGCGTGATGCGGATGGCATCATCCTGCGAGCCGCCGGGAGGAGTGATCGTCATGTCGCGGATGATGAACGTGTGCTGACGGTTCCATCGTGCCGACACCTCGATCGTCGGCCTGACACCGGCCGTCTTCACGGTCGCGTCCTCGACCGCGGCCCAGTCGCCGATCATCCAGTCGAGATCGGCAAGCACCTCGTGGCCGACCGCCCGGTCGCTCTTTGATTCGCGGATCGCGGCAAGCTTCCAGGCGCCTTCATGCCGCACCCACACGGCGGCGAACCGACCATGCACCGGCACCGAGTATCCCGGCGGGAGCGCACGAACGACACCGTCTTCAAGGGCGACGTCGGGGCTGACGAATCGCACGGTCGTCTTCTCGAAGGTGATCGCAGGCTTGGCCGCCGGAGGGGCGTCGGCCGCCGGGGGTTCGAGCATCTCGACGCTCGTTCGGCCGGGGAGCACTTCGCCGGTCGCATCGATGATGTCGCCCTCGGGCAGCCAGAGTTTGGCGAGCGCCTTGCCGTCTCCTTTTTCGAGGGCGTCTTTGTAGGCCTGCGATGCCGAGCGGATGGCCTGCTCGTCGGAGGCGGTGTCGGCGATGACCGGACGCGGGCACCAGACCAGGCCTGCGAACGCAACGAGGAGGAGTGGCACCAGGTGGGACGGCCGAATCGTGGGAAGGGTCATGGGGCACCGCATGGGGAACCGGCCGTGGGGCAACCGCCACCTGGCAGTTGATTCCCCGATCCGGAGCCTCGGATTTTACCATGATTCGGCGGGCAGGGGAAAGCACCGGAGGAATCGGTTTGGTAGGGTGCTCGCCATGCCATCCCATGTTCCGATCCTTGCCGACCTCGTCCGCCGCCCGAGCGTCAATCCGATGGGCCGCGATGTGTCGGGGCCGGAGTATCTCGAGGGGCGTGTTTCCGACTACCTCGTGCAGCGGTTCACGGAAGCGGGGTTGTCGTGGGTGCGCCAGCCCGTTTCACCGGGCCGCGACAACGTTGTGGTCCGGCTCGACGCCACCGAGCCCGGCTCACCCGTGGTGCTGTGGGATGCCCATCAGGACACCGTGCCCGTCGAAAACATGACCATCGAACCGTTTGTGCCGAGCGTGCGCGACGGCCGGATGTATGGCCGAGGCACGTGCGATGTGAAAGGGGGCATGGCGGCGATGGTTGCCGCCCTCGAGATGCTGGCTCGTTCGCCCCGCCCCCGACGGGCTACGGTGCTGTTCTCGGCGACCGTCAACGAGGAGTTCGGCTTTTCCGGCGCCAAGGCTTTGGCGAGGTTGTGGGACCAGCCCTCCGCCTCCGATCCCGGTTCGGATGCCGCGGCCCGGAGGATCGTGACCGGCAGGCCGGCGGTGGCGATCGTGGCCGAGCCCACCGGTCTCGATCTCGTGATGCAGCACAAGGGGGCGATCCGCTGGCGCATTCGCGTGCATGGCCGCGCCTGCCACAGCGCGTTTCCCGAGCAGGGGGCCAACGCCATCTACCCGGCCGCGCGGGTGATCCTCGCGATCGAATCCCTCGCGTCGGACCTGCTGACCCGGCACTCCGACCATCCGTGCGGTCCGCCCACGCTCAACCTTGGAACGATCCGCGGCGGTGCAGGCGTGAATCTCGTTCCCGACCTGGCCGTCCTCGAGATCGAGCGACGGGTCCTCCCCGGCGAGTCGCCGGACGAGGCTCGTGCCGAAGTGATCGCCCGAATCGCCGAGGCATGCGGCGAGGCGAGGATCGATCACGAGGAGCCGTTCCTGGAGAGTGCCGGCCTGCCCGACGCCAGCGGCGACGGTGCGGCGGCGCCGTGGGTCGATCGTCTTGCGGCCGAGGCCCATGCCCGAGGGGCGGCAGCCATCCGCACCGCCGCCCGCTATGGAACGAACGCGAGCGTGTTTACCGCCGCCGGAGTGCCGAGCGTGGTGTTCGGCCCCGGATCGATCGCCCAGGCCCATACGGCCGACGAATGGATCGACCTCGATCAGGTTGGGACGGCCGCCGAGATTCTCGCGGCCTTGGTTGCCGGCGGGTGATTGGTACAACATCGCCATCCCACCACGTTCACGACGGAGGACAGCAGCATGGCAGGAATGATCAAGGTCAAGGGACCGGTCGTCGATCTCGACGGCGACGAGATGACGCGGATCATCTGGCAGTTCATCAAGGACAAGCTGATCCTCCCCTACCTCGATCTCGAGATTCGTGCCTACGACCTTTCCATCCAAAACCGCGACGCCACGTCGGATCAGGTGACCATCGACGCCGCCAATGCGATCAAGGAATGTGGCGTGGGCGTGAAGTGTGCGACCATCACGCCGGACGAGGCCCGGGTGAAGGAGTTTGGCCTCAAGCAGATGTGGAAGAGCCCGAACGGCACGATCCGCAACATCCTCGGCGGCGTGATCTTCCGCGAGCCGATCATCATCAAGAACATCCCTCGGCTCGTGCCTGGATGGACGAAGCCGATCGTGGTGGGGCGTCATGCATTCGGTGACCAGTATCGCGCGACCGACGTCACGATTCCCGGCAAGGGCACCCTCACGCTCACCTTCACGCCGGCCGACGGCTCGAAGCCGATGGAGATGAAGGTCTACGACTTTCCGTCACCGGGCGTGGCGATGGCCATGTACAACCTCGACGATTCGATTCGCGACTTCGCCCGCGCGAGCTTTCGCTACGGATTGGCCCGAACCTACCCCGTCTATCTGTCGACGAAGAACACGATCCTCAAGGCCTACGACGGCCGGTTCAAGGACCTCTTCCAGGAGATTTTCGACGCCGAGTTCAAGGCGGAATTCGAGGCGAAGGGGATCACCTACGAACACCGGCTGATCGACGACATGGTGGCCAGCGCCCTGAAGTGGGAGGGTGGCTACGTCTGGGCCTGCAAGAACTACGACGGCGACGTGCAGAGCGACATCGTGGCCCAGGGCTTCGGATCGCTCGGCCTGATGACCAGCGTGTTGATGACGCCCGATGGCAAGACCGTGGAAGCCGAGGCGGCCCATGGCACGGTGACCAGGCACTACCGGCAGCATCAGCAGGGCAAGCCGACGAGCACCAATCCGATCGCCTCGATCTTCGCCTGGACCCGTGGCCTCGCCCATCGGGGCAAGCTCGACGGCACGCCCGACGTGACGCGATTTGCCGAGACGCTCGAGCGGGTCTGCATCGAGACGGTGGAGGAGGGCAAGATGACCAAGGATCTGGCGATGCTCATCGGCCCGAGCCAACCGCATCTCACCACCGAGGAGTTTCTGGCGGCGATCGACGCCAACCTCGTCAAGGCGATGCACGCCTGATGCTGCGATGGATCGCCGGTGATCCTCGGGTGGTTCCTTCCATCGCCCGACCCTCCGGCGGGGCGGCTCAGAGGCACTTCAAGAACTCGATCAGGGCGAGCCGATCCTCCTCCGTGAGGTCGTCACCGAACGTGTGGCCGGTGTTGAGCATGCCGGTGAAAAGTTCCGGCTTCGTGGGATCGACCTTCACGTGGCTGATCGCAGCCAGCGATTGCCGAAGGTCGTCCCATTGTTCCGGCGACCGCCAATCGGGGTCGAAGACCCGAAGGTAGGGCTCGCGCTCCATGTCTTCGAGAATCTGCTCGTGGCTCTTCGAGGACACGTCGATGTATTTCCAGCCGACCCTGGCCTGGTCGTAGTTGGTCGGATCGATGCTGCTCGGTTTCATCGAATACTTCCTCGGCCGGGTCGAAGACTTGAGCAGGTTGTAGAGGGTCGGCACGGAGGCGTTGTGCAGGTATGGTCCACGAGCCCAGATGCCGACCAACGGCGGGGCGACGTAGCGGTTGGTCGTTCGCACCTTGCCGCTGAGAAACCGCTTTTTCTCTTCGAGGTTCATGTCGAACACGCCGGTGATCCGAAGCGGATCCGTGCCGAGTTCGTCGTGGTCGACAAGTTTGTTGGGGAAGGAGACGAGTGCGTAGGCCTTCGCCCCGGTCTTCGTGAAATCGCCGTGGCATCGGCCGCATGTCACTTTGAAAACGACGTGCCCCTTGTCGGCGTTCTGCTCGCTGACGTCGTCGATGAAG
>JAFMIU010000133.1 GCA_017853835.1 Pirellulales bacterium | reverse complement strand
TGCTGGTCCACGTGCCGCTCGTCACCGTGACGGTGCCGACGCCGGCGGCATCGTCGGCGATGATCGCGGCGTATCCAGTGATCTTGCCGCCGCTCACGTTGAGCGTGCCGTTGCCGGCACCGCCGACGACCACATCCTGGGCGTTGGACCACAGGCCGCCGCCGACTGTGGCGGTACCGCTGCCCCCGGCTACGACGCCGATGGCGGCGCTGCCGGAGTTCGTGAGCAGCCCTCCGGATACCGTCAGGGTTCCGTTGCCCACCGCGCCGACCGCGAAATCGCCGCTGTCCCACGTGCCGCTGCTGATGGTCGCGATTCCAGCGCCGCCAGACGCGGCCACGCGGCTCGATGCGGACCGAACGAAGCCTCCGGTAATCAGGAGGGTGCCGTTGCCCGCGTTCCCCACGTCGAGACCTCCGACGTTGAACCAGGTGCCACTCGTGACTGTGACGGTGCCGATGCCGGCGGCGGCGTCACCGATGGATCCGGCGCCGCTCGTAACGCGGCCCCCGTTCACGGTGAGGTCGCCCGTATTGAAGTTTCCGACATAGAGCGTGTTGCCCAGACTCCAGGATCCGCTGGCGAC
Organism: Pirellulales bacterium; assembly: GCA_017853835.1. Classification (GTDB taxonomy): domain Bacteria; phylum Planctomycetota; class Planctomycetia; order Pirellulales; family UBA1268; genus QWPN01. The sequence goes on along the minus strand of JAFMIU010000133.1, from coordinate 5,398 downwards.
GGTCGCCGAGCCGGAGCCGAGATAGCCGACCGAGCCCCAGGGGCTCGTGACGTTGCCGCCGTTGATCATCATCGTGCCGTTGCCCGAATCTTCGACTCCGACGAGCACCTGATAGTCCGCTGCGACGCTGCCGCCGCTCACCGTCAGGCCGCCGACGCCGCGATGTCCGACAAAGAAGCTATCGGTGGACCACGTGCCACTCGTCACTGTCGCGGTGCCGGTGCTTCCATAGACCCAGGCGAGCGCCGAGTAGTTGGTGCTCCGGACATAGCCGCCGTTGATGTCGAGGGAGCCCGACCCGAGAAAGCCGACGTGCAGGGCGCTGCTGCTGGTCCAGGTGCCTCCGGTCACGACCGCGGCGCCCTGGCCGGTGGTGTCGTAGCCCAAGAAGGCGTAGGCGTCGGAGGCGTTGCCGCCAGCCACGACTCTCAGCGTCGCCGTGCCGGTGTCGCCCACGACGAGATTCGTCCCGAAGTTCGTGCCCGTGCTGATCGTCGTGGTGCCGCTGTCGAACGTGGTGTCGGCGCGGAGGGCCGCCTGCGGGAACAGTCCCAGAGTCGTGACGACAACACCGACACGGCACGCGGCAAGGGCTTTGCGGGCGAACGAAGAAAACATGATGGGCGAACCTCCTGCTATGAGGGCGTGAACGGTCACGCCAAGCAAAGTCATAGCAGCCGATACCTCAGTTGATGGGTGCAAAGTCCACGGTGGGACGAATCGGGCATGGTTAGGGACGAATCGGGCATAGGCAGGGACGAATCCGCCACACCTTGGGACGAATCGGCGGCGGAAGACGCCGCTGCCCGGATGTTCAACCAGGCCACCATCGCTTCCGCGATTGCGCTTCCTGACACCGCAGGAAGCGTCACGCCGTGAGGCGTACAGCCCGGCTTAGATCGCGTGGCCGCGTGAGCGGTTTGGCAACGCTATCACGGGCCGCGGAGAATCGCCGGCTTGAAGGTCGCGTCGTCCAGATTGGCGTTGAGCGTCACGTTCGTATACGTGAACTCGGCCATCAAGGGTGCCTGTTGGCCGGGCGTCTCCGGCCAGTCATACACGTCGAAACGCACGGGCACGTGCAGTTCGGAATCGATGGACATGCTGGCGCTGAAGAATTGCAGGCCATCGCGCCGCAGCGGGTGCGTGATTCGCAGCATCTCGCAGGGGCGACCGTCGATGGTGGCGGTGGTGATGTGCTCCACGATCGTGTTGTCACCGGAAGGGTCGGCCGCCACATCCTGCTGCAGCGTGCGGATCGTCCGGTCGAGCAGGTGCGAGAAGCCGATCTCGGTGATCGGCATGAGGCTCTCCCGCTTGACGATGGACCCGAACGGATCGATGTCGATGACGACGTGGCCGAAACGTCTGCCGCCCTTGCGGACGAGCAGCCTGTCGTCGTTCTGGCCGGCGACAAACAGGGCTCTCCGGCCTTCGACGTCGGAGGGGCCGAGGAACTCGAGCAGCACGCTGAGTGGCTGCGTCACCCGCCCGCCCGCCGATGCTTGCTCCCGGACGCGCATGTCGATGTAGTAGTAGTCCTGCAACTCGCCGTCGATCCGCTCGCGCTTGGTGACCCGGCACGTGAAGTCGCGCACGGTCTGCTGCAGGTAGGCTCGCTCGCTGTGGGCAAACTTCAACACGGCAGCGAGTGGGTGGTCGAGCACCTGCCGCGGGCCGGGTACGGCCGGTAGCAAGGCTTCGACGGATGTCGCGGAAGCCGAAGCGGTGACCGCGGCGCCCGCCTGTTGGGCTCGGACGCAGCGGAGCCCTGAAGCCGCCACGCTGAGCGTCAGCAGGATCGCCACACCGCTGCGAAGCCATCGCCGGGACATGACATGACCCTTCGAACACGAACCCCGGAATGACGCCATCATACCAGTTGGCGATCGGGATCCGCGTCATCTGGTCGGCCCGGGGAGGCGATGGCGCGGCTGCAGAGTCTGCCTTTTCAGCCCAACCGCTACGGAGCGGTGTGGATGTGCCGCAGGTTGACAACCTGCGCTACGGAGCGGCGTGGCGAGGGAAAGCCGCCCGCCCTTGGTCACTGCCGCTCGGCAATCAGGATCCGCACATCTTCGTTGACCTTGCGCAGCTTCGTCGCCAGCGACACGCCGATGTTTCGCAGGATCGTCGTGTGAAGCTGGGGGTGGCTTTCCAGCAGGCGGTTGAAGTCCTCGAGTTCGAACACGGCGCACTCCACGTCTCCCTCGGCCACGACGTTCGCCGACCGCCGGGCTCCGTCGAGGAACGCCATCTCGCCCACCATCGTCCCGACCGAAAAACTCGCCACCCGCTTGCCGCTCTCGTGGTCGCCCAGCCAGACCCCGACGATTCCCTTCGTGACGAGAAACAGGCTCGTAGCCTCGTCGCCGCGGCGAATCACATAGTCTCCGGGAGCGTAGGGCCGCCTGGTGATCAATCCGCTGAACACGCCGAGTTCCTCGTCGGCGAGACCGGACGCGATCTCGAAGAGCCGCAGGTCGTTCACCGTCAGCGGCCCTGCCGGCATGAGCTCCCGCAGCAGCTCGTCCTCGCACCATTCGAGCGCCGCGTCGGTCGATCGAAACCGAAACAGGCGGTCGATGACGGAGGCGTCGGCGAGATGGGAGCCCACTTCCTGCCGCAGCAGCGGCAGCTGCTGCGTGGAGGTGAAAAAGATCGCGGTTCCCTGGTGGCTGAGTGCGTCGGCCAGGTCGGCCAGCAGCTGCGACGCGACGTGGTTGATTCCGGTGACGTGGTGGAAATCGAGAATCACGCCCCGGCGACCCGTGCAGCGGACGACGTCGCGGATGATCGGTTCCACCGTGGCGAAGGCCAGATTGCCCTGGATCTCGAAGAGGTGGATCTGACCGCCGTGTTCGCCGAGGCAGGCCCGTTCCGTGGGGTGGCGGATGCGACTCGAGTGCCGTTCCTCCCCGGTGCACCGCATCCGTCGGCTCGTGTGCGCACAAAACGGCGGATTGAACTGGTGCAGCTGCCAGGCCTGCGAGAGTTCCCTGCAGACCTGGAGCGCCCGGGCACTGTTGCCCTGGGCGTCGAGCCGCGGGGAATAGACGCCGATGCCCAGCTGGCCCGCAAGGACGGCGACCACGCCGCCTGCGACGCCGCTCTTGGCCGGCATGCCGACGTTGTAGATCCAGCCGCCGGAGAAGTCATACATCCCGCAGGACGCCATGACGCTGAGCACGCTGCGGACGTGCGTGTCTTTGATCGCTCTCGTCCCGGTCAGCGGGTTGATGCCCTGATTGGCCAGCGTGGCCCCCATGAGCGCAAGATCGACACAGTTCACGGAGATGGCGCATTGCCGGAAATAGGTGTCCACCGCCGCGGTCGGATCGCCCTCGAGCACGTCGAAGTTTCGCAGGAGATGCCCGATGGCCCGATTGCGATGCCCGGTGAGGCTCTCGGATTCGTACACGGCCTCGTCAACGTGCATCGCATGGCCGGTGTATCGGGAGAACATCTCCAGGATCCGTTCGAAGCACGGCTCGGGCGGAGAGGCCCCGATCTGGCCGGTGGTGGCGATCGCTCCAGCGTTGATCATGGGGTTGAGCGGGCAGCCGCTCGTCTTGTGGAGGCTGATGGCGTTGAAGGCATCACCGCTTGGTTCCACGCCGACCTTCGTGAACATGTGCTCCGGACCCCGCTCGTCGAGGGCCAGGCCATACACGAACGGCTTGGAGATCGATTGGATCGTGAACTCCTGCCGCGAATCGCCGACTTCGTAGACGAAGCCGTCGGCGGTGGCGACGCAGATCCCAAAACTCTCCGGATTGGCGTTGGCCAGTTCGGGGATGTACGTCGCGACTTCGCCCTCGCGGAAATCGGCGTACCTGGCGTGGATGAGCTCCAGGAAGTCCTGGATCGGCGAACGCCGGTCGGGCATGGGCCATCACTCCGGTGGGTGCTGGTGGCGGAGGTCGCGGGCCGGCCACCATCCGGCAACCGGCGGAGCATACACTCGTCCGAGGCGGATTCGATGTGTCGCGTCCGCAGCGACGTCACGGGCGTCGTCACGGCGACGACCGCAAGAAGGCTGCTGCACGCCAGATCGCGGGCGGCGTGCGGCCCGCGTGGACGGTCGCCACGTCGCCGCCGGGGCTTGCCAAGGCTACCCGGATTGCCTGCGAGGAGACCAAACCCGCGTCTGCCGCCCGGTTCCGACCTTCGGCCCGTCCCCGGCTGCTGCTACGCTCCGGCCCCCGGAAGCCTGCCATGCACGCCGCTCTGCGTCTCGACATCGTCGTGTCGGTCTACAACGAGGAGGCTGCCTTGCCGGCCTTTCACGCCGAGGTGTCGCGGGCGGTTGCCACGCTCGCGTCGCGGGGTGTCGTCGCCCGGATTCTCTATGTCAACGACGGCTCGATCGATCGTTCGGGTGAGATTCTCGACCGGTTCGCCGACCGCGGCGGCGTGGAGGTGATCCACCTCTCCCGCAACTTCGGCCACGAGGCGGCGATGCTCGCCGGCCTCGACCACGCCACCGCCGACCACGTGGCCTTCCTCGACGCCGACCTGCAGCATCCGCCCGCCGAGATTCCGCGGGCGTTCACGTTGGCCAGCGAGGGCTGGGATGTGGTGCTGATGCAGCGACAGGAGAGTGAGGACGAGAGCGGCCTGCGGCGGCTGCTCAACCGGGTGTTCTACCGGACGCTCGACCACCTGGCGAGGTTTCCGGTCGAGGCTCTGCACGGGCTGCGGCCAGGGGTTTGTCATCGCGTTCTCGTGCAAGGGGCGCGGGGTGTGCCCATCCTGCAATGGCAGGCACATGGCGCAGGCCGCCGCCCATCTCGTCGATCACGTCATCCCGCCGGTTCCTGTGCGACAGTGGGTGATCTCCGTGCCGAAGCGGCTGCGCTGCTTCCTCGCCAACCGCCCCGAGGCCGTCGCCGCCCTCACGAAGATCTTTCTTGCTGAGATCGAGCGGCTGCTGAGCGCTGCGGCAGCCGTGACGATTGACGCCGCCGCCCCCGCAGCCGCCCGCCCGCGGCTCGGCGCCATCTCCTTCTTGCACCGCTTCGGCTCGGCGCTGAACCACCACGTGCATCTGCACGTGTGTGCAACCGATGGCGTCTTCGTGCCGGTTGCTGGCGGAGCAGGGTGCGACGCCTCACCGGCGTTCCTGTCCGCCCACCCGATCAACCAGGCCGATCTGGCCGCGCTCACCGAGCGGGTCCGCCGCCGAGTGATCCGCTGGTTCATGCTCGCTCGCCTGCTCGACGCTTCTGCGGCTGCCGACATGCTCGCCTGGGAGAACAGCGGGTTTTCCATCGACGCGAGTGTGCGGATCGCCCTCATCGACCGCGATGTGCCGAACTATTTTCGGAGTCTGGAACACCTTCTGCGATACTGCGCCCGGCCGCCATTTGCGCTCGAGCGACTGTCCGTAACCCAC
>JAFMIU010000010.1 GCA_017853835.1 Pirellulales bacterium | reverse complement strand
CGGGCTACACGATCTTCGTGGCCGAGGTGGCGAGCACCTTCAACGAGCAGCTGCTGACGCGGCTCCTGCTCAAGCGGGCGACGTCGCCCAAGGAGCGGGCGGCCATCATCGCGCGCGAGATCGACTCCATCCGGGCGACGATCGTTCGGCAGACGATGTTTGCTGAGTTCGAGCGAAAGAGCCATGCCTCGGCGGAGGCGGGGGAGCCGCTGACGCTCGAACGGCTCCGGGGAATCTACCGGGAGCTGCTCGACGCCTACTTTGGTCCAACCTTCGTGGTCGACGCCGATTTGGAACTCGAGTGCCTGCGCATCCCGCACTTCTACAACGCCTTCTACGTCTACAAGTATGCGACGGGGCTGGCCGCGGCGATCACGCTCGCGAAGCGGGTGGCCGATGGCGAGCCGGGGGCGCTCGATCGCTACCTCGGCTTCTTGCGGGCCGGTTCGTCGAAGTGGCCGCTCGACCTGCTCCGCGACGCGGGGGTCGATCTCGAAAAGCCCGAGCCGGTCGCGACGGCCCTCACCCGGTTTGGCGAACTCGTCGACGAACTCGGCACGCTCCTCTGAGCCGCCGGTTCAGCCGCCGTTGCGGGCGAGTTCCACGAGTGGACGCACCATCGAGCCGGTCGCACCGCCGTCGGTCCATGGCCGCGGCTTCTCGGAAAAGGCGGGCCCGGCGATGTCGACGTGGGTCCAGGGGATGCCGCCCACGAACCGCTCCAGGAACTTCGCGGCGGTGATCGCCCCTCCCCACCGGCCGTCGCCGACATTCTTGATGTCGGCCACCTCGCTGGTGATCTGCTCGTCGTACTCGGCGTCCATGGGCAGCTGCCACACTCGCTCCCCCATCGCCCGGGCCGCCTCGGCGACCGCGTCGCAGCAGGGCTGGTCGTTGGCGAAGAGCCCCGCCACGTCCTGGCCGAGCGCCACGACACACGCGCCGGTGAGCGTGGCGAGATCGACGATGCGACGTGGCTTCTCGCCGCGGATCACGTCGAGCACGTCGGCCAGCACGACCCGGCCCTCGGCGTCGGTGTTGTGCACCTCGATGGTCGTGCCGCTGCGGGCAGTAATGACATCCCCGAGTTTATAGGCCGCCGGGCCGGTCATGTTTTCAACGAGTCCGATGCCGACGACGATATCGATCGGCAGCCGAAGCGCCGCGATCGTGGCGGCGGCCGCGAGCACGGCGGCCGCGCCCGACATGTCGCACTTCATCGTCATCATCCCCTCCGAAGGCTTGAGTGACAGGCCCCCGGAATCGAACGTGACGCCCTTTCCGACGAGCGCCAGCTGCGGCGGCTCCGACGCCGGCTGCCTCGCCTGCCCGGTGCGTCCGGCTCCTCGGTAGCGAAGCATCACGAGCCGCGGTGCCCGGCTGCTCCCACGACCGACCGCGAGGATCGCCTGGCATCGCTCGCGGGCGAGGCGGTCCTCGTCCCAGATCTCGATGTCGAGTCCGGTGCGTCCGGCGATGGTGGCACACTCATCGGCGAACGACTGCGGGTAGAGATGGTCGGGCGACATGTTCACCAGTCGCCGAGCCAGGTTCACCCCATCGGCGATGATCGCCCCGTGTTCGACCGCCTCCACGGGAGCCGCCAGCCAGATCGTCGTGCCGAAGCGGATTCGTTTCGGCTCGGACCGGTAGAGATCCTGGCCCACCATGCCGACGGCAGCCCCTGCCACCGCCTGCTCCACCTGTTTCGTCGTCCATCCGCCGTCGGCGAGGAAGGCGACGCGTCCGCGAGCCTTCGCAGCCAGGTGCCGTGCCGCCGTGGCGGCCGCACGGTAGACCACGCCGGCGTCGATCGACTCACGCTTCCCCATCCCCACCACCACGAGTTGGGAGGCTCGCAGGCCGGGCACGGCGAGGAGCGGGATGCACTCGTTGCGGCGACCCGAGAGGTCACCGGAGGCGAGGAGCCGCGCCAGCAGGCCTCCGGTGGCGGCATCGACGTCGACCGCGCTGCCCGAGAGGCTTCCTTCCGTGAGAAACACGACCAGGGCGTCGGCCTCGACGGCCTCGGGGCGCGTGGATGGTTCACAGACGATGCCGCCGGCGGGCAGAAACTCGTTGGTCATGGATTGTTCTCCTCAGGGGCTCTTTTTGTAACCCGTTTTCACGGGGCGGGGGAGGTGGTGCCGCGACAGGGCGTTGCGAGCGTGAGCAGCACGGGCAGCACCACGAGGTTGCCGATCAATCCGCCGAGCAATGTCAGGCACGACAGCCAGCCGAACGACACGGTCGGCATGAAGCCGCTCGTGGTGAGCGCCAGGAAGCCCGTGGCCAGCGCGAGCGTCGAAAACACCATCGCCCGGCCCGCGGTGCGGTGGGCCGTTTCGAGGGCCGCGGCGTGGGTGCCGTGGGAGAGCCGCCGCCGAAATGCCGTGATGTAGTGGATGGAGCTATCCACCGAGAGTCCCATCGACACCGCGGCGATCATCGCCGTGCCCATGTTCACCGGCTCTCCGGCCCATCCAAGCAGGCCGAGCACGACGAAGATCGGAAGGCTGTTGGGGACCAATGCGATCGCCGCCAACGGCACGCTGCGAAGGGCCACCGCCAGGAGCGCGAAGATCCCGAGTGCCGCGATCAGGAAGGTTTTCCACTGATCGGCGAGCAGCCGGTCGACGAGCTGCGCGAGCAGCACGAAGAATCCCGTCACCTCGGCCCCGTCCCGACCATCGGCCGGCGGATACGCTTCGGCCGCCAATCGCCGAACCTGTCCGACGATCGATCGCTTGGCCTCTGCCGGCTGACGCTCCCGTGACCGGAGCATCACCCTGAGCCAGCTCGTGTCGGTGTCGGGATCACGGCCCACGAGCGAGCGGACAAACGCCGGCTGCTGGTCTTCCTCGCGGCGAAGCATCGTGTTCACCGCGAGGGCCTGAACGGCGCGTGGCACCAAGGGCGCTGCGGAGAGGACGTCGGAGACCGACATCACCTTCGTGAGCCCGGGTTCCGGCGTGCCATCAATGCCGGGCACGGTCACCTCGTGCCGAAGGCGATCGGCGAACTGATCGAGCGCCCCGAGCTGATCGGCGTCGATCGGTTCCGTGGCGGGCACGAGCACGTCCCAGACGCCGGCTCCGCCCAGCCGTGATTCCACCATCTCGTAGGAGGCGACGGTGGGACTCGATGGACGGAAGTTGCGGGTGAAATCGGTTTCGACCGTGAGCCACGTCATGCCGGCCATGCACCCCGCCGCCCCCGCCGACACGGCCGCGAGAATCGGCCACGGATGGTCGATGATCCAGGCCACGAGCTGATCGAGCCCCCGCTCCAGTCGGCCCTCGCCCCAGGCCATGCGCGGGTCTTGGTCGAACCGTCCCGCCAGCGCCAGAAACGGCACCACCAGACACGCCGCCACCAGCACCATCGCGGCACCCACCGACGTCATGATGCCGAAGTCGTGCACGGGGCCGACGCTGCTCGTGATGAGCGAACCGAAGCCGATGATGTCGGTGGCGATTGCGCCGACGATCGGCCACCAGAGCGTGGTGATCGCCGTGCGCAAGGCCTGGTCGGCGTCGAGGCCTTCGGCCCGGAGCCGGCGAAACTCCACGATCACGTGCGTCACTGTGCCGATGCCGACCACCGTCACCATGGCCGAGAGCATCGTCGAGACCATCGTCAGCTTCATGCCGGCCATCGCGAGAAGCCCTCGGGTCGTCCAGAGGGCGAAGAGCACCACGGCGAGGGGCACCAGCAGCCAGCGAAGGCTGCGGAAACAGACGAGCAGGACGGCACCGGCAAGCAGCCCGCTGCCGGTGCCGAGCAGGTCGCCGTCACGAGAGAGCATGGTGAAGCCGTCGAGCAGCATGACCGGCTCGCCCGCCACGGTGCCGGCGGGAAGCTCACGCATCCGCTCTCGGATCGCGGTGATCGTGGCGGTGCGGGATGTCGTTCCGCCGGGAGCCACCGGCGCAAGCACGCAGGCAATCGCCGCGGTTCGGTGATCGGGTCCCACGACGTAGCCCTCGAAGAGCGCCACGAGCCGCCTGGCCCATCCCGACGCGAGCCCACGATCGAGGTCGATGATCGCATCGCCCAGCGGCGTGCTCGCCAGGCTCGTCGTCGAGGTCACTCCAGGGATCGAGGCGAGGTCGTTCGCCAGGCCCCGCACACGGGCGATGCCCTCGGGCGTGAAGAGGTCTGCGTCGTCGTAGGCGGCGAGCACGACCTCGTTCGAGCCGAAGGTGCGGGTGAGCCGCGCGTAGGGCACGAGCGCCGGATCGGCGCGGTCAAACATCGTGTCGATCGACCGTGAGAACTCCAGCAGCCTCGATCGGTCGACGGCGGCCACCAGGGCGAGGAGGGCGATCAGAAAAAGGGGGAATCGCCGGCAGACCAGGAACTTCGCGATGCGTCCCGCCACGGACGGAGCGGGGCTGGGCGGGGCGGAGGGGGGCGGCGGCGAGGAAGGGGGCAACTCGGCGGCTCGCTCGAACGGCGGGGAATGGGGGGTGACGAATGACGAGCCGCCATCTTACCGGCATTGCCTGAAGTCCCCGGTATTTTGCCAAGCCTTCCACGGCCCCGGCGCATCAGTACCGGACGCCGCGATCGTTGTGAGGGCGCATCGGCCACGTCCGCGGCCGGTTATCGCCCGGCGGGCCCACGGTGGTAACCCCCCGCGCCGCCGTCACTTGCGGCCGGTGAACCGCCCCCGCCCTGCCTTGACCCGCCTGCGCCGACCCTCCTATAAACCCGCGATTTTTCCGGCCGACAGGCCATTTTCGTCCCGAGTGATCCAACCGAGTGCAGCTCCTCGGCCACACCACGAGTCCGCCCCGACACAGCGTGCGTCTGCGCGCAGGCCCCCGGTGCGCCGCTGCGCTCTGGGCTGTGGCATGGTGGCTTGCCGCGTCGTCGGGCCTTCTCGCCGACGAGGTGATCACACCTTCGGCGAGTGCCGGGGCGCTTGCGTCGCTGCCGGCGCGCGGCCTTGCGGCCGCCATCGCGGAGGCCGGGCGCATCGAGGTGCCGTCGGCTGATCCGTCGGAGCCGATTGCCGTCACGGCAACGCAGGCCTCGCGTTGGACGGAAGGCTCCTACGACGTCTGGCATCTCACCGGTGGCGTCAGCATTGCGCAGGGATCGACCGAGGCGAGGGCGCACGAGGCGGTCGTCTGGATCGAGCAGGCTGCGCCGGAGGCGCCGGCCGACGAAGAGGCCGCCGCCGAGCCGCGGGTGCGGAGCATGCTCGTGCGCATGGCGGGCGACGTGAAGGTGACCACGACCCCTGGCGCCGAAGCGGCGCCCGCGGTGGTCCGCGGTCCGCGATGGACAGGACGCTTCTGGACGCTGCGCGATCCACGGCTCGACTTCGCAAGCGTGGTGGGCGCGGCAACGACACCCCCGATCTACGAGGCACCGGCCGAGCCGGTCGCGCTGGCCGTGGGCGGGATCGACGATGCATCGACCGTGCAGCCGGCGTCCTACGAGGAGTCGCCGATCGAGCAGGCGCAGTTCAGCGAGTTTGGCGCTCCCGCGGCGGCTCCGGTGCCGACGGCCACCCCCGTTCGTCGGCTGCGGGCCTTCCCGCGTTCGAGTGTGCCGCTGGCGATCAAGTGGCTGCCGAGCCCGACGGGCAACGAGTGGATCGCGGTGATCACGTCGGGCGTCAATCTCGTGATCGACGGCGTCGACCCGGCCGGGCCGCTCGACATCTCGGCGGACCGGCTCGTGATCTGGACCCGCGGCACCGGCCAGCCCGATCTCGACGGGGCTGCGGGCCAGGCGGCCGACGTGCCGCTCGAGCTCTACATGGAGGGCAACGTCGTCTTCCGTCAGGGCCAGCGTGTGGTCGAGGCGGAGAACATGTTCTACGACGTGCCCCGCTCGAGCGGCGTGATCACCGGGGCGACCGTGCTCACGCCGGTCGACAACTACGCCGGTGCCGTGCGGCTGCGGGCCGACGTCATCCGGCAGGTGGACCGAAGCCGGTTCATCGCCCAACGCACGGGCCTCACCTCCAGCCGGCTCGGTGTGCCGAGCTGGGAGTTCCGCTCGCGGGAACTCGAGTTCACCGACGAACAGGTGCCGCTCGCCGGACCGTTCGGGGAGCCGGCGTTTGATCCGGTCACGGGAGAGCCGCAGGTCGAGCACCAGCAGTTCATCACGAGCCGCGGCAACACCGCGACCATCATGGGTGTGCCGGTGCTCTGGTGGCCCGTGCTCGCGACCAACGCCAAGAAGCCGACGTTCTACATCAATGATCTGCAGCTCAAGAACGACCGGATCTTCGGCGTGCAGATCCTGACGGGATGGGACGCATTCCAGGTCTTCGGCTGGAGGCGGCCTCCGGATGGCGTCGACTGGGACTTCGACATCGACAACCTCAGCTACCGAGGTCCTGGCGGCGGCACGTCGCTCCTCTACAACCGTCCCTCGTTCCTCGGGCTCTCGACTCCGGCGAGCGGTGACCTCGACGCCTGGTTCATCGGCGATGCCGGTCGCGACAACGTCGGTCTCTACCGTCGCGGCCTCGACTATCCGGGCTTCCCGAACCGCACCTTCCGGGGCCGGACGTTCTGGCGGCACCGACAGGATCTTGGCGGCTCGACCGAGAGCCTGTTTGGCGGCTGGCAGGCGCGAGGCACGGTCGGCTGGATCAGCGACATGAACTTCCTCGAAGAGTATTACGAGGCGGAATGGGAGGAAGGCTACGAGCAGCGGACGTGGCTCGATCTGAGGCGTCCGGTTGAGAATCGCGAACTGAAGCTGCTGTCGAGCGTGCGGCTCGATCCGTTCTTCACGCAGACCGAGTGGTGGCCACGGCTCGACCACTACTTCATGGCCCAGCCGCTGCTCTACGACGCCGTGAGCTGGTATGAGCACTCCAACGTCGCCTATGCCCGGCAGTCGCTCCCCCAGACACCGACGGTCGGCCAGGGGGGCAACATCTGGACGCTCCTTCCCTACGAGGCCAACGTGCTCGGCGAGCGGGCGGCCACGCGTCAGGAACTCGACCTGCCGTTCCAGGCCGGCGCGGTGAAGGTTGTTCCCTATGCCCTCGGCGAACTGGCGCACTGGGGCGAGGCCCTCGATGGCTCACCGCTCGATCGCGCCTACGGGCAGGTTGGCATCCGATCCAGCCTGCCGATGTGGACCGCCGACAACACCGTGGAGAGCCAGCTCTGGAATGTTCACGGCATCGCCCACAAGGTGGTGTTCGAAGGGGAGTTTGCCTATGCAAACTCCACGCAGAACATCGATCAGTTGCCGCTCTACGACCAGATCGACGACGACACGATCAACCAGTATCGACGCAACATTCCCTACTGGGATTTCGGGGCGGCGCGTGGGGCCGGATTGGTGACGCCTCTGCCGGCCCCCTACATCTTCGGCCCCGACAACAAGTTTGACCCGCGCAGTTATCTCGTCCGCCGGGGCATGGGCGGCTGGGTGACCGGGCCCACCGAAATCGCCAACGACCTGACCGCCTTCCGATTGGCAGCCCGGCAGCGGTGGCAGACGAAGCGCGGCCCGATCGGAAACCGCCGGATCATCGACTGGATCACGTTCGACGTGGATGGCGAGCTCTTCCCGACGACGAGCCAGAACTTCGGGCAGGTGATGGGGCTGTGGCAGTACGACTTCCGCTGGCACGTGGGCGACCGCACGGTGGTCGTTTCGACGGCCGACGTCGACTTCTTCACCGAGGGGCAGCAGCTCTACACCGTGGGGGCGATGCTCAACCGCACGCCTCGGGGCAGCTTCTACCTCGGCTTCAATCAGTTCGGCGGCCCGATCAGCGCCTCGGTGCTCGTGGGATCGTACACCTACCGCATGAGCCCCAAGTGGGCGAGTTCGTTCGGATCAGCCATCAACCTCACGGGCAACAACATCGGCCAAAACTTCCAGCTCGTGCGGATCGGCGAGTCGTTCCTCATGACCTTCGGGTTCAACGTCGACTACAGCCGCAACAACGTCGGCTTTACGTTCAACCTCGAGCCGCGATTCCTCTCCAAGACGCAGTTTGCAAGCCGCTCCGGCATCGACATTCCTGTCGCCGGCGCCTACGGCCTCGAATAGCGCCGGCGGGCCAGGACCGTTCCGGCGAGTGCGGCACCACTGGCGAGGATGGAGACCGTCGGCTCCGGGACCGCGACGGCGAACGTGATGGTGCCGCCGGTGCCCTGGAGCACATCCGACGTGCCCTGATACGACACCGACGAGTTGCCGGAGATGGCGAACGTGCCCGTGTTCACCGCGTCGTTCCAGGTATCGTTGGCGCTGCCATACAAGGCCTGGAATGCCGTCGATTCGACGTGGAGCGCGCTGAATCCACCGGAGAAAGCAGCCCATTCGATGTAGGGGATCACGTTGTTCGTGCCGCAATAGTTTGGGTTCCACGAATACGTGGTCGTGCCGGAAACGGCCGTGATCGCGGCCACCGAACTGACGTTGAGATCGACGGTGGCGCTCATGTTGGGCACATCGAACGTGCCCCCCCAGGAGGTCCCCGAGGCCGAGTTCACCGAGTAGGTCAGCACCGTCGCGCGGGCTTCGGGCGTGAGCAGCAGCGACGAGACGAGGGACGACGCCATCAGGATCGGGAAAGCGAGGCGGTTCATTGGAAGGGCTCCGGAGGAGAAAAGGTGGGATTGGAAAAGGTGGGATCGACGCGGGCAGGGTATGTCGTGCAGCCCCCGTCGATCCATGGGCCACCCCGAAAAAGTGACGAATCGGGCCCGGGCAGGGACGAATCGGCGCGAAATGGCGAGAAAGCGCAGGTGTTGCCGTGCGCGTCGCCGGCCTGCATGGTGCCGAGGAGCTATGGCCGGCCGGTGCGCCCAAGCGTGGCGGTTGGCGTCTCGCCGTAGCGTCGCGAGTAGGCGGCGATCAGCGCCGCCGCCGATGAAAAGCCACACGAGCTCGCAATGTCCTCGAGCGTGTCGCTGCGTCCGTGGTCGAGGAGTTTCTCCCGCGCGACCACCAGGCGTCGCCGTTGAATCCAGTCGCGGGGCGAGCAGTTGTAGGTGCGCCGGAATGCGACCTGCAGCGTTCTGATCGAAAGCCCGCCGATGTTTGCCAGGTCCTCCACCGACAGGGGATCGGCGAGGTGATTGACGATGTGCTCCGTCACTCGATGGACGGCAGAATCCGCGTCGGTCACATGGGAGGACGTGAACCCGGGCGCCACTGATTCGGGGGCCAGCATCAGGGCGATCAGCCGGTAGAGCATGCCGTCAACGCCAAGCAGGCGGAGATGCTCCTCTCGCCCTGAGGCAAGATCGATGAGCGGCAGCACCTGTTTCAGAATCGCCATGGCAGGCGATCGTGTTGGGCTCAGCGGAATGATGCGAGCCGATTCGAGTCGCAGGGCGAGGCGTCGGTCGGGTGTCGGTCCCAGCATCGATCGGGCCGTGGCTTCGAGCCGACTCGGGTCGAAGGTGATGCTGAGCACCGATCGAACACCAGAGGTGCCCGAGCGTCTGGGGCCGGGCAGATACATCGCGGACCCACCGGCATGCCAGCGGTATTCCCGGCCACCCAGCACCGATGTGCTCCAGCCATGAAAGGGGATGAGGAGCGTTGGAGACGGCGAATCATCCACCTCGACAGCGAGCGGCGTGGAGGCGGTGGCCGTGAGTCGCAGGTCGCCGATCCGTGCCTGGGCGCAGCGATGACGAAACGCCCGTGTGCCGTCGAGCGGCTCATATCGACGGACCGTCGGCATGGCCGAACGCTGGACGGCGGTGAACGCCTCGAGATCGTCGTTGGACACCGCCGATGCGTTGCCGAAGGCAAGGCGGGGAAGCGTCGGGCACGGGGAGTTCATCAACGAGTCGCTCCGTCGGAGATGCCGCGAGTCTACACTCCAAAAGGCTACCGGTCGGGGTGGCGAGACTCACCACCCGCTGCGGTGGGACTCGCGCACGACCACGCAGCGAAGATCACGGCGAGCAGCGCATAGGCTGCCGCAAGAACGAGCGGGCTTCGGCCGGCGGCCTCGGACGGAAGGTCGCCCACCGCCCATGGCACAAAGAGCCGGCCGTCCTTGAACGGGGAATGGATCACGCCGACGGAGGCAAGCGCCGCCGTGGCCAGGCACCAGCCGGCGGCCCGAAGGAGTGTGCGGTCGAGGAGGGCTGCCAGCATGCCGGCCCACAGGAGGCTCGTGACGATGAATCCAGCCGAGAGGAGTTGCAGCGAGAAGAGTTCACGGGCCAAGGCCGGGCCTGGCGCGGCGCCGGCGGCGAGGAGTTTGTCGCATTGAATCGTGACGAGCGCGGCGAGCGCCGGCACGCAGGCGATGGCCACCGCCGGGTAGTGGCGCTGGGGCGTTGCGTGAAAACTCTGCGCCGTGATCTCCAGGCCCACGAACATCAGGATGGGCACGAGGGCCGCCTGAGGAATGAACTCGTAGAGGTAGGCGAAGGTGCCGGTCAGGCCGGCGATACCGATGACGGCGGCGGTCGCCAGCGTGTAGGCGGCTCGTCCACCCATCGCCTTGTAGGCCGGGTGGCCGATGTAGGGAGTGGTCTGAATCACGCCGCCGCAGGCCCCGGCGATGAGCGTGGCGATTGCCTCGACCCCGATCACGCGGCCCGCGTCGTATTCATCACCCGCTGCCGCAGCACTCTCCGTGCAGTCGATGCCCCCCACGACCGTGCCGAGGGCGAACGGGATCACGATCGGGAGATACCGCATCGTGTCGCCCCAGGCCTCGATCCATTCGAGCTTCAGCACGCCAAGCCAGGCCGTCGGCCAGAGGGCGGCGGCGGCGTCGATGACGGAGTGGTCACCAGCCGGGGGAATCCAGCCGGATTGGGTGCCGATCACGTGCACGATCCCTCCCGCGAGCAGGCCGGCCAGGGCGCCCGGGATCCTCATGGGAAAGGGAATGTGGGCGGTGAGGCTGGCCAGCACGATCCCAAGCGACACGAGGCCGACGAGAGGGGAGGTGAAGATCTCGAGCACGGGGAGAAACGAGATGAGCGCCAGGGCGATCGCGGCGAGGCTCCCGAGCAGTGCGGCCCTCGGCATCAGGCGACGGACCGATTCCGCCACGAACGCACAGCCCATCTTGAAGATGCCGCTGGCGATGATCGAACACATCCCGATGTGCCAGGCATGGCGGGCCGCCGCCTCCTGGTCGAGCCCACGTCCCAGGCTCTCTGCGAAGGCCGGGCCGATCACGAAAAAGACCATTCCAAAGGTGCTGGGAGTGTCGAGCCCCAGCGGCATCGCCGTGATGTCCGTGCGGCCCGTCGTGCGGGCAAGCCGAAACGCCATCCAGGTGAAGATGAGGTCGCCCACCACCACGCCGATCGCCGTGCCGGGCACGAGGTGCGACAGGGCGAACTGGGCGGGATAGCCGAAGACGGTCGCCAGGAGGGAGATGGTGAGCACCAGGGCCGCCACATTGTCGATCGAAAGCCCGAAAAAGGCGTTGAGATCGCCTGGCGTGGCCCATCGGTAGCGTGGGTGTCGGTCCATGAATACCGCGAAATGTCGACGTTTTCGGGTGAAAAGTCAAATCATGGGGCGTGCCGCCGCACGCCTGGGCCACGCCATTGCCCGGGGGTGCGGGCTATACTCGGCCGGGGAAAAACAATCTCGGAATCTCCGCGAACCAGAACGCCCCGGGCTCCGTACCAACGATGGATTTGCACGATTCGCGTTCCAGTGGCGTTCACGCTACCGACGCTCCGCCAGTCGGAGCCGGTGGTGCCGCTGGCGGACTTTCCGATGAGGAACTGTTCGTCCGCTGCCGCCGGAGCGACGACAAGGCGGCCTTCGAGTCGCTCGTGCGCCGTTATGAACAGGAGTTGTTCAGTTACCTCCGACGGTATCTCGGCAATGCGGAGATGGCGGAGGACGTGTTTCAAGCCACATTTTTACAGGTCCACCTCAAGAGGGAGCATTTCGAGGAGGGGCGGCGGTTTCGTCCCTGGCTGTACACGATCGCGACCAACCAGGCCATCGACGCCCAGCGGAGGAACCGCCGGCATCGGATGGTGAGCCTCGACAACCGCACGGGCGGCGAAGGGGAGGTGGGGTCGCTGATCGACATGCTGGCCGGGAATGGACAGACTGCCGACACCCAGATGGAAGTCGAGGAGGCCCGTGACTGGGTCCGCTCGGCCGTCGACAATCTTCCCGAATCGCTCAAGAGTGCGTTGATGCTCGTCTATCACCAGGGCATGAAATACCGCGAGGCCGCCGACGTGCTCGGCATCCCCGTGGGCACCGTCAAGAGCCGACTGCATTCCGCCCTGCACAAACTCAACGACTCGTGGCGCCGGAGCGGTCGGGCCGTGCCCGAAGGCCTCGAAGGAGATGACCATGGGCCATGATCCTGTGCGGCCGTGCCACCGAAACACCGACGTGAGGCAAGGCCATGAGTGAGGAAGAACTCGTCGGATACTGTCTTGGCGCCCTCGACGACGGTGAGGCCAAGCGGGTCGAAGCAACGCTTGCAGATCCCGTGGAGGGCGAGCGACTGCGCCGCGACCTCGAGGTGATTCGTCGTGCGATCGCGCCGCTGGCGGCCGATCGGGGGCCCCATGCTCCGCCTGTCGGCCTGGCCGACCGCACGATCGCCTTCGTCTACGCTCAATCGGCCCAGGAAGGGGCCGTGATTCGTCCCGCCCCGCTCGCGGAGAGCGAGGCCTCCTGGAATGGCTCGTCGTCCCGGCGTTGGCTCGATCGGGTGATCATCGCGGCCTCGGCGCTGGCAGCCTCGATCCTTCTCATGCCGTTGATGCTCGACGGGATCTCCGACGCCCGCGACCGTCGTGCGCAGCGGAATCTTCAGTCGCTGGCCCGTTCACTCCAGGGGTATGCGGAATCGCATCGCTCCTATCCCACGCCACCCGGTGAGGGGCCGCTTTCTCGTGCGGGCCTCTATGCCCCGACGCTCGTCTCCGAGCATCGGCTGGTGGCCGACGACGGCATCGTCCTGTCGTACGACTCCGCCTTGGCCCGTCGCGGCACTCACCGCGTGCCATCGCTCGAAGAGCTTCGCGCCGCCATCAACATGCCGCGTTTCGACGAAATGATCCAGACGATGGGGGGCGATTACGGCTACACGCTCGGCTATCGGAACGCGGCGAAAGAGCTTCAGCCCATCGGCAACGGTCGTCGCCGCCATCATCCGATCCTGGCCGACGCTCCCGACGAAACCGGCGAGCGGAGTGACAACCATCCGGATGGAAGGCACTACGTGCTCTTCGAGGATGGCCACGTGGAGCGGCTGTCGTCGGATGGGATTCACCTCGACGACGACCACCTCTACCGCAATCACGACGGCGAGATTCGTGCGGGCAAAGACGACGAAGACGCCGTGATCGGCGACTCACACCACCAGCCCTGACGTGGTGGCGACATGATCCAGACGCCCGACCTCATCGCCACCGCGATGGGGTGTCGCCGAGTTGGGTGAGCCAAACATGCGATGTTTTTTGCCGCGCCGGTCCCACGGCTGACGCCGTTGAGCTTGGATGGAGTGGCGTCTGGTTCGTTTCCGGTCCAAGCCCGAGGCCGTGAGGCCTGGGACACGCCTGCCACACCGCGTGACGCCGTTGGGCGCCCTCGATCTGGCCGAGCGTGATCAGCTCGCGGCGATCGATCGCTTCGCCGCGGCGGCCACGCCGGCGGGCGTGATCCCGAAGTGCTCGAAGAGCTTCGTGAAGGGGCCCGAGGCACCGAAGCCCTTCATCCCCACAAACTCTCCCCGCTGGCCGGTCCAGCGATCCCACCCGAAGCCGCAGGCCGCTTCGCACGCCACGCGAGCCGTGATCGCCTTCGGCAAGACGCTCTCGCGGTAGGCGGCGTCCTGCTCTTCGAAGAGGTCCCAGCTCGGCATGCTCACCACGCGGGCCTTGATGCCTTCGGCCGCCAGCAGCTTCGCCGCGTCAAGGCATACGGGCACCTCGCTGCCGGTGCCGATGAGGATGCAGTCGGGCTTGCCACCCTCGGCTTCCGCGAGCACATACGCACCCTTCGCGGTCCCGGTCGCCGATCCAAGGCCGGTCGAGCGATCGAGCGTGGGAAGGTTCTGCCGCGACAGCACGATGACGGCAGGACGATCGGCCCGCTGCATCACCACGCGGTAGGTCTCAGCCACCTCGTTGGCGTCGGCCGGCCGGAAGACCGACACGCCCGGCACCGCACGGGCGGTGGCGAGCTGTTCGATCGGCTGGTGGGTCGGCCCGTCTTCGCCAAGACCGATCGAATCATGCGTGAGCACGTAGATCACCCCGAGCTGGCCGAGGGCCGACAGCCGAAGCGACGGCTTGAGGTAGTCGAGAAACACGAAGAACGTCGCGCAGTAGGGGCGGAGGCCCGACAGCGCCATGCCATTGCAGGCAGACGCCATGGCGTGTTCGCGGATGCCGAAGTGAAAGTTGCGGGACGCATAGTCGCCGGGACCGAAATCACCGGCACCGGGCACGAGCGTCATGGTCGAGGGAGCGAGGTCGGCCGAGCCGCCGAGGAACCACGGCACGCTGCCACTGAGTGCCTGGATCACCTTGCCGCTCGACACCCGGCTCGCCACGCCCTTGGCGTCGGCGGGAAAGCACGGAATCGACCTGTCCCATCCGGCAGGAAGACGGCCGCTGAGAAACTCGCCAAGCTCGCTGGCGCAGGCCGCATCCGCCGTGGCGAGGCCGCTCACCGTGCTTTTCCATTCGGCGCTCGCCTTCGCGCCGCGGGCGCCAAGCGTGGCGGCGAAGTGCGACGGCACCTCGGCGGGCACGCGGAATGATTCGTCGACCGGCCAGCCATAGGCCTGCTTGGCCCCCTTGATCTCCTCCGCGCCCAGCGGGGCGCCGTGCGACTCGTGGGAGCCCGCCTTCTTGGGCGCGCCGTAGCCGATCACGCTCTTCACGATCACGAGCGTCGGCCGCTTCTGCTCGGCCTTGAACGCGTCGAGGGCCCGCTTCAAGGCGGCCACGTTGTTGGCATCATCGACCCGCTCGACCCGCCAGCCGAGGCCTTCGAACTTCTTGCCCACGTCCTCGGTGAAGGCGAGGTGCGTTTCACCCTCGATGGTGATCTTGTTGTCGTCGTAGAGCCAGCAGAGGTTCGAGAGCCCGAGGTGACCGGCCAATGATGCGGCTTCGCAGGCCACGCCTTCCATCAGGTCGCCGTCGCTGCAGAGCACATAGGTGTCGTAGTCGAACACGACGTGGCCGGGACGGTTGTAGTGGGCCCCGAGCCACTTCGACGCGATCGCCATGCCGACCGAGTTGCCGCAGCCCTGGCCGAGCGGGCCGGTCGTCGTCTCGATGCCGGCAGTCATGTGATGCTCCGGGTGCCCGGCGCACACGCTGTCGAGCTGGCGGAACTTCTTGATCGCGTCGAGCGTCACCGCCTGGGTGCCGTCCGTGCGCCGGATCCCGGCGAGGTGGATCAGCGAATAGAGCAGCATCGACGCATGGCCGCAGGACAGCACGAAGCGGTCGCGGTTGGGCCAGGTGGCGTCGGCGGGGTCGTAGCGAAGGTAATCCTTCCAGACCGTGAAGGCGACCGGGGCCAGGGCCATCGGGGTGCCGGGGTGGCCGCTCTTGGCCGCCTCGACGGCGTCCATCGAGAGGGTGCGGATGGTGTCAATGGCAAGACGGTCGAGGTCGGCGGACATGGAGACTCCTTCGGGGCGGGAATGGACGCGGGGAGTGTAGGAGGGCCCCGAAACCGGCGTCAAACCGGCATCATTCCCTACCGGACCAGGTGGTGATGATAAGACGCGTCGAGGTCGGCGTAGGATCGGCGACAGAGCCGGGAGAGTGTGTCAGGGGCGGCGGTGCCGGTGTAGACCCGCACCAGATACTCCACGAACGCTTCGCGGTAACGGCCTCCTTCGCCGTTCATGAAGAAGTCGGCGAGGCCGCCCAGTTGGCTGTAGATCTGCGGAAGCCGTTCATCGGCCTGGAGGGTCTCGCGGCCCATGGCGGTGAGTTCGGCCAGCGGCATGAAGAAGCCGTCGTCGAGCCGTTCCCGCGCGGCGACGGCGCGGCCCGCCTCGCGGCCTCCCACAAGCCAGCCACCGGGAATTGGCCGGATCGTCTCGAGGTAGCACGCGGCCGCTTCGATCGCCCAGAAGCCGCACCGGGCACCCGCGAGCTCCCGCAGGCGCTCGGTGTCGGCCCTCGACTCGGTGAACAGCTGGTGGGTCGCCTCATGATGGATCGTGGTGACGTTGGGCTCGGGCGGGTCCGCCGCGGCATCGTTGAAAAACCAGATCGTCTTCGTGGGGGTCCAGTAGATGCCGTTCGTCATGCCGAGACGGGGCTCGAACGCCTGCAGCTCGTCGAGGTATTGGCGACGGCTGCTGCAGAGGATGGTGGCGTGGGGGGATTTCACCGCCACTCGACCGCGTCCTCCGATCCGCCGCTCCAGTTCCGCCGGCTCGACGGCAAAGCCACCGAAGACCTGCCTCCACACCATCCGCGTTTCCTCGAGCCGCTCGGCGAGCGCCGCCGCGTCGGCCATCCCGGAGGTGAAGAGGATGTCCCAGTGATCGGCGTGATACTCGCGACCATGCTTCACGTCGCGATCGCGGGCCTCATCGTCGGCCGCGTCGATCCATCGACCCCGATCCGACCGCTCCCCGCGGCGATACCGTTCGAGCTTCGACGCGGGCATCCATCCGAAGGCCGGATCGAAGGCCTCGCCACGGTCGAGCCGGCGAGCCGTTTCGGGCCAGGTCCAGGTGTCGCCCCGCCGCACCCATCCGCCAGCCTCGCGGGCCCGAGCATGGTCGGGATCGTCGCGGAGCACGAGATGCACGAGCCGCACCGCCTCGCACGACTGCTGGGAGAGGGGCGGGGCATCCGGATCGGATCGGATCGGACGCTCGCCACGAGGCTGGGGACGATCGTGGGCCGCCGCAGCGTGCATGGCATGCTCGAAAAGACCGGCGGCATGACTCCGTCGCGCCGCGAGAAAATCATTCCACACCGCCTCCTGCTCGGGCGTGTCGCACCCGGCAGGTTGCTCGATCGTCGGCGGAATCGCCACGACGAGTTGCGTGCCATCGGCAACCGTCGGCCGCCAGCCGGTGATCATGTCGGCCAACGGCGTGCAACCCGCAGCGGCGGCCCGCCTCGAGAGGTCGGCGATCGAGGCGGCGAAGGCCTCATCGAGGCTCGCGAGGCTCCGGGCCGGCGGCGCGGCCGCCGCGAACGACGGCACCATCACGCACGCCACCACCAGCCAGCGGAGCGGTTCGATTCGAGGCATCACGCGCCTTCCGGAGGACGGCGGATCACGATTCGGCAAACGCGGAATCAAACTGCCGGTTGCTCGGGGAGAAGTCGAGGTTCTTCACAAACCGGGCCGCTTCCGCAGCGCCGTGTTCGCGATCCATGCCGCAGTCCTCCCACTCGACCGAGAGCGGGCCTTCGTAGCCGGTCTGGTTGAGCGCCCGGATGATCTCCTCGAAATCGACACCACCGCGTCCCGGCGATCGGAAGTCCCACCCGCGGCGGGGATCTCCGAAGTTGAGGTGGCTGCCGAGGATGCCCGATCGGCCGTTGAGCGTGACGATCGCATCCTTCACGTGCACGTGGTAGATGCGGTCGTAGAACGTGCGGATGAACTCGACGGAACTGACGCCCTGCCAATGGAGGTGGCTTGGATCGAAGTTGAACCCAAACTCCTCGCGGCGACCGAGGGCATCGAGCGCCCGCTGGGCGGTGACGATGTCGAAGGCGATCTCGGTGGGATGCACCTCGAGCGCGAATCGCACACCGCACTCGGCGAACACGTCGAGGATCGGGTTCCACCGGTCGGCAAACTCGGCGAAGCCCCCGGCGATCATCGACTCGGGGACCGGCGGAAATGAGTAGAGGAGGTGCCAGATCGCGGACCCGGTGAAGCCGTTCACGACCGACACGCCCAGCTTCTGTGCGGCTCGGGCCGTGTTTTTCATCTCCTCCGCCGCGCGACGGTTGACGCCGGCGGGATCCCCATCGCCCCAGACATGCGGAGGAAGGATCGACTTGTGACGCTCGTCGATCCGATCGCAGACGGCCTGGCCGACGAGGTGGTTGGAGATGGCATACACGGAGAGGTCGTGCCGCTCGAGGGTGTCGCGTTTGGCGGCGCAGTAGCCGTTTTCTTCGAGGGCCCGCGTGACGTCGAAGTGGTCCCCCCAGCACGCGAGCTCGAGGCCCTGGTAGCCAAACTCGCGGGCCTTGCGGGCCAGGTCTTCAAGCGGAAGGTCGGCCCATTGGCCGGTGAACAGCGTGACGGGGCGAGGCATGCGACGGGCTCCGTGGCGAAAACGTGGATCAATCCCAGGACCGATTCCCCAGGACCGATTCAGGGGATTGTGACACATCCCCGCCCGCGGGCAACAGGTGCACGGCTACTGTCGGATCACCCGGCGGAGCAGCCACCACCCCCAGAGGGTGATGAGGACGTTGCCCATCCAGACGGCTGACGGAGGCACCGATCCACGCTTGGCCTGATCGACCCCGAGCATGAAGACGGGGTAGTAGACGATCAGGATCGGGAGAAAGCAGAGGAAGAAGCTCGTGAGGAAGTCGGCATTCCGCATGCGGATCGCCATCGGGGCGCCGACGAGCACGAAGCAGAGGCAGCTGAAGCCGTTGGCCCACCGCCGCCATGGCTCCATCACGATGCGATTGAGACGGTTTTTCTCCTGCTTGAGGAGTTCCCGCTCGTAGCCGGTGAAGTGCGGGGCGGTGGTTTCCGTGCGGCCGGTGAGCATGCCCATCGCCGTCTTGCCGGCGACGAGCTGCTCGATGCGGTCGATCCTCGCCGTTTCGTCGATCCTCGCCTGCGCGAACTGCGCCATCGCGATCTCGGAGGGGCTTGTCGAGGTGGTGTTCTTGCGGCTGACGGCGTCGAGCGGCACCTCGCGGATGATGGTGTCGGGAAACGAGGCCGTGTAATCGCCCATGTGGATCGTGCCGTCACGAAACGTCACCACGAGCGTGCCGTTGGTGGCGTTGGCGTGGAGTTCGGCCTCCGCGGCCGACACGGTGGCCGGCGGCCCGCTGCCCCCGGACTGAAACGACAGCGTGGGGCGGATCAGCCGGTGGCCGTCGACGGCCTTCACGTTGATCGAGATCTGGGAGGTGCTGTACGACCGCTGCTGCCGCAGTCGTCCGTAGATGATCTGCTCGACGCTGTCGACCACCACGCGGCGGACGCCGTCGCGGCCCCACGACACGGCGACATCGTTGAGCCACACCGACACGAAGCTCACGACGATCGCCAGGCCTGCGGCGGGCCAGATGATCGCCATCGGCGAGATGCCCGCCGCCTTGAGGGCGATCACCTCGTTGGACGCCGACATTCGGCCAAAGACGCTCGCCACGGCGAAGAGCATCGTGCCGGGCACGGCAAACCGCATGGCTTCGGGCAGGACGTAGGGCACGAGCAGCAGAATCTGGACAAGCCCGAGCCCCTGCTGCTGGGCCTCGCGGACGAGGCCCACGACCAGCATGAAGAGGGTGAGCGCCGTCAGCGCCACCAGGAACACCTGGAGCAGCTCCCAGAGAACGTACCGCGAGATGATCTTCATGGCGGCGGAAGTGTAGCGATGGCCGACGGTGCGGGGGCAGAGCGATTTCGCCCACGGAAATACGGGTGCCACGGCACGACGTCATGCCTGCAGCCGGGCTCCCATGCTTGACTCGCGCCATGACGGGGGGCAGGATGCTTCCGTCGTCGGGGCCGGCCCGTCGCCGATCCACTCCAGCATTCATCTTCGAGGGACATCATGTCACTCCGCTATGTCGGTCTTGCCGCGGCCTGTGTCGTCGCTGCCGCGTCGTGGGGCGTTGCCCAGGAGCCAGCGAAGGTCGGAGCGAAGCCCAACATCCTCGTGATCTGGGGGGACGACATCGGCACCTGGAACGTGAGCCACAACAGCCGCGGCATGATGGGCTACCGCACGCCCAACATCGACCGCATCGCCCGCGAGGGCGTGGCGTTTACCGACTACTACGGCCAGCAGAGCTGCACCGCGGGGCGCGCGGCGTTCCTCGGCGGCAACTGTCCGGTGCGCACGGGCATGACCAAGGTGGGCCTGCCCGGCGCGAAGGAGGGCTGGCAGAAGTCGGATGTGACGATCGCGACGGTCCTCAAGAGCCTTGGCTACGGCACTGCGCAGTTCGGCAAGAACCATCAGGGGGATCGCGACGAGCACCTGCCGACAATGCACGGCTTCGACGAGTTCTTCGGCAACCTGTACCACCTGAACGCCGAGGAGGAGCCCGAGCATCCGGACTACCCGGGCGACATGAAGCTCGCCAACGGCAAGACCTTTCGGGAGACCTACGGTCCCCGGGGGGTGCTGAAGTGCAAGGCCGACGGCAAGGGCGGGCAGTCGATCGAAAACACAGGGCCGCTGACCCGTGAGCGAATGGAGACGATCGACGAGGAGACGCTCGCCGCCGCCAAGGACTACATCCAGCGGCAGGTGAAGGCTGGCTCGCCGTTTTTCTGCTGGTGGAACGCCACGCGGATGCACTTCCGCACGCATGTGAAGAAGGAGCGACGCGGTGCCAGCGGCCAGGATGAGTATTCCGACGGCATGGTCGAGCACGACGCCCACGTGGGGGAGATGCTCGCGGCCCTCGACGAACTCGGCATCGCCGACAACACGATCGTGATCTACTCCACCGACAACGGCCCTCACTACAACACCTGGCCCGATGCCGGCACGACGCCGTTCCGCAGCGAGAAGAACTCGAACTGGGAGGGGGCCTACCGAGTGCCCGCGTTCGTGCGGTGGCCGGGCCACTTCCCGGCCGGCACGACGCTCAACGGCCTCGTGGCGCACGAAGACTGGCTCCCGACGCTGGCGGCGGTGGCGGGGGATTCGGGCATCAAGGAGAAGCTTGCCAAGGGCGTGAAGCTCAACGGCCGCTCCTACCGCAACTACATCGACGGCCACAATCAGCTCGACTACCTCCAGGGAAAGGCCGACGTGTCGCCCCGGCAGGAGTTCTTCTACGTCAACGACGACGGGCAGATCGTGGCCATCCGATACTCCGACTGGAAGGTGGTGTTCCTGGAGAATCGGGGTGAGGCGTTTGGCGTCTGGCGGGAGCCGTTCACGGAACTGCGGGTGCCGCTTCTCTTCAATCTCCGCCGGGACCCGTTCGAGCGGTCGCAGCACAATGCCAACGTCGTCGACGACTGGTTTCTCGACCGGGCCTTCGTGGTGGTGCCCCTTCAGCAGCTCGCCGGAAAGTTCCTGATGAGCATGAAGGAATACCCGCCGAGCCAGACGCCCGGCTCGTTCAACCTCGAAAAGATCCAGAAGCAGATCGAGGCCGCCGGCGCCGGTCGCTGACACCTCGACGGGTCAGGCGGCGCGGCGGTGCGCGACTTCAGGGAAGGCCTCGCTGAAGGCGTGGCCGCTCTTCGAACGGATGCCAAGCACGGTCAGGAGCCGGCGGCGGAACGTGCGAAACGGCACGGCCACGCAGCGGTGGGCGCGGATCCACCATGGCCGCATCCGCTGCATGTCGGCGAGCGTAAGTCCCACCTGGTCGGGCCGGTGCTTCACGCGGTGTTTCAGCAGGTGGTAGCGGTCACATCGCTGCAGGAGCCGCAGAAGGCCCCCCAGCAGCACGCGGGCTCCAGCACGCTCCGACGCGATCCCGAACGAGATCTGATAGTCGATCAGAAAGGGCCGCCCCTGGTCGTCGACGAGGATGTTTTCCCGCTTGTGCAGATCGACGTGGGCGATGCCGCGTCGATGGGCTTCGTCGAGGATCGCTTCGAGCTGCGGGAAGAACCAGTCGTCGACCGCCTCCCCCTCCGCGAGGGCGTGCCCCTCGATCCATTCGTGTGCGACGGCCGTGGCGACCGGCTCACCATGGACGGAAACGGCGCCGAGCGACACGGGGGTGCCTTCGATCCCCGCGAGCCGGTCCATGAACCACTGCTCGCGGAATGCCAGGTACCGGCCGAGCCATCGCATCGGCACCGGACCGATCGACTGGGTTCGATTGAACTTGCACTTCGCCGCCCGGGTCTCGGAGCGATACACCGCCGTCGCGGCCCACGAGTCGTGCTTGAGCACCTCGTCGAGCAGGAAGGTTTCACCGTCCAGCGAGATGGCCGCCGGAGGCTCCGCCGTGCCCAAGGCCCGGAAGGTCGCCGGTCGTGATCGGACATGGTCCGCATGATCGTCGCCGTGCACTGCCACCGTCGCCATGGTGCCGCCCCCCGTTGCCTGTCGGTCCCCGCCCCGTGGCGATCGACGCATGGCGGAGCAGGCCTTGAACCCCTCTGGGGCCTCGTGCGGGTGTCTGCGGTGACCGCGGGGGCGGGGTAAGCCGTGGTGAGAAACCCTGCCGATTGACGAAGAAGGGAGGCCGCTGCGACCGATTCATTGAGGGTCGAAGGTCCGGCAACTACGATACCGGTCGACGCTCCGTTTCCCCGTTGAATCGCACGCCGATCGTGGTGGCATGACCCAATGACTGCCTCCTCTTCGCCGTGGGCTCTGGTGGCTGGCGATGCTCGGTGGGGTGGCGGCGTCGGCGACGGCCCACGCCGCGCCACCGTCCTCGTCGTACAAACTCGTCTTTGCCGACGAGTTCAACGGGGCGTCGCTTGACCC
Organism: Pirellulales bacterium; assembly: GCA_017853835.1. Classification (GTDB taxonomy): domain Bacteria; phylum Planctomycetota; class Planctomycetia; order Pirellulales; family UBA1268; genus QWPN01. The sequence goes on along the minus strand of JAFMIU010000010.1, from coordinate 48,982 downwards.
GGTGAAGTGGATCGACGCGTATCCCTGGGGCAGGACCCACAACCACGATGCCTACATGGCATCATCCAACGTGATCCTGGGAGACGGGTCGGTCACGCTGAAGGCGGAACGGACCGCGCAGGGAGGCAAGGCGTTCACGTCGGGCGTGATTTCGACGGGCTATTCCCTGGAGCGGTTCGATGGCGGCTACTTCGAGGCCAGCATGTTTCTCCCGACGACGCCAGGCTCATGGCCGGCGTTCTGGGGCCTCGACAATGGCTGGCCTCCGGAGGCCGACATCATGGAGTTTCCGCTCACGACGAACGGTGGGGCGAGCGGCTATGCCAACACCGACTACCACACGGCCTTCCACTATGTGAACAGCAGCGGCGGCAACTCCGCCGGGGCAGGGCGGGTGAATCCGTCGTCGGCCGGTGCGCTCAACACCGGCTGGCACACGTTCGGCATGGAGTGGGTGTCGGACTCGCTGGTGCGGTTTTATTTCGACGGGGCTCAGGTGAGCAGTTTTTCCGACGCCACCGCCGTGTCGCAGATGACGTCGATGTATCTGATCCTCAACTACGCCGTCGGCGGCTGGCCCGGCACGCCGTCGCTCGCGCAGTGGCCAGCCGGCGCGAGCGACGCGACCAAGATCGACTACGTGCGGGTCTACCAGATCCCGGCCACAACCGGCATGATCGCCTTCAGCGGCACCTCGAGCAGCGGCTCCTGGGATACCGCGAGCCGTTGGAGCGGGGGTGTGCCAAAGTACGAAGACCAGGTCGCGTCGTTTGGCACGAATGCCAATGCCTCCGTGACCCTCGACTGGAACCAGCCTCGCACGGTGGGCGGGCTCGCCTTCAGCTCCACCTCGACGTCCTACACCGTCGGAGACGCGGGGGCTTCGCTCCAGCTGGCGCGGTCGAGCGGCACGCCATCGATCACGGTCGCGGCGGCCACGACCAAGCCGCAGACGGTTGCCTCCCGCCTCGAACTCTACGAGACCACCACGGCGATCGTGAACGACTCGAGCCAGCCCCTCTGGCTCACCGGAACCATCGTCGGCGAGGGGAATCTCACGATCGACGGCAGCGGCCCGGTGGTGTTTGCCAACAACAACACCTACACGGGCAACACCTCCATCGACTCGGGTGCCCAGGGCCCGGCCGTGGCCCGCGTCACCCGTTCCACGCCCTTCGGCTCGGGCACCGTGAGCCTCGGCCCCTCGGGCAACGCCACCACCGCCCGGATCGAGGTGCAGGACAACCGCACCATCCCCAATCGCATCGTCTTCAGCGGACGCAACAACGCGAGCGTGGGGCTCGTCAACCTCAGCGGCACCAACACGTTTCTCGGCACGGTCTCGGCGGGCGTGAGCGGAGGCTCGTATGCCATCAGCGCCGACGGTGGGCTGATGAAGTTCAGCGGTGCCGATCCCGCGGCGGGGGGCGTGGCCCTCACCACCCACGCGACGGGAAATCGCACCTTCACGCTCATGGGCGCCGGCCAGGGAGAGATCTCCGGCAGCATCACCAACGGCACGGGCATGGTGCATCTGGCCAAGCTGGGGACGGGAACGTGGACGGTGTCGGGCAGCAGCACGTTCACGGGCACCACCTCGGTGCAGGAGGGCACGCTCCGGGTCACCTCAATGACGGCACTCGCGTCGAGTCCGATCGTCGTGCAGGGGGGAACGCTTGCGCCCAACCAAGGGCTGATGATGCGCACGCCGGAGCTGCGGCTGGCCGGGGGCGTGGTCCAGGGGACGTCGATGCTCGTGCACGGGTCGCTCTCCGTGCGTCATCTGGTCGTGGAATCGGGAGGGTTCTCCGCCACGCCCGCGCTCACGGTGAGCGGCAGCGGGCGGGTTGATTGTGCGATCCCGACCTTTCGGGTGGCGAGCCTCCTGGTGGACCAGGCCAGTGGCGGGCTGGTCGACATCGCTGGATCGAGGTTCGTCGTGGCGGCCAACGGCATCCCTCAGGCGGCCCTCGTCGCTGATCTGCAGGCGGGGCGTGGTGACGGTGGCTGGAACGGCACGGGTGGCATCACGTCGTCGCTCGCAGCGGCGGCGACAGCTGCCGGCCAGCCCCGGGCGATCGGCTGGATGGACGATGGGACGGGCGCCACCGTCCTCGCGGTGACGGCCCCGGGCGACACGAACCTCGACGGCACGATCGACATCCTCGACGTCAGTGGGATCCTCGGCGAAGGAATGTTCGACCTGTCGGTGGCCTCGACCTGGGCACAGGGCGACTTCAACTACGACGGCATCGTCGATCTGCTCGACATGTCGGATTTCGTGAGCACTGCGCTGTTCGACGTTGGCCCGTTCTTGGCCGCCTCGTCGATGGCGGGCGTGGCGTCGGTTCCAGAACCAGCCATGCTGCCGATCGCGGGGGCGGCTGCGGGAGCGGTGGTCCTCGCATGCCGTCGGCGAAGCCGGGCGACGGTGGCCGTGGGATATCGCCTGACGGTTGCCGTGCGGCGGCGCGACGCGCGGGCCACGCGTCAGCCGTCGGAGGACGTTCGCTCGCGGGCGTCGTTCACCGCCTGCCGGTAGGTCGCGACGGCCGTCACGGTGTCTCTCATCGCCGCTGTCATGTCGCCCGAACGGATCGTTCGTCGTGCGGTAGCCACCGCGTCGAGCAGCGCTGCCCGTTCGGCGGAGGCAAGGCCGTCGGCCGCCGATTCGACGCTGTCGACGATGCCATCGAGACGGGCTTCGGTCGCCGCACAGTCATAGGTGCGGTAGGGGCCTTCCCCCAGAAGTGATCCTGGCGGCAAGACCCGCACCGGTTCGCCCGACGGAGCCATCGCCGCCAGCACGGCCGAGAGCAGCGAGCCGATGCACAGCAGGCCAGCCACCGCCGCCACCGAAAAGGCCACGGCCTGGGCCAGTCCCTCGCCGAGGGACTGGCCGATGGCACCGTCCGCGGCGATGAGCCCCTTCATGAGGTCGCTCGAGGGATTGGCCACCAGCGCCACCAGAAGGCTCGCCGCCGCGAGCGCCAACAATCGCCACGGCACGGTGCGCGCGCTCGGTGCCGGGGCGACGTCGGTGAGTGGCCATGGCGAGATGCCGGCATCGAGCGACGCCTCCTTCTCACCGGCTCGCGCCACGATCAGCGTGACGTTGTCGGGCGCGCCGCGCACGAGGGCGAGTCCCACGAGGGCGGCCCCGGCATCGGCAGGAGAAAGACTGGCGGCGAGGAGTCCGATCTCCTCGTCGCTCACCTGTCCGGAGAGTCCGTCGCTGCAGACGACGAAGACGTCGTTCTCCTCGATCGGAAATGGTCCCTCGAGATCGACCGACACCGTCGGGTGCGGGCCGAGGGAGCGGGTGATGATGTTGCGGGGCACCATCTCCTCGACGCGAACCTTCTGCGCCTCGAGTTCCCACACGAGCGAGTGGTCGCGGGAGAGCTGGTCAATCGTGGTGCCGCGAACGCGATACGCTCGGCTGTCGCCGACATGCCCGACGATCGCTCCTCGCGGAAGAATCGCGAGCGCGGTGCAGGTCGTGCCCATCCCCTGAAGGTCGTGCGACGCCTCGCCGCGGGTGTGGATTTCGGCGTTGGCCTGTTCGATGCTCGCCTTGAGCGCCAGCGGCGGCGATCGTGAGGCGGCTCGCTCATAGATCCGCGGCACGTGCTCCACCGCCAGGGCGCTGGCCGTTTCACCGGCGGCGTGGGCCCCCATGCCGTCGGCCACCACGAAGAGCCACCCACGCTGTCGAAACTGCTCGCGGCTCCACGGCACGAGCACCACCTCGGCATCCTGGTTGGCGGAACGCCGCCGACCGATGTCGCTCAGCTCGCAGTATTCGAGGGTGGTGGCGGATCCCACGCGACGGCGCCCTTAGGGGGTGGGGTGGGGACAGGCTGAAAACGCAGAGTCTAGCCACCACGCCGGCGGGTCGCGACTCCAGGGGGGGCGGGAAGGTTGCGCAAGATCTGCTGCTCTGGCGGCGGTCATGGCGTCCTTCTACTGTCCGAACCATGCGTCCAGCCCGTTTCCTGCCGCCGGCCGTCCGTTCTCCGCATCGCGGCGTCATGGTGCTTCTGGTGATCGCCGTCGCGGCCGCGACGGGCTGCGTTCAGCGGCGCATGACGATCCGCAGCAATCCGCCAGGGGCGCTCGTCTATGTCGACGACTACCAGCTTGGGACCACCCCGGTGTCGCACGACTTCGTCTACTACGGCACGCGCAAGATTCGTCTGGTGAAAGACGGCTACGAAACGCTCACCGTGCGGCAGCCTTTTCCGGTGCCGTGGTACGAGATCTTTCCGCTCGACTTCGTGACCGAGAATCTGGTGCCGTGGGAGGTGCGCGACGAGCGGGTGGTCGATCTCGCCATGCAACCTGCTGCCTCGACGCCACCGGAATCGGTGGTGGCCCGTGCCGAGCAGGTGCGGCTCGCCGCCGGCAGCCTGCCGGCAAGCAGCGCCGCTCCTGCGGCACCCGCCCTGCCGCCACAGCCCCAGTCGGTTCCCGCGCTGCCGCCGCCGATGCCTCCGGCCCAGCAGTATGCGCCGCTGCCTGCTCCCCAACAGCAGTTGATCCTACCACCACCGCAGGGCATGCAGGGCCTCCAGCCTCCGCGGCAGAATGCCCCGTCACAGGGAATCCCGTCGCTGGGCATGCCATAATCAACGGGATGAACCGCGACCCCCGTCCTCCCCGTGCCGCTGCGCCCCGGGCCTCGCTCGATGCGCTCAAGCTCGATCGACTGCGGGGGCTGCTGCGAGCAGTTCTGCCGTCGAACGCGTTCTACGCCTCCAAGTTTGCGGGGCTCGCCAACCCGGCGGGCATTCGGTCGCTCGACGATCTCGCCGACTGGCCCTTCACCTACAAGGACGAACTCGTCGAGGCGGCGGGCACCCACGGGCGTCCGGCCAACCTCACCTGGGATGCCACGCGGTATGTTCGCTACCACCAAACGAGCGGCACGCACGGCAGCCCTCTGCCCGTCTGGGACACAGCCGACGATTGGGCCTGGTGGATGGACTGTTGGCGGCTCATCCTCGACCGAGGCGGCGTCACGAAGAACGACCGTGTGGTCGTGGCATCCTCCTTCGGTCCCTATGTCGGCTTCTGGAGTGCCTTCGACGCGGTGGTGGCGCGCGGAGCGCTGGCCGTGCCGGCGGGTGGCCTGACAAGCCTCGCGAGGCTCGACGTCATGCGGCGCACTGCGGCGACCGTGCTCGTTGCCACACCGAGCTACGCCCTCCATCTCGCGGAGGTGGCCGCAGACGCGAAGATCGACCTCTCCGCGCTTGGCGTCAGGCTCGTGATCGTGGCGGGCGAACCCGGCGGCTCCGTGCCGGCGACTCGGTCCCGAATCGCGTCGGCCTGGGATGCCGAGGTGCTCGATCATGCCGGAGCGACGGAGGTCGGGCCGTGGGGCGTTGGCGACGTGCGCGGTGACGGCCTCGACGTGATCGAGGAGTGGTTTCACCCAGAGTTCCTCTCGCTGGCGACGGGTGGCCCCGCGAAGCCCGAGGAGCTCGCCGAGCTCGTCCTCACGACGCTCGGGCGATCGGGCTGCCCGATGGTGCGATACCGCACCGGTGACGTCGTGCGGCCGAGCTGGGCCACGCCGGCCGATGTGGCCGCCGGGGCGTGTGCATGGGTTCGGCTCGACGGTGGCATCCTCGGACGCACCGACGACATGCTCGTGATCCGGGGCGTCAACGTGTTTCCGCAGGCGATCGACGAAATCGTGCGAAGCTTTCCCGAAGTGGTTGAACACCGCCTCACCGCCACCACCAGCGAGAGCCTCGACGAACTCTCGCTCGAAGTGGAGGATCGCCTGGGCGAGCCTGCCCGGGTGGCCTGCGAGCTTCGGAATCGGCTCGGCCTTCGCATCGACGTGCGAACGGTGCCGATCGGCAGCCTGCCGCGATTCGAGGGGAAGGGACGGCGATTCGTCGATCGCCGGGCTGGCACGAAACGGAGCGATTTATGACCCAACCCACTCCCACCGCCATCCGCCGCACGCCCGACGACGGCATCGAGATCGTCTGGAGTGACGGCACGACGGGGGCCTATTCGCCGCGGCTGCTCCGTGAGGCCTGTCCCTGCGCCACCTGCCGGGAGAAACGAACGGCCGAACCGCCGTCGCCGCCACTCCTGCAGGTGCTCCGTCCCGAGGAGATTGCACCGCTCGTGGTGCTCGGCATGAAGCCCGTGGGCCAGTATGCCTACTCGATCGCTTTTTCCGACGGCCACGACACCGGCATCTACACGCTCGACTACCTCCGCGAACTCGCCTGAGCCAAGCGGCCGGGGTGGCGATGGGCATCGTTTTGGGGTTGCCCACACGCTGACTTTCGCGCCGTCGCCACCGTCCCGGCGTCGGCTCCGGCTTGAGCCGCTTGCGTGGTGGCACGCTTCGGGGTTGCCCACACGCTGATGGTCGCGCCGTCGCCACCGTCCCGGCGTCGGCTCCGGCTTGAGCCGCTTGCGTGGTGGCACGCTTCGGGGTTGCCCACACCCCGTCCGCCGGACGCTCGCTTCGGGCATCCATGCCCTCGGGCTCGCTCGGAACTGCCTTCGCTCCGCCATCCTGGCTCTCGCTCGGCAGTTACGCCGTCTCCCGGGGCGTGGGCAACCCCTCGCTGGTCGCACAGCGGGGCGATTGTGGATGCTCCGTGGAAGCCCAACGGCGTGAGCTTCACATGCGGGCTTGTATTAGCTGGCGAGGCCGCAGGAGGCGGCGTTGATCACCGCGGCGATGCGAACCGCGTCGTGGCAGGCATCCTCGCTCGCACCGAGATGCACGAGGCTTGCCTCATGGTTCTTGATGCAGAGTTCACAGCCCGCGAGGGCCGCGCAGGCAAGGCTCATGAGTTCGAAGTCGAGCTTGCTCGTGGCCGGCTGGGCGAGCCGGCTCATTCGCAGCCTCGGCGAACGGGCCTCGTAGGTCTCCTTGCCGAGCATGTGGCGGAATCGGTAGTAGACCGTGTTCATGGCCATCAGACCCGCCGACGCGATCGCGTCGGAGACCACCGCGGCGGCCGTCACCCCGGCGCCGCTTCGAAGGTCGCTCTCGAGGGCGGTGACGAGCTCCGCGCACTGTACGAAGCGAGCCGCGGCAATCGCCACGCCAAACGCCTGGGCCGGCATCAGGTTCTCACCCGTCAGCACGGAGCCAAGATTGAGACGGATGTCTTTGAGTTCATCGGAGAGGCGTTCGCGGCAGGCGTCGAGGGCGGGTGTGGGAAACGACATGGGGGGACTCCGTTGGAAGAACCGATTGCGGCACGGGGATTGTAGCCGTGCGTTGAATCGTGGCAGCCGAGAATGCTAGGCTCGGGCGATTTGTTTTGCCCGCCCGCAGAGCCCCTCCATGCCCCGTCGCGACGACCTCAAAACCATCCTGCTCATCGGCTCCGGCCCCATCGTCATCGGCCAGGCCTGCGAGTTTGATTACTCGGGCACCCAGGCCTGCAAGGCCCTCAGGGAAGACGGCTATCGGGTGGTGCTCGTCAACTCGAACCCTGCCACGATCATGACCGATCCGGGCACGGCCGACCGCACCTACATCGAGCCGCTGACCTGGCAGATGCTGGAGAAGGTGATCGAGGTGGAGAAGCCCGATGCCGTGTTGCCCACCCTCGGCGGCCAGACGGCCCTCAATCTCGCCATGGAACTCGTGAAGCACGGCGTGCTGGAGAAGCACGGCGTGGAAATGATCGGCGCGAAGGCCGAGGCCATCCGGCGTGGCGAGGATCGCGAGATCTTCAAGGCCACGATGCAGAAGATCGGCCTCGACACCTGCCGCGGCCGGATCGTGAAGAGCCTCGCCGAGGCCCGCGAGGTGCTCGCCGAGATCGGCCTGCCCGCGGTGATCCGGCCAAGCTTCACCCTCGGAGGCTCGGGCTCCGGCGTGGCCTACAACCGGGAGGAGTTCGACACCAAGGTGCAGCGTGGGCTCGACCTCTCTCCCGTGGGCGAGGTGCTCGTCGAGGAGTCGATCCTCGGCTGGAAGGAATATGAAATGGAGGTGATGCGCGACGCCGACGACAACGCCGTCGTGATCTGCTCCATCGAGAACTTCGACCCCTGCGGTGTCCACACGGGCGACTCGATCACGGTGGCCCCGGCGATGACGCTCACCGACAAGCAGTATCAGGTGATGCGAGACGCCAGCTTTGCCGTCATCCGGGCGATCGGTGTCGAGACGGGCGGCTCCAACATCCAGTTTGCCGTCGATCCCAAGACGGGCCGCATGATCGTGATCGAGATGAATCCCCGGGTGAGCCGATCCTCGGCGCTCGCGAGCAAGGCCACCGGTTTTCCGATCGCGAAGATCGCCGCCAAGCTTGCCGTCGGATGGCGGCTCCACGAACTCGCCAACGACATCACGAAGAAGACGAAGGCGTGCTTCGAGCCGTCGATCGACTACGTCGTCGTGAAGGTGCCACGATTCGCGTTCGAGAAGTTTCCCGAGGCCGACAGCCGCCTCACCACGCAGATGAAGAGCGTCGGCGAGACGATGGCGATCGGCCGGACCTTCAAGGAGGCCTTTCAGAAGGCCCTGCGCGGTCTCGAGGTGGGATCGTTTGGGTTCGGCAGCGATGCCAAGGATCTATGGGGCACGCCGGCCGAGCCCGCGATCGACGACATCCGCGCACGGGTGGCCACCCCCGACCCCGACCGCGTCTGGTACCTCCGCTACGCCTTCAAGGCCGGGCTGTCGGTCGCCGAGGTGCATGAGATCACCGCGATCGATCCCTGGTTTCTCGACCAGCTTCAGCAGATCGTGGAAATCGAAAGCCTGCTGCGGTCCGTCGGCTCCCTTGCCGCGATCGACGACGCGACGCTCCGCATGGCGAAGCAGACCGGCTTCTCCGACCGCCAGTTGGCGGTGATGCTCGAGTCGTCGGAGTTTGAGGTGCGTGCCGACCGCAAGCGCCGCGGGATCGTCGCCGCTTACAAATCGGTCGACACGTGTGCCGCCGAGTTCGAGGCGCAAACCCCCTACTTCTACTCGTCGTGGGAGGAGGAGGATGAAACGCGGCCGAAGGATCCGGGCCGCAAGCGGGTGATGATCCTCGGCGGCGGTCCCAACCGGATCGGCCAGGGCATCGAGTTCGACTACTGCTGCTGCCATGCCAGTTTCGCGCTCCGCGAACTCGGGATCGAGAGCGTGATGGTCAACTCGAATCCCGAAACCGTGAGCACCGACTATGACACGAGCGACATGCTCTTCTTCGAGCCGCTGACGTGCGAAGACGTGCTCAACATCGCCGACCGCATCCAGCCCGACGGGGTGATCGTGCAGCTTGGCGGCCAGACGCCGCTCAATCTCGCGAGGGCGTTGCACACGGCCGGCCTGCCGATCATCGGCACCTCGGTCGACACCATCGAAACCGCAGAAGACCGGGAGAAGTTTCGCGAACTCCTCGATCGCCTCGGCCTCAAGCAGCCCGACAGCGGGATCGCCCGAACCCTCGAGCAGGCGCGGCGCGAGGTGGCGAGAATCGGTTATCCAAGCCTCGTGCGGCCGAGCTTCGTGCTGGGCGGTCGGGCGATGGAAATCTGCTACGACCAGGCCCAGTTTGAGCGATACGTGGCCGAGGCCTTCGCCGTGGCGCAGGGGCAGCCGGTGCTGATCGACCGTTTCCTCGAGGATGCGATCGAGGTCGACGTCGACTGCATCGCCGACGGCACCGACGTGATCGTGCCCGGCGTCATGGAGCACATCGAGGAGGCTGGCGTCCACTCCGGTGATTCCGCCTGCTGCATCCCGCCGCACAGCCTTTCGCCCGACGTGATCGCCGAGATCAAGACAGCGGCCACGGGGCTCGCGAAGAGCCTGGGCGTGGTCGGACTGATGAACGTGCAGTTTGCGGTCAAGAAGGAGGACGGCGGGCCGGCCCTCTACGTGATCGAGGTGAACCCTCGTGCCAGCCGCACGGTGCCGTTCGTGGCGAAGGCAACCGGCCTTCCCGTGGCGAAGGTGGCGGTCAAAGTGATGGCCGGCCTGAGCCTGGCGGAGCAGGGCATCACGTCCGATCCGGTGCCCTCGCACGTGAGCGTGAAGGAGAGCGTCTTCCCGTTCGTGAAGTTTGCCGGAGTCGACATCGCGCTTGGCCCGGAGATGCGGAGCACGGGCGAGGTGATGGGAGTGAGTGATACCTTCGCGATCGCCTTCGCGAAGGGGCAGCTCGCCGCGGGCACGGTGCTGCCGGAGAAGGGGCGAATCTTCCTGAGTGTGGCGAGCGTTCATGCCAAGGAGCAGATGGTGGGCGTCGCCAAGAGGCTCGTGGCGCTCGGCTTCGAGCTGCTGGCCACGTCGGGTACGGCGAGGGAACTCGCCGCCGCCGGCATCCAGGTGGAAGTGGTGAAGAAGCTTCAGGAGGGGCATCCCAATCTGATCGACCATCTGATCGACGGCCGCGTGCAGCTGATCTTCAACACGCCGCGGGGCAAGGGGGCGAGAACCGACGAGGGCCGCATTCGGGCCGCCAGCGTGCTCTATGGCGTGCCCTGCATCACCACGCTGCCGGCGGCCGAGGCCTGCGTGCGGGCGATGGAGGGCTTGCGGAAGGAGCCGCTGTCGGTGCAGCCGATTCAGGATCGATTCGGCGAGGCTGTGGCAGCCCGCTGACGAGCACTGCGGTGAACCCAACGAAAACCGGCCGAGGGGAAAGGCTCCCCTCGGCCGGTGTCATGTGACGGCGTTGTGCTCGGCGTCAGAGTCAGGCGGGAGTAGCCGGCTTCTTGACGAAGCTCACGATCAGCGGCAGAAGGGCGCCCACGATCGCCGAGATGCCGCCGGTGCCGGCGAGGTTGCCTTCCCCGATCAGGGCTCCGATGGCGGGGATCAACTTTGGCAGCACTTCGCCACCGATGCCGCCACCGATGAGGCCCAGGATCGTGTTGATCATGGGGCCGAGGTTTTTGTTTTTGAGAATCGCTCCAACGGCATTGCCACCGGCGCCCCCGGCAACGAGGCTCACGATCAAACTGATGAGGGCTTGGTTGTCCATGATGATGCTCTTTCTCAAGGGTTCTGGAGTGCGGGGCCGTCGATGATCCCCGCTTCATCAGGTGTGTTGCCGTCCACCACGGCCGTGTCACATCTCCAGTGTCACAAATGCAGAAAAAAGCGGCCGGCGTGCGGATAGGAGGGGTTGAATCGATTGTGCGGCCGGGCCGACGGATCGATCGAGGTCAGTAGTACCCAAACAGCGTGAAGTCGCGGCTGTAGACGCGGCGGAGATTCTCGACCGCCTGAGGCGGGAGGCTGGCGCTGTCGATGCCGTTCGGCGGGGCGCGACGGTTGGTGGGGGCGAGCGGCCTGAGCCGCAGGCCTGTTTCTGCCGCAAGGACTTGGAGATCGGTCTCGAACGACTCGGTTTTGAACACCCGATTCACCGCTGGCGGGCCGCCGGGCCAGAGTTCGAGGAAGGTGTGCTGCGGAGCAAACCAGGGGAGCTGAAACAGGTCGGAACGTTCCGACAGGCCCGTGGCCACCTCGGTGAGCGTCTCGCCGTGCTGCCGCAAGGCTGTTCTCGCCTCGGCCAACTGCGGCCAGAGATCGCCCGTCGAGATGTGGTTGTAGGCGGACACAAACCTGGCGAGGGGATGGCGCACCAACGTGAAGACATACGCCGATCGAAAGAAGACCGGATCGGCTGCGTGAAAGTCGCGGGCCGTGATATGCCCTGTCTGCCAGCCGAGATAGGCGTCGAGAAAAGCCGATCCCGCGCATTTGGGCACGTGGATGAAGATCACCCCGTCACGGCGAAACTGTCGCGGAATGAGGCCCGGATGCTGTCCCCTTCTCATCATCTGGCACAAGCGACGAAGCATGGAGGAGGTGATTCCGCGGTGCCTTCTCGCCATGGCGTTTGGCACAGTTCATGGCGACGATAGGAGAGATGGAGAGCGATGGAAGCCATCCTAACGGTCTGATTGGAATTGGGTGGGATCAGGTACGCAAGCCGCGCCGATTCATCCCTGCTGGAACCCACTTCGTCCCATTCCTCACGCAAGTGAGAGATCTCGTGCGGGTTCGTCCCTGCGAGAGCCCGTTTCGTCACTTCGAAGAGCGTGAGAACTTTTTTCTGAGCAGCCGCCGACCATCAATGACTGGTGTGAGGAGGTTTCATCCTCACTCCCCAATCAATCCCACCAGTATCGCGTAGGAGTCAATCATGAAAACTCGTCGTGCGTTTTGGATGTCGTTTGTGCTGGGACTCATGGCGAGTGGTGTTGTCGGTGGCAGAACCCTTCACGCCGACTTGATCTACTCGGGAACATCCGACGGCCCGTGGCAGCAAGGCGCCGCAGCCACCCGGCTTTCCCAGACGTTCAGCACGGGCGCATCGCCCATGACGCTCGACAGCGTCGGCGTATGGGTCCGCAATGCCAACGAATCGAACTCGTCGGCGACGGCAGGCACGCTCACGCTCGAACTCTTTGCGGTGGACGGATCCAACAAGCTGACAGGATCATCGCTCCTCACGGTGGTCAACGCTCAGTCGGTCGATGCGTGGGGCGATGGATGGGTGACGGGAACGTCGCTCGGCTACCCGCTCTCGGCGAACACCACGTATGCCCTTGCCTTCATCGGATCAGGCGGAAGCACAATGAGCTGGAAGTACAACGACTCGACCGCCATTGCGTCGTCAGTCAGTCCAACGCCGACCTTCTTCAACTGGCAGTCGCCCGACAACGGTGCCACCTGGTCGGACGCGTCGCCGACCACGGGATTCAACATGCAGGTGACAACGACAGCCGTTCCGGAGCCCACGGCGCTTGCGATGGTGGCGACGGGGGTTCTCGGCGCATGCGGATTGGTCGGCGTTCGTCGACGCCGATAGGAGAAGGCTCGGCTGCGGAGTAGAGTCGGGCGGCAATGCAGCCCATGCCGTTTCCCGCCGTGCCCGTGCCGCCGAGGCCTTTGGCGGCGCCGTCGATCGACGACCCTCCCCGGTTCACCGCGCGAACGCTCGACGGACTGGAGTGGGTGCTGGCCCGCGAACTCGAGGGCATCGGGGCATGCGATCTCCGGATCGGGCGTCGCACGATCGAGTTTTCGGCCAGCCCTGGCGGCGAACGCGAAACGCTCTATCGGGCCGTGCTCGAATGCCGCACCGCCATTCGCGTGCTCGAACCACTCGGCCGGTTTCGGGTGGACTCCCCCGAAAGCCTCTACAACGCGATGCAGGAGGTCGACTGGACCGAGCAGCTCAAGGTTTCCGACTCGCTCCGCGTTGACGCCGCCATCCACGACACCTTCCTGACCCACTCGCTCTACGCCGCACAGATTGTGAAGGATGCCGTTGTCGATCAGCTGCGCACCCCCAGCGGCAAGCGGCCGAGCGTGCAGCTGCGCGGGGCGACCCTGCGACTGGCGCTCCATTGTGTTGGCAACGTGGCCACCATTTTTCGTGATGCCGCCGGCCGGTCGCTCCACCAACGGGGATGGCGGGTAGGCGAGGTTGAGGCACCGGTCTCCGAAGTGCTCGCTGCCGGCATCCTGGCGATCGCAGGCTGGTGGCGGCCCGGCGACGCCGAGTCGCCCACGAGCGGCGAGCCACTCCTCGATCCCATGTGTGGCTCCGGTACCCTCGTGATCGAGGGGGCAACGATTGCGTCAGGCATGGCGCCCGGGCTCTGGCGTGCCCGCCGCGGTGGGCACGGCTTCACCCGGTTTCGAGACTGCGACCGTGGGCTCGTGGAACGGCTCGTTGCCGGGATGGAGGCTCGCGTGATCTCACCGGCGAGCCTCTTTCAGGCGAGTGATCTCGATCCGAAGGCCGTGGAAGCCGCCCGAGCATGTGCCGACGCGGCGGGAGTGAGCGGCAGCGTCGCGATCGAGCAGTGTCACTTCGAGGAAGTGATGCCCTCGGGCCAGCCGGGGCTCGTCGTGACGAACCCGCCCTACGGGGAACGCCTTCCTCTGCCGAGGGCCGGGGCGCTCTTTCGCAGGCTGGGCGACTGGCTCGTGCACCGCTGCGGTGGGTGGCGGGCAGCGATCCTGGCCGCCGACACGCCGGCGCTTGCGAATCTCGGCCTTCGTCCAAGCCACCGCATTCCGCTGATGAATGGGCCGATCGCCTGCAAACTCTTGGAACTGACCATTCGCGATCGAGGGCCCTCGGCTGCGCCTGGTGCGCTGGCTGGCGAGGGGCAGAGAGATGTTTCTGGTGCCGACGTTCCTCCGGCGACCGCGGTCGACATGCCGGACGATGGCGATCCTGCGGCACGGAGCCCGGGCCGATCCACGGGCCGCACGACCGCCGACCAGATCGGCGACTTCCGTCGGCGGCTCGCGAAGCGTTTCAAGCATCTTGCGAAGTGGGCGCGACGTCAGGAGATCGAGGCCTTTCGTGTGTACGACCGCGACATCCCCGAGATTCCGCTGGCCATCGACTGGTATGCCGGCTGGCTTCATGCCGCCGAATACGAGCGGCCGCACGAGCGAACCGACGTGGAGCACGAGGTGTGGCTCGACCGCATGCTCGAGGCGGCCTGTGCGGAGCTTGGCGTGCCGCCGCATCAGGCCTTTCTCAAGATGCGGAAGCGGCAGCGCGGGGGCACGCAGTATGAGAAGGTCGAGGGTCGGCAGGCCCTCGTGACGGTGAGGGAGGGGGGGCTGGCCTTTGAATGCAACCTCTCCGATTACCTCGACACCGGCCTGTTTCTCGACCACCGGATCACCCGCTCCCTGGTGCGAGGCGAGGCTTCAGGAAAGCGGGTCCTGAACCTCTTCTGCTACACGGGAAGCTTTTCGGTCTATGCCGCCGCCGGTGGGGCGACCGAGACGACGAGCGTCGATCTTTCCAACACCTACCTCGAGTGGACCCGTACCAACCTCTCCCGCAATGGCTTCAAGGATGCGGGCTGCCATCGCACGGTTCGCGACGAGTCCCGGGCCTTCCTGCTCCATCGCACACGGCGTGGCGAGCCACCCTTCGATCTCGTCGTCGTCGATCCGCCCACTCACTCGCGATCAGCCCGAAGCGAAACACCCTGGGATGTTCAGGCCGATCACGCGGAGCTCCTCGGCCTCGTGTCCCAGAACCTTTCGCCGGGTGGGGTCGTCTACTTTTCAACCAACTTTCGACGATTTCACCTCGACAGCGATCGGCTCGCGGAGGCGTTCACGATCCGCGAGATCACCAACCGGACCATTCCGGAAGATTTTCGGAACGAGCGCATCCATCGCGCGTGGCGGTTGGTGCGGAAGGAGCCGGTTTGACTCGGTTTTGATGCCGGTTCTACATTCATGCCCATGAACACGCGCTCGTGGGTCGCAGGAATCGTGATGGGTCTCGCCATGGTGGCCGGCTGCCGCCCTGCCGACCCCACGCTCGTGAAGATCGTGTCGAGCCTGCCCCGCACGGGCAGTGCCAAGCAGCAGTCGGACACGATCGTTCGTGGAATCCGCATGGCGATCGAGGAGGCCGAGGGGCGAGTGGGGCCGTTTCGGGTGGAATACCTCGATCTCGACGATTCCACGGCCGCGGCCGGCCAGTGGACCAGCGAGTCCGAGGCGGCCAACGCCCGCCGAGCCCTTCAGGATCCCGACGTGATGGCCTATATCGGCACGTTCAACTCGGGGGCTGCGAAGGTGTCGATGCCGATCCTCAACCTGGGGGATCTGCTCATGGTGTCGCCCGCCAACACCGCCGTCGGCCTCACGAAGCCGGGGCTCGGGGCCCCCGGGGAGCCCGAGGTCTACAGGCCGACGGGCCGGCTCAACTACACCCGCGTGGTGCCCGCCGATGATCTGCAGGGGCCACTGTCGGCCGACTGGGCGAAACAGCGAGGAGTGAAACGGGTCTACATCCTCGACGACAACGAGGTGTATGGCAAAGGAATCGCCGATCTGTTCGACGAACGGTGCCGCGAACTTGGCATCGAGGTGCTGGGGCACGATTCGATCGACGCGAAGGCGCAGGAGTTCAAGTCGCTCATGGCGAGCGTGAAGGCCGCCAATCCCGACCTCGTCTATTTTGGAGGCACCACCCAGAGCAAGGGCGGCCAGCTCGCCAAGGACATGACCAGCGCCGGAATCGGCGCGATTCTGATGGTGCCCGACGGATGCCGCGAGCAGGTGTTCATCGATTCGGCCGGTGCGTCGAATCTCGAAGGACGGTGCTTCGTCACATTTGGCGGCCTTCCCCCGGAGAAGCTCACGGGCAAGGGGCAGGCGTTTGTGGAACGCTACCGCCAGAAGTTTGGCGAACTGCCCGAGGCCTATGCGGTGTATGGGTACGAGGCCACCTGCGTGGCCCTCAAGGCGATTCGTGACGTGGGGGCCAAGGATCGCCGCGCCATTGCCGACAAGGCGCTGGCCATCCAGGATTTCGACGGGGCGCTCGGCCGATGGGGCTTCGATGCCAACGGCGACACGACGATGCGAACGCTCACCGTCAGCGTGGTGAAGGGCGGAAAGTTCGAGTTTGAGGCGGTGCTCGATGCCGCCGCCGAGCCGGTCGCCCCCTGAGCGGGCCAGAAACGCATGCAGTTTTTTCTCCAACAATGCCTAATCGGTCTGACCAATGGGGCGCTCGTCGCGTTGGTGGCCCTCGGCTACACCATGGTCTACGGCATCATCCGGCTGATCAACTTCGCGCACGGCGATCTGATCATGCTCGGCGCCTGTCTGGCGCTCACGGTGGTGTCGGCTCTGGGCATGGCGGGCTGGAGCGGGGCGGCCACGTGGCTCGGCATCGTCATGCTGATCGCGTTGTGCGGACTGTTCTGCGGAGCGATCAACGTGGCCGTCGACCGGATCGTCTACCGCCCGCTGCGTGACGCCCCGAAGCTGGCCCCCCTGGTGTCGGCGATCGGGGTGTCCTTCATCTTCATGAACATCGGTCTGTTTTGGCTCGGGCCTGCGGACCGTTCATTTCCAGAGCTACTTCCGGCCACGAACCTTCTGGCTGGGGAGGGGCTCCAGTTCACGATGAAGGACCTGCTCGTTCTTCTCGTCGTGGTTCCGCTGATGATCGCCCTGACCGTGCTGGTGAAGAGCACCCGGCTCGGCAAGGCGATGCGGGCGGTGTCACAGGATCCGACCGCGGCCGCCCTCGTCGGCATCGACGTCGATCGCGTGATTGGGGCGACGTTTTTCGTCGGCGGCTTTCTCGGGGGGGCCGCCAGCGTGATCTACGGTCTCTACATCAATACCATCGGCTTCCAGATGGGCTTCCAGAATGGCCTCTACGCCTTCACGGCCGCCGTGCTCGGCGGAATTGGGAGCATTCCCGGGGCCGTCGTGGGAGGCATCGTGATCGGCCTTGTCCGCGCCCTGTCGAGTGCCTACGTCGGCGAGCGATGGACCGGAGCGATCGTGTTCGCCATCCTGATCGTGATCCTCGTGTTCCGGCCCGAGGGGCTGGTCGGCCGGGCGGTGAAGGAGAAGGTCTGAGATGAAACCCAATCGTCCCGCCACACACGACGCCACGGGAGCCGTGCCCCTTCGGCACTGGGTGTGGGCGTTCGTCTGCGAGCGTTGGGATCTCGTGGCCTTGTCGGTGCTGGCGGTGGCTCCGTTGATGGTGCCGGCCCTGGGCGGAGCCCTGGGCGGGCAGGTCACCACGCTCTTCATCTACTGCATCCTGGCGCTTGGCCTCAACGTCATGGTGGGCTACACGGGTCTCGTCCACCTTGGCATCGCGGCGTTCTTCGGCATCGGGGCCTATCTGTTCGCCATCCTCACCGTGCCCATGTATCCGTTTCAGATGCGGTTTGTCACGGCGGCGGCCATCAGCGCTCTGGCGACGGCCGGCATCGGCCTCGCACTCGGCGCGCCGACGCTTCGGCTGCGGGGCGACTACCTCGCCATCGTGACGCTTGGCTTCGGTGAGGTGGCGAAGGTCACGCTTCGCAACCTCGAGCAGATTACGGGAGGCATGAAGGGGCTCAATCCCGTGCCGCCACCCGGCGCCGGGCTGAAGGTTGGGGGGATCGACCTCGGGCTCGCGTTCGCCATCGATCCGCGGTGGTTCTACTACCTCTCGCTGGCAGTACTGGCGGGGGTGGTGGTGGCGATGCGGCGTCTTGAACACTCCCGGCTGGGACGGGCCTGGGTGGCCGTGCGGGAGGATGAGCTCGCCGCGTCGGCCATGGGAATCTCGGCCACCCGAGTGAAGCTCTCCGCGTTCGCGATGTCGTCGGCGGTCGCCGGGCTGGCCGGCTGCCTGTATGCCGCGAGCCTCTCGACCACGGCCGATCCGAATGCCTACGACTTCAACCGCTCGATCATGGTGCTCTGTGCCGTGATCCTCGGCGGCCTCGGGAGCATTCCGGGCACGCTCTTGGGTGTGGCCTTGCTCGTCGGCTTCGACACGGTGCTCGCCCCCTGGGCCGATTCCGCGATTCAGCAGTGGAACATCAATCCGTCCGGTTCGAGCCTCCTTTCATTCAGCGGTTGGCGTTTGGCGATCTTCGGCCTGGCCCTCGTGCTCGTGATGCGCTACCGGCCCGAAGGGCTCGTGCCATCGCGTCGCATGGCGGCAGAACTCCACGAGGGCCATGCATGAGTCGCACCCCCTCCGCTGTCTCGACGATTGGTGGTTCGCCCCTGCTCGGGGTCGACCGGCTCACGATCCAGTTCGGCGGTCTCGTTGCCGTGTCCGACCTCGACCTCGAGGTGCCGGAAGGAACGATCGTGTCGGTGATCGGTCCCAATGGTGCCGGCAAAACCACCGCCTTCAACTGCATCAGCGGCATCTATGCGCCAAGTTCGGGCACCGTGCGGCTGATGGGGCGCCGGCTCGAACGTGCCCTGACGCCTGGGGTGTTCTGGTCGGCGATCGGGGTTGGTGTGCTGGCGGGGTTGTTGTTTGCGGCCGCGGCGGTCGACGTTGATCGGCTCTGGATGGCGGTGGTGAAGCGAGGAATGCTCACCGGTGAGCCGTTCACCCTGATGGGAGCCGCAGAGCGGTTTCAGGACTACTTCCGGGCCGACCTGGCGCTCGACCAGATGGCGGGCAAGTGGCGGGTGGTGAGTGCCGACGGCGGCGACGTGCTGGCCATCCGACGAGACCTCGGAGAAGCGAGGGCGGTTCGCAATGAGCTGCAGGCGCAGGTGACGGCACGCCGCAGGGGGCCTGGAACCGTGCCCAATGCCACCGACACGGAACGAACCGGTACCGTGGCGGCGACGACTCCCACGATCAAGGAAGAAGTGCTCGATCGGCTTGCCGCCGGCAAGTCACGGGTTCGTTGGCGTGGTGGCCTGGCCTTTCTTTTTGGCGTCGCCCTTGGCACGGCGGGCACGCTGGCGGTGTGGAGGCGTGGTCGCCGATCGCCTCATGTCGTCGCGCTGTCAGGCATTTCGCGAACGTTTCAAAACATTCGTCTCTTTTCCAACATGACTGTCCTCGAAAACGTCCTGATCGGCCTCGATCGCGCGATTCCCGGCGGCGTGTTGTCGATGCTTTTTCGAACACCGCGCAATCGTCGGGCCGAGTCCGATGCCCAGGGGAAGGCATTGGAGATGCTGTCGTTCGTCGGCCTTGCCTCCGATGCGAATCGGATTGCGGGGCAGCTTCCCTATGGCGACCAGCGGCGTCTGGAGATCGCCCGGGCCCTCGCCACGGGCGCCACGCTCCTCCTTCTCGACGAGCCGGCGGCAGGCATGAACCCTTCGGAAACGGCCGACCTCGCCGATCTCGTGGAGCGGATCCGTGCCCGGGGCGTGACGGTGCTCCTCATCGAGCATCACATGAACGTCGTGATGCGGGTGAGTGACAAGGTGGCGGTGCTCGATCACGGCGTGAAGATCGCCGAGGGAACCCCGGCCGAGGTTCGGCGGGACGAAAAGGTGATCGAGGCCTATCTGGGTGGGGAGGCCTGAGCTGCCATGTCGCTTCTCGAAATCCACGATCTCACGGCCGGCTACGGTCCGATTCGGGCGCTCGACGGCGTGTCGCTCGCGGTGAATGAATCCGAGATCGTCGCGCTCATCGGTGCCAATGGCGCCGGCAAGACGACGCTTCTGATGGCCATCTCCGGCGTGGTGCATCCCCGGGGCGGTGTGGTGCGCTACGAGGGCACGTCGCTCACGGGAAAGAAGCCCCACGATGTGATGCGGCTTGGAATCGCCCATGCGCCGGAGGGACGACGAATCTTTCCGCGTCTGACGGTGCGGGAGAATCTCGAACTCGGCGGCTTCACCCAGACCGATCGCACACGGCTTCGCGCCGACATCGACGAGGCCTGCGGGCTGTTTCCGGTGCTTGGCGAGCGAATGGATCAGTTGGGGGGCACCCTTTCGGGAGGCGAGCAGCAGATGCTCGCGATCGCCCGGGCTCTCGTGGGTCGTCCTCGGCTTCTGCTGCTCGACGAGCCGTCGCTCGGCTTGGCGCCCCTGATCGTGGCGAAGGTGTTCGAGGTGATCGCGTCGCTCACGGGCCGGGGCATCGCCGTGATGCTCGTCGAGCAGAATGCCCGTGCGGCGCTCAAGCTCGCCGCCCGGGGCTACGTGCTCGAAACCGGCCGGATCACGCTCACCGGCAGCGGGGCGGAACTGGCGGCCGATCGCCGTGTCCGCGACGCCTACCTCGGCGAAGGCTGATCCGTCGACTGGGCGTCGCTGGGTGGTTTGGGATGGTGCGCGGGGCGTGAGCAACCAGTCGTTCGTCAACTCGCGGGGCGCCGCGAGGGGTTGCCCATACCCCGACGCCGGACGCTCGCTTCGGGCATCCTGCCCTCGGGCTCACTCGGCACTGCCTTCGCTCCGCCATCCTGGCTCTCGCTCGGCAGTGACGCCGGCTTACGGGGCATGGGCAACCCCTCGCTCGTCAACGCGCGGGGCGTGGCGTTTTTCGTCTGTGCCCAACGGCGTTTGATGGGAATAGCCTGGCGTGTCCCAGGCCTTACGGCCTTGGGCTTGGACCCGAGGGGGGTGGCGGTCTTGTGCTGGTCAAAGCCCAACGGCGTGAGCCGTGGGACACGCTGGCCATGCCGTTTGGGACCGTTGGGGCGGATGCCTGTGGCCGTTCCATCACTCCGGCAGTTCAACACAATGAACCGCTGGGTCATAGCACGGCGTGTCCCAGGCCTTACGGCCTTGGGCTTGGGCCGGAGGAGGGACGGACCAGTCACGTCACGACATCGCGCGACAGCGTCCGTTGCCGAGCGACTTACCCAGCGGCCTGTGCCTTCGCATCGATGACGGCCAGCAGGTCATCCCAGCTCTTCACGAAGGCTGCCGCGCCCTGCGCCTGCAGGCGGTCGCCGAGTTCGTGGATGTCGACCCCTGCATGCGTGATCTCACTCAGCGTCAGCGATGACAGGCCGCCCGCCGGCGAAAGGAGGCCGTCGATCGTGCCGTGGTCGGCGAAGGCGAGCAGCGTGCTCTCGGGCATCGTGTTCACCGTGTGCGGTGCCGCGAGCGACTTCACGTAGAGATGGTCGCAGAGGGCCGGATCCTTCGTGCCCGTGCTCGCCCAGAGCAGCCGTTGCGGAAGGGCGCCGAAGTTGGCCAGACGCTGAAATCGATCGGACGCGAGCATGGTGCGGTAGGCGTGGTAGCACCGCTCACCCACGGCGATGCCAAGCCGGTTCTTCAGGTGCGGGGGAAGGTCGCTTGCGGATGCCGCATCCCACCGGCTGATGAAAAGGGACGCCACCGACGCCACCCGCGGCGAGAGGCCCGCCTCCACCCGGCGTTCGATGCCACGAAGGTAGGCATCGAGCGCGGCGAGGTAGTGGGCGGGGCTGAAGAGCAGCGTGACGTTCACCGGCACGCCGGCGGCGATCGCCTCTTCAATGGCCGGGAGGCCGGCCGGTGTGCCCGGAATCTTGATGAAGAGATTGGGTCGCGCAGCCTTCGCAAACAACTCCTTCGCGGCGGCAAGCGTGGCGGACGAGTCGTATGCCAGGTGCGGCGACACCTCGAGCGACACCCAGCCGTCAGCGCCGCCAGACAGATCGTAGATCGGACGGAAGAGATCGGCGGCCCGCTGCAGGTCGTTGATGGCGAGTTCAAAGAACAACCGCTGGCCGGAGAGGCCATGCCGCACGGCCGAGGCGATCGCGGCATCGTAGGCACCGCTCCCTTTCACGGCGAGGTTGTAGATCGTGGGATTGCTTGTCAGGCCGGTGACCGAAAGATCGCCGATGTAGCGGGCCAGCGTTCCATCGTCGAGCATGGTGCGCGTGATGTTGTCGAGCCAGAGGCTCTGGCCGAGCGATCGAAGCTGGGCGGTCGGTGACGGCATGGTGAGTCTTCTCCCGGGGTAGGCCGTCCTACCTTACTCCCCCCGACCTCCCGTGACGATGTCGAGGATGTCACCGCCAAAATCAGCGAGCCTTTTTTCACCGATTCCCTTGCAGCGGAGGAGCGCCGCCGGCGAATCGGGCCGCTCGCGGGCAACGGCCCGCAGCGCCTTGTCGTCGAGGATCGTCCAGGCCGGCTTTCCGCGGGACTCTGCCACCCGCCGCCGCCAACGCCGGAGCCGTTCGAAGAGGTCACGGTCCACGCCCTGCCAGTCGTCGGCGTCGGCCTTGGATGGTTTGGCCTTGGTGGCTCGCGGCTCGAGCAGCACCACCTCCCTGGCGCCACGGAGCACCTCCCACGACCGATCGTTGAGCACGACCACGGGGCGGTCGCCTGCGGTGCGGGCGAGGAGTTCCTGGTCGAGGAGCTGGTGCACGAGGTTTTCGGCGGTGCGTTGGTCGAAGGCGGCCAAAAGGCCGTAGGTGGAGAGCTGGTCGTGACGGTACCGCTGGATGGCATCGGTTTTGGCGCCGCGAAGCACCTCACACACGTGCCGCACGCCAAACCGCTCCTGCACCCGGGCCACACAGGAGATGATCTTCTGCGCGGTCACGGTGGCGTCGGGCAGGCTGCCCGTTTCGCCGAGGCACACATCGCACGCCCCGCAGGCGTTGCCGGGATAGGGCTGGCCAAAGTATTCGGAGAGCGCCGCGTGGCGGCAGCGGGCGGCCTGGGCATACCGCCGCATGGCGTGGAGGTGTTCGAGGCCGGAGGCGATCACCTCCTCCTGCTCCTCGGGATCGAGCTCGGATTCAGCGGCGCTCTTCCGCACGAGTGACTCCCAGCTGAACACATCCGCGGACGAATAGAGGAGCACGCATTCGGCGGCGAGGCTGTCGCGGCCGGCGCGGCCCGTTTCCTGCTGGTAGGCCTCGAGGCTCTTGGGGAGCGAGGTGTGGAGCACGAGCCGCACGTCGCTGCGGTCGATCCCCATACCGAAGGCCACGGTGGCCACGACCACGTCGATGGTTTCGCGGGTGAAGGCCTCCTGCGTGCGGTGGCGTTCGGTGGCGGTGAGGCCGGCGTGATACGGCTTTGCCAGGAGCCCCTCGGCAGCGAGTCGCTCGGCAAGCCGTTCGGTCTCCTTGCGCGAGATGCAGTAGACGATCGAGGCCTCCCCCTTGTGGCGGCCGAGGATGGCGAGCGTTTGGGCGATCCGGTCGGTGCGGGGCACGACGCGGTAGACGAGGTTGGGGCGGTCGAACGTGCCGACGAGCGTGACGGGATCGCGGAGATTGAGCTGCCGGACGATGTCGTCACGCACTCGCGGCGTGGCCGTGGCAGTGAAGGCGTGGAGGCTTGCCGAGGGAAACCGTTCCCGGATCATCGCCAGTTGGCGATATTCAGGCCGGAAGTCGTGCCCCCAATGGCTGATGCAATGGGCTTCATCGACGGCAAACCGTTTCACGCCCACGCGGGCAAGAAGGTCGAGCAGGCCGGAGTTGACGAGGCGCTCGGGTGCGGCGAACAAGAGCCGCACCTCCCCGGCCGCCAGGCGATCGCGAACCCCTGCTCGCTCCTCCTGCGACATCCCGCCATGGAGGGCCGCCGCCGGATAGCCGATCGCCTCCAGGGCATCGACCTGGTCCTTCATCAACGCCACCAGCGGCGAGATCACGACATCGGTGGTGTCGCCCACGAGCGGCGGAAGCTGGTAGCAGAGGCTTTTGCCGCCGCCGGTGGGCATCACCACGAGGGAGTCGCGTCCGGCAAGGGCGGCGGCGATCGCCTCCGCCTGCAGTGGCCGCAGGCGGTCGAAACCCCACCACCGGGAGAGCACGTCGGCGACGACGTCGGGCAGCGGCTCGGTGGCATCGGCGGGAGAGGGCACGGCACGTCCTGCGCGGGAGGGACGATCAGGATACCAGAGGCGTTGGCGTCGACGGCACGTCCGGTAATCCGCGTGTGCTCTGTCCAAGCCCAACGGCGTGAGCCGTGGGACCGGCGTGGCGGCTCGTGCGGCGTGTTTGGCTCGTTGGGCGGGGATCGCTCAACGGCGTCATGCGGCGTAGCCTGGCGTGTCCCAGGCCTGACGGCCTTGGGCTTGGACAGGGCGTTGCTGCGTGGTGCTGGCGGAAGCCCAACGGCGTGAGCCGTGGGACCGGCGTGGCGGCTCGTGCGGCGTGTTTGGCTCGTTGGGCGGGGATCGCTCAACGGCGTCATGCGGCGTAGCCTGGCGTGTCCCAGGCCTGACGGCCTTGGGCTTGGACAGGGCGTTGCTGCGTGGTGCTGGCGGAAGCCCAACGGCGTGAGCCGTGGGACCGGCGTGGCGGCTCGTGCGGCGTGTTTGGCTCGTTGGGCGGGGATCGCTCAACGGCGTACCGCTTCCGGCGGTTGAGAACCAGGCCGGCGCCCGTGATGCCCACGAGGCCCATGACCATCAGCGAGGGCTCCGGCACGACCACCAGTTGGAGGCTGCCTTGCTGGAAGTAGGCACTCTTGCCGTTGCCGAGGTCGTAGGCATTGGCTGAGCCGAAGTTGGCCAGGCCGGTCGTGTCGACCGTGCCGGCGATCAGGGTGTAGGTGCCCTCAGGCGTGGTGTCTGACAAGCCGATGATGTCGTTCACGCCGAAGTCGGAGGGGTTGGTGAAGGTGACGTTGCCCGTCACCGTGAGGGGGGCGGCACTGTTGAACGCAAAGAGGGCATTCTGGCCGAACGACACGTTGCCGTTGATCGATCCGGTGCCGCCGAGCTGAGCCCCCGTTGCGATGCTCAGGTTGCCGTTGAACACCTGATCCACGACGAGTTCGTCGCTGCTGACGTTCGTGGTGCCACCCGCCGACACGGTGCCAGTGATCTGAACGGTGCCGCCGATGTTCATGGTTCCGGCGCCAAGGTTGGCCGACACCGTGCCGCCGTTGAGGTTGTAGGTAGTGGCAGTGAGCGTCTTGCCGGTGCCGGCCAGTTCACCACCGGTGATCGTGAACGTGCCGATCGTGTCGTCACCGCCGAGTTGATACGTTCCGCCGGAGATCGAGAGCGTGGCAGTGTTGGGGAGCAGGTCGGCAATCAGGGCGTCGAACACGCCGCTCGACACCGTCACACTGGTGGAAGCAAGAGTGCCGTTCACTCGGAGCGTGCCACCACTCACGGCGGTCGCGCCGGTGTAGCTGTTATTGGCAGAGAGGGTCCATGTGCTGGTGTTGGCCTTGGAGACGGCGATCGAGGTTGCGACGCCGTTCGAAATAACACCGGTCACTTCATTGCCGGTGGTGACCTGACCCCCTCCCGGTTTCTGTACCAGTGCTCATGAGAGAGTTGGATATGCGGCGGCCGGCGACGTGAACATGGACGGCCAGATCGACATCCTCGATGTGTCGTCGCTGCTCGGTGCGGCCTCGCTCGACACGGTGGTGACGCAGGGGTGGTCGGAGGGGGATTTCAACTACGACGGCATCTGCGACTCCCTCGACATCGGGGCGTTTCTCGCGACGAACCTGCTTGACCAGGGCCCGTATCTTTCCGCGTCGGCCGCCGCCTTCGCGAGCCTGACTGCTGAGGGCACGGCAACGGGGAAATCAAGGCTGTTTGCGACGCTTGCCTAGGTGAAATGTGGGCAAGAGTCGGGTTGCCCCGCCCGTCACAGGCTGGGACAGTCCGCGGCGTCCATGGTTCACCCCGCTTTCCAGCCAGCGTTCGTGCCGGTGAGGGGAGGCCGCCTAGTCCGTTGCCTCGTGGCAATCGTGACGATGGCATGCCTTGCCCCGATCGCGGTGCGCGCCGACGATCCTCGGGGAATTCTGGTGTCGGGAGCGGCACCAGAACTCTGGCAGCGCACGACGGCCACGGTTGCCGCAGAATGGCCGATCGCCCGGCTCGTGGAACCCGACTTTGCAATCGGGAGTGCCGGACTCATTGAGTCGGCATGGGTGGAACCGCAGGACCAGATCACTCCATCGTGGCCGCCAACACGCCAGCGGGCGATCGTGCGGCTGACGCCAGATGCCGACGGTGCGTGGCTTCAAGCCGGCGTGCAAACCCAGACGCTTGCTGGCGCCGCCGCGGGGGGCACCGGCATTGAGCTGGTGGGCGCGTGGGAGAGTTCTCCAGCCATCGCCGACATGAGCGTCGAACTCGCCTCGCAGGTTGCTCCCACGGCCGATCCGATGTTTGCCCTGCCGCCACTCGATCGCGAGGAGTTTCTGCCGACGGCCGCGGCGGACCTTCCCTGGTCAAAAAGCCGCTTCCCTCGGGCCTCACGCGCCGGCCACAAGGTGTGGCGCGACTACAAAAACTTCTACGACTGCGAGGGGCTCGTCTGCGTGACGGCGGCGTTTGGTGCTGGGGCTCTGATGGCCAACACGGGCTTCGACGACACCATGCAGACAGCCTGGCAAAACGGCGTGGAGCCGACGGGGGTCGGGACGTTTTTCTCCGGCTGCAAGGACATCGGTGAGGGACGGTACGTCCTGCCTATTTTCGGTGTTGCCGCGGCCACGGGGCTGGTCTTCGAGGGAAATCCCTTCGGGGATGTGGTTGGGGAATGGGGATCACGGTCACTCCGAATGTTTGTGGTCGGCGCTCCGCCCCTGTACGTGCTGCAGTTGGCCACCGGTGCCTCGCGGCCGTCCGACGGCTACGGCAGCCACTGGCATTTCTTCAACGACAACAACGGCGTCAGCGGCCATGCCTTCGTGGGAGCGATCCCATTTTTGGCCGCGGCCGACATGGTGGAGAGCCCGCTGCTCAAAGGCACGCTCTACGTGTGCTCGACATTCGTTGGCTTCTCCCGCATGACCGACAACGCCCACTACCCGTCGCAGGTGTTCCTGGGCTGGTATCTCGCCTGGGCGAGTTCCCGGGCGGTGAGCATGACCGAGACGCAGCTTGCCGGCATGGAGGTGCGGGTCGTGCCGCTTCCGATGGCCGATCTCGGCGGGATGGCCGTTGAAGCGAGGTGGTGACCTTTTCGCGTGCTCACCGTCTGCTTCGCCACGACCGGCGGCGGATCACCGCGGTGGTGGCCACGCCGGCGAGTGCCGCGGTGGTCAAGCCCGGCTCGGGCACGGCCGACCACGAGATGGCATAGTCCTGCGGATAGGCTGGCGAGCCCCAGACCGCACCCGTCGTGTTGTCGAACGTGTTGGCCGGATACTCGACGCGCAGGCCGTAACGGCCGGTGCTTGGGATCGTGAACGAGAGGTGTTCGACCGTGTTGTAGAGGCTCTCGGAACGGGCGATGAGCGTGGTGAACGCCTCGCCGCCGTCGAGCTGCCACACGGAAACGTCGAGGTTGGCCTGGGCAACATCCGAGTAGGTGAGGGTTGCCACGTTGAACGATCGGTTTCGAAGCCAGTCGAGCGTGGTCGTGAGGGTGGAGCCCCCGGTCAGTTCGCCCGTGATCGCATAGTCGTTGG
This sequence comes from Pirellulales bacterium, assembly GCA_017853835.1. Lineage (GTDB taxonomy): Bacteria > Planctomycetota > Planctomycetia > Pirellulales > UBA1268 > QWPN01. The sequence goes on along the minus strand of JAFMIU010000010.1, from coordinate 21,381 downwards.
TGACACCAAGCACGGAGTTGCCATAGTCCCAGCCAGTGAGGGCAACCGTGCCCATCGCGCCCGTGCCGGTGCCGACCACATCGGTCTGGCCGTTGACCTGGAGGTCGAAGGTGGTGTCGAGGTTCATGCGGCCCGTCCCCACGGCCCAGTCGAGCGACTGGGTCGTGCGGAGGTAGGTGGTGCCTCCGACCGTGACGCTCTGCTGGCCATTGGACCAGCCCGTCGTCTTGTCGGCCCCATTGAGCAGGAGGGCCTTCACGACGACACTCTGCGTCGCGTCGGGTATGGCCGACAGCGAGGGGAGGGTTTTGGCCGCGCTGGTGACAAGCGACGCCCCTCCCGCCACGATCGGCGCGGCAAAGCTCGTGCCCTGGATGCCCATCGAATACACGTCGGGGGCGGTGCCCTGGTTGGTCGAACTGACCAGCGTCGTGTTGTTGCCACCGTTCTGGCCGCCGTAGAACCCGCTGACGATCGAGGCTCCGGGGGCGGCGATGTCGACGGCAGCCCGCACGTTGGGCACCGATACCGCGCTGCCCGACGTGTTGAGGTAGCCGAAGGTCTGGGGCGCACGGCTGCTGAAACTGGCGGCGGAATCGAAGGTGTTGGCGTTGGCCAAGGCGCCCACCGTGATGGAGTTGTAGCCGGCCCCGGGTGACCCCACGGTGTTGGATCCGGGGCCGCTGTTGCCGGCACTGGTGACGTAGGTCGTGGCCGGGTTCTGGTAGGCGTAGGCATCCATCACGATCGAGTAGGCATTCGTTCCGCCCGGGTCGGTGAATCCCCAGCTGGAGTTGACCACGTCGGCCACACCGAAGGTCTGTTGGTAGGGAACCACGAACGATTCGGTGGAGAAATTGAACGACAAGGCATAGGCGGGCGAAACCCAGCTCGAGGCGATGGCACCCGAGCGAAGATCGGTGCCGTAGGCGATGCCCTGCTGGTAGATGCCGCCACCGGCCGTGGTGTGGCCGCCGATCAGCATGGAGGCCCAGGTGGCGTGGCGGTCGTACTTCGGCGCGACGGCCGCCCCACCCCACGAGGACGTGCCCGAGACGAAGTTGGTGGCATTCGTTGCCACATGGGCCAGGGTCTCCTGGCCGTTCCAGAAAAACCCGGCCTCCAGGTTGGTGGTGATCGTGTTCTGGCCGGTGATGGGAGTGGCGTGGTTGTAGTAGGTGGTGGCGCCGAGGAAGGAGTTGACGTTGAAGGCGAGCCCCCCGACGGTCGTCGTGATGTCACCCGAGGGATCGGCATCGTCGGGAAGCCAGACGCCCGCGGTGACCTCACCCGACTCCGCGCTCAGGCGGCCGAACCCGCCGGCCAGTGGTGGCGCGGCTTGGCACATCGACCAGCCCACCGCCACCAGCAAAAAAAAAGACCCGACAACGGGCCACAAGCGGTTTCGCATGACAGGGGATAGGGAGGAGGGTTACTGCGGAGGTTTCGCGCCCCAGCGAGGCCGGGTGCGGTAGCCCCTGTGGCGAACGGCCTGCGATCGACGAGGTGCCACCTGGTGATCACGCGGCGATGTCGCGTCGGGCGTCGCCGCCACCCTGGGAGGACGGGGCGGGTGAGACTTTTCAAACTGGAGCGCCCCGAAGTAGGGGTCGGGAAACTGCCAGTCGTTTTGGGCCGACGCCGGCGTTGCCACGGTGGCGAACGCGATCGTCAGGCTCCCAAGGAGCATCGCCTGCCCGAGGCCGAGCGGGCGGCACCGTGCCACCATTCGTGCGATCCCACGAATCGGTGCCACTGGTGGTCAGACCAGCGAGACGATCGAGAGGAACACGACGATCGGAAGCGAGCAGAGCAGAACGTCGGCTCGGGTGAGGGCCCAGTAGCCGCGGGTCGAGGTGCGGGAGGAGATGTTCATGACAGAACTCCGAGGGATGCAAGGGCAGAAGCAGAGATTCCAAATGCAAGAACGGCGACCGCGACGACGACGCCGCCAACACCGATGGGAAGCGTGACCACCGTGCGCTCGCCGGTCGACGCGACGGGAGCGTCGGTGAGGCTGAGAAGCCGCTCGAGGTCGGCAAAACTGATCGGATGCGAGAGGATGGTGTCAGCGCCCGCCTCGTCGGCCGCGGTAGCCGCCACGAGGGCTCGATGGCCAGGCCTCGAGTCGACGACCATCGCCACCGACGCTGAGGAACCGCCCTTGAGCAGCTCCACCAGATCGTGCCCGGACATATCGTCGAGGTCTTCCGCCACGATCCACGCGTCGACATCGAGCCGCTTCCCGAGCCGGAGGGCGTCGGCACCACTGGAACGCATATGCAACTCGATCGCCCCATGGCGAGCACTGGCCGCCAGCGGCATGTAGGCATCGAACCGGGGGTCGACCACCACGATGCTCGGCACTCGGTTCAGGGTGGGCTGATCGAAGGAAGGCATGGGGCTCATGGCTGCAACTCCATCTCAGCGGATGGTTCAGGACACGGTGACGGTGGAGACATCGGCCGGCAGGCGGGCAGCCCGGATGATGTCGAGGGTGATCGGGCGAATGAGATAGCCGGCCACGCCCGAGGCGAGGGCCCGCTGTTCTTCATCCATCGAATACGTGTCGGACACGATGAAGATGCCCGATCGCATGCCATGGCCGACGTGGTCGAGCGAGATTCGCGATCCCTGGAGCAGCGGATCGACACCGCCCTGGAGCACGTGCGGCGACAGCATGTCGAGGAGATCGAAGCCCGACATGTCGGGCAGTTCGGAGGCAACGAGCCATGCGTCGGCACGAAAGCGACGCGAGAGGCGAACCGCGGAGCGGCCATCGACGCAGAAGTGAACGCCGACCTCGCCGGCCTGAGCAGCCTGGACGAAATCGCCGTAGCGGTCACAGGTGGCGTCGACGATCACGATCTCGTGAATGCCGGCCGAACGGAGCGTGTGGGCGGACTGGGAGTTCATGGCCAAAGGCCCTTTGAGAAGTACGGGTTGAAACCTTGTTGACTGCGAAAAAAGCAATTCGATGTGAGAGGTTGGATTGCGATTCACCTGCCGCGCCGGACGACCACCGGACGGGTTGAGTGAGGAAGCGATGGAGCGGCACCGACGGATCGGGCAGTCGTTGGACGGTAGAGCGACGAGGTTGGGGCTCCGTCGAGGTCACCTACGAGCAGCGGCATGACCGCCTTCGAGTGGGCAAACGCCTCGCTGGCCGCCAGCGATTCGCCGCGGTTTTCCATGGGCACGGACGGCCTGAGATGGAAGTCGATGGCAGGGGGCAGCGAAGCCGGCGCGGCGGAGACGATGCGGGCATTGCCGTACTGGAACGCAGCGAGGTCGGCCAGCGGCTTGAGTTGCTCAGCCGTGGACACACCGCTCATGGCAAACTCGTCACCCGATGCGGAGAGTGCCACCGCCACAACCGACCCAGCCGCCATACAGCCGCTCACAAGCAGTGACGAACCGATCCGGGCGATCTGGGATCGCGACTGGCGATTCGTGGAGGAACGTGACATTGGGGTCATGGTCGAAACCTCGATTCGGTAGATGCAGAGCGTGGTGGTGAGGTTCTGCGAAGTGAACAGGCTGGGCGTTTCGGTGGGCTCCGGCTTCCACCATCCGTCGGTGGCAGTCGTCGCCACGAGAAACCACATGCATCCAGCGTGCCAATCCCATGCTTTTCAGAAAGAAAAACGAAAAATGGCCTTTTTAGGCCGATTCATGTCGTTTTCTGGCGCGGAGGCCGGGTGTGCGGACTGGGCCGATTGGGCCGTCACTGGGGCGATTCGCTCCAGCGCCTGGGGCTGGATGCCCCAGGGGGTGGTGCGATTCGCTCCACCCCCCGTTGGGCTGTGGGCCCAGGACTGCCCGCGGGCGACTATCCGCGGAGCACGTCGCCGACGAGCTGCGGGGGCACACCGTCCACGAGCTCCACATGGCCGAGTCGGTCGGGCAGCACAAATCGCAGCGTGCCGGCGACGGCCTTTTTATCCCGGGCCATGATCGTCACGAGCGGGCCCGGCTCACGGAGGCTGGCGGGTGGATTCACCGGCAGGTTGAGCGACGTGAGGAGAGCATCGTGCCGAGCCACGAGTGACGCTGGAATTCGGCCGAGGCGACAGGCGAGCCTCGCCGCCATCGCCATGCCGATGGCGACCGCCTCGCCATGCAGCAAAACGCCATACCCGGCAGCGGTTTCATAGGCGTGGGCGAACGTGTGGCCATAGTTGAGGGCGGCCCGGAGCCCGGACCGTTCCCGTTCGTCGCGTTCCACCACATCAGCCTTCATGGCCGCCGACCGGTGAACGGCGTGGGCCAGGGCGGCAGGCTCCCGGGCGAGGAGGGCCAGGGCGTTGGTTTCCAGCCATCCGAAGAACTCCGGATCAAAGATCACGCCGTATTTCACCACTTCCGCAAGGCCACTCGTGAACTCGCGGTCGGGGAGCGATGCCAGTGTGTCGATGTCGGCGATCACACCGGCCGGCTGCCAGAAGGCCCCGACGAGGTTTTTCCCCCCGGCGAGGTTGATGCCCGTCTTGCCGCCGATGGCGCTGTCGACCTGGGCCACCAGGGTTGTCGGCACCTGCCACACCGGAATTCCTCGGGCAAACGTGGCGGCGACGAATCCGGCCAGGTCGCCCACGACCCCTCCTCCCACCGCCACAACGTGCGTTGAACGGTCAACGGCCATGCGGGCAAACTCGTCCCACAGACGGCCCGCCGACGCCAGGGATTTTGAGGCTTCGCCCGCCGGAACCTCCAGCATGGGGGCATCGATGCCGGCAGCGACGATCGACGCCTGGGCGCGGGCCGCGTGGGTGGAGGCCACGCCTCCATCGGCGATGATCACCGATCGCCGCACGCCGGCATCGTGGAGCACTCGGCCGAGCGCATCGATCAGGCCGCGGCCGCATTGGATCTCGTAGGAACGATCTGCGGCTGGGCCCGTTTCGCCCGGGAGATGGACGCGAAGAGTGGTCACGACCGGGCTGCACTCACGCGATCGATGTCGTCCTGCGTGACGGTGATCACGCGGGCAAAACCGGTGTGTTGCCGAATGTAATCGAGGTCGGAAGCCTCCTCCGGGGCGGCATGCAGCAGGCCTTCCACCCGAGATTTGTCGGCCTGGGACCAGTCTTCGTAGTCTGCGGGCCAGACGGTGTGGTTTTCCACCACGAGGGCTTCACGGTAGGGATCGAATGCGTTTGCCATCCGAAAGGTCTCCAATCGCTCACGCGGCGGCCCCACGAGTTTCGGGGATCACGTCCGCCAGAATCGTTCGGGGCAAAGTATACAGTGGTCGCCAGCAGCGTCTCGGCAAGGATCTGCGAGAGTTTCCCTGATGACCATCGCCACGCCATACAACGCGAGTGAGCCCATGGGCAGGTCTTCCGAACCTCGATCAGGAAGTCCGCTCGTGATCGGCCTGATCGTGATCGCCCTTGGGGCGGCGGCGTTTGCCGTGTGGTTTCAATGGCGGCAGACCCGTCGCTGCCTTGCGTTTTACGGGCCCGACGTAGCCAGGGCGATCCAGCAGGCGCCGCGGGTGGAACTCTGGCGGCTCGCGGTGGCTCCACCGCCCCGGGGGATCGTGGCGGCGTCTCGGGTGGATGTGTCGCACGCACCGGGGATCGTGCATCTGCGGCACGGGCTCGTGGAAGACGCGAACTTCACCTGGGAGCCTCACGGGTCGGCGCGTGTCGATGCCGCCGCGTGGGATGGGGCGATCGCCTTTTTTGGCCCCGATTCCGAGCAACCGGAGGCGATCCTCGCCTTTGGCCTCCATGGCGCCCCGTCGCTGACGGTGGTGGGGCAGGGGGGCCGAATCGGCCTCGGACGGTTCGGAAAAGCCCTCGATCGGTGGCTCACAGCGACGGGCATGCCCGTTGGCCGCTGAGGCCCTTTATCGACGGGTGTCGCGATTTCACGCTGAAAAACCGGGCTTTCGGGGCCCCGCCGCGCCGCCTATCCTCCCGCGTCCGAATCGAGGCGGCGAGGCTGTCTACTCGAACGAAACCCGTGGGCCGGATCCCACGCACCTGCAGGAGAACGACCGCATGCGAGCGATCGCCGTGGCCAATCAGAAGGGCGGGGTCGGGAAGACGACCACCTCGGTCAATCTGGCCGTGGCCTTGTCGCGGTCGGGGCGTCAGGTCTGTCTGATCGACCTCGATCCCCAGGCGCACGCCACGCTTCATGTCGGGGTGACTCCCGGCGCCGATGGTCCGACGGCGTTCGACGTGCTCACGGCCGGCCTTCCGCTCGCGTCGGCCTGTGTTCCGGTGACCGACACGCTGCATGTGGTGCCAGCCCACATCGACCTCTCGGCCGTGGAACTCGCCCTGGCAGGCACAGCCGGGCGCGAGACCATCCTTCGTCAGCGGCTCGCCGCCGACCCCCGATGGTCGTCGCACGCGGCTTCAACCGGCCAGCAACCGTTCGATTACGTCATCGTCGACTGTCCCCCGTCGCTCGGCCTGTTGTCGCTCAATGCCATGGCCGCCGTGCACGAGGTGCTCCTGCCGCTTCAGCCGCACTTCCTCGCCCTGCACGGCCTCAGCAAGCTTCTCGAAACCATCGAACTCGTCTCCGAGCATGTGAATCGCGATCTTCGGCTGCTCGGCGTGGTGCTGTGCATGTACGAGGCCGCCACCCGTCTGGCCGGCGAGATCGGTCGCGACGTGGAGGCCTTCTTCGAGGGCGGTCCGGCCGCCCATCCAGCGTGGCGCGACGCCCGCGTGTTTGCGACCCGGATTCGCCGCAACATTCGCCTGGCCGAGGCGCCGAGCTTCGGCCAGTCGATCTTCGACTACGCGCCCGACTCAAACGGTGCCGAAGACTACGCCTCGCTGGCGGGTGAGGTCGATCGGGCCGCGGCCGCCGTCACGGCCGAGCATCGCCGCGTCGCCTGACCCCGGGCCGCGGGCCGATGGCCCCAACCGGTCGGAGTGGCAGGCGAGTGTGACGGTTGTGCGGCGTGGGGGGGGCGAACGGCTGCCCACCGGGGGCGGCAGTGGCCGGCACGGGCTTTTTGCCCGGAAACTGCCGATGTTCACTATGCTCCCTTTCGAGACTTCCGGATGAGGCCGACGCTCTCCATGCCGCTGCGATCTCTCTCTGCCCGTGCTCTCATCGTGGCGCTGCTCGCCACCGGGGCCGGGCATGCGTTGCTCTCGGCGGCGGAGCCCTCCGGCTTCCGCCAGCTGGCGCCTGGGGCGCTCACCGTGATCCCGCCTCAAAAGGGCACCGACTCGGCAGTCCTTCGCGCCGATGTCGTGGAGATCACGGAGGGACAGCAAGGCCTGGCCTGGGTGCCGCAGCAGGCATCGCCGCACACGACGTTCGTCGAACGAGGCAAAGGTCGCGAATATCCGCGCGACATCTGTTGCCTCGAGTTTGCCTTCAAGCCGCCGCGTCAGATCGACGTCGATGTGCCGTCCTCCAACCTGACGATGCGGCGCAAGCGGCTGTGGTATCTCGTCTACCGCGTCAGGAACGTGCCCGGCCGACGGGTGATCGTGGAAAGCGAGGCGATGAAGGACGCACCGCCCGATGCCCCCGAGGCGGAGAAGGTGCGCCACCGGGTGGAGCCTTTCGAAGGGCCGTACCGGTTCCTCCCGCATTTCGTGCTCGAGAGCCTCGAGCCGGTGAAGCCGGAAGAGGGGATGGTGTCGTATCGGGCCTACCTCGATCGGCTCGTCCCATCGGCCATGGATGCCATTCGCACGCGGGAGGATCCCAAGCGCCGCTTCTTCGACAGCGTCGAGATGTCGGCGACCCCGATGCAGCCTGGCGAGGAGCGCTGGGGGGTGGCGATCTGGGAGGACGTCGATCCGCGGATCGACTTCTTTTCCATCTATGTGCAAGGGCTCACCAACGCGATCCGGTGGCGGCCCCGGCCGGGATCGGTGATTCGTCCACAGGATCCTCCGGGGGCCCACATCGAGGAGACGTTCGAGAGCCTGCGGCTCGATTTCTGGCATCCGGGCGACGACCGCCATCCGAACGACGGAGAGATGAGCGTCGGGTCGGTCGGGCTGTTCGAACGCAAAACCCTCGGCGGAAAGCTGCTGCGGGTGGCCGGCTGGCCCCGCCATGCGTCGGTCCGTCCAGCCGAGGGCCTCGACGCGTTGGGCCTCCACTGGACCTCGCTCCTCGAGCCAGCCGGCGGCAGCGTGCCCAACCTCATGCCTCTGGAAACCCTGCTCCGACGGGCTTCGGACGCCAAGGCCTCGGTCGACCCGATCGTCGCCCTGCGGGCGGTCATGGGCGATGTCGGCGTGGCGAGCGTTGAGGAACTCATCGCGGCGGCGGCCGGCCCTGTCGACTCCGAGCAAGACGCCCGACGGCGGGCGGCCCTCCAGGCGGTCGGCCTGTCGCCTGAGGCGGTGTCACGCGCGCCGCTCGCGTCGCTGGCGACCATCATGCGATCGCTCGAATCGGCTGCGGATCGTTCCGCCCGCGATGCGGCGGCGGATGCGTTCTTCGGTTCGGCAAGCCGTCGGATCGACTGGCTGGCCGATGCGGTCGCCAACGCCCGAGGGGTTGCCGCGCTGCGAAGCATCGACGCCCCGATCACCGCCATCACCGCCGGCGATGCCCGAGCGGCTCTCGACGCCTTCCGGCCGGCGGTCGACGGTCTGCATGAAGACGAGCGGAAGCAGATCCTCGACGGCATGGCCGCCAACGATCCTCGCCGGCTTCAGATCGAAGCCCTTGAAGGGGACGCCAGGAATCAGGCCGTGGCCGATCTCGTGCTGCAGGGATTGTTTGGCGCCCTCGGGCCGAAGCTCTATGCCGACGCCGTGGCCCAGCACGAGGGAATCGACTACGCGTGGGTGTTTCGCTACGAGACCGAAGGGGCTGGGAACTAGAGCGCATCTCCGCTACGTGTAGCGACGAGTTAATAATCCTGAGCGGGTAGGCGAGGGGGTCGGCGAACGCTCGAGGAGCCTTGGGCGTATCCTCGCCCCGGCGACGAGACTTTTGCCGCCCCCGAGCCGGTGCCCCACCAAAATCGGATGCGATCGAGCCGCGTTTTCTATTTTTTCCGGGTCTGAGGGGAGTCATCTGCCGGAGCCGCCCCAGGATGTGTACACTCTCGGGGCTCCCGGCGCGATCGTATGGCCGGCCTCGCACAACTTCACGACAGCGTTCAACGACAGGGTTTTCGATCATGGCACATAAAAAGGGTCAGGGTTCCAGCCGTAACGGTCGCGATTCCAATGCACAGCGCCGCGGCGTGAAGAAGTTTGGCGGCGAGGCCGTGCGAGCCGGCAACATCCTCATTCGTCAGGTGGGCACGAAGTTCCAGCCCGGCAAGAACGTGGGCATGGGCTCCGACTACACGCTGTTTGCCCTGACCGACGGGGTCGTGTCCTTCGACCGTGAAGGTCGTCGCATCAACGTGGTGGCCTGACCGTCGGGTCCCTGACGGGCGTCCGGTAACGTTGCGAAGGTGCCGGTGTGTTCGTCGACCGTGTGCAGATCGAAGTTGCCGCCGGAAACGGCGGACGTGGCATCTGCAGTTTTCGCCGTGAGAAATATGTCCCGCTCGGCGGTCCCGATGGCGGAGACGGCGGTGATGGCGGCAGCGTGATCCTCAAGGCCCAGCCGGGGGTCGATTCGCTCGCCGCGCTTGCCCATCGCAAGCAGTGGCGGGCCGACCACGGTGAATCGGGCGGACCGGCCAACTGTCGCGGCCGCAACGCCCACGACCTCGTGCTCTTCGTGCCCCCGGGCACCATCGTCGTGGACGAGTCGACCGGGCTCGTGCTCAAGGATCTCGCCACGCCGGGCGACTGGATCGTGGCCGCGCAGGGCGGTCCCGGCGGCTGGGGCAACATGCACTTCAAGTCGTCGACCAACCGCGCGCCCCGGGAGACCACGCCGGGTGTGAAGGGGGAGGTGCGACGGCTTTCCCTGGAACTCAAGGTGATCGCCGATGTGGGGCTCGTGGGAAAGCCCAACGCTGGCAAGAGCACGCTCCTGTCGCGATTGTCGCGGGCCCGGCCCGAGATCGCCGACTATGCGTTCACCACCAAAACCCCGATCCTCGGCATCGTGGCGGTGTCGCGCGACCGGAGTTTCGTGCTGGCCGACCTGCCCGGACTGATCGAGGGGGCGCATGCCGGGGTTGGCCTTGGCCATGAGTTTCTGCGGCACGTGGAGCGGGCGGGAATCCTCGTGCACGTCGTGGAGCCGATGCCCATCGACGGCAGCGACCCGCTCACCAACTACCGGGCGATCCGCGACGAACTGTCGCGCTACGACGCCTCGCTCGGGGCACGTCCCGAGATCGTGGTGATGAGCAAGAACGAACTGCCGGGAGCCGACGAGGTGCGGGCACGGTTGGCCGAAGAGATCGGCCGCGAGGTGATCGCCGTGAGCGCGGTGACGGGCCACGGGCTCGACACGCTCATCCATCGGGTGGTGGAAGAACTCGATCGCGACCGCGAGGGCGCGACGTCATGACCTCCCGGGGCGGGCTGGTCGTTGTCGACATCGGCAACACCCGGATCAAGTGGGCTGAAGCGGCCCCGGGCGACGGCCCGCTGGCGACGCTCTCCCGCCGACTCGACGTGATGAGCCGCGAGTTCGATCCCGCCACGGTGCAGTCGTGGTTTGCCCCCCTTTCCCCACATTCCGTGAGGGTGCTTCTTGGGAGTGTTCACGACGCCGCGGCGGAGAGACTGGAGGGGGTGATCGCATCCGTTCGTGGCGAGCATCCCATCGAGGTGCGACGTGTGATGCGTGAGCACCTGCCGATCCAGGTCGATCTGGACGCGCCCGATCGGGTCGGCATCGATCGGCTCGCGGGGGCGGCCGCGGCCGCCCGTCTGGCTCCGGGGCAGGCGATGGTGGTGATCGACTGCGGCACGGCGGTGACGGTCGATCTCGTGTCGGCAGCGGGCGTGTTTCTCGGCGGAGCGATCCTTCCCGGGCCCGCGCTCGCCGCGAGGGCGCTCGCCGACGGAGCCAGTCGACTCGCCGCGGTGGCCGACCTCGACACCGGCGCGGCTCCCGTGTTTCCCGGGCGGTGCACCGAGCAGGCCGTGGCCGCGGGCATCGGCTACGGCATTCGCGGGGGCGTGGCCTGTCTTGTGTCGGAGGCCCAGCGGCATCTCGGCTGCAGCCCGGTGGTGTTTTTGACGGGCGGATCGGCTGGGCTGGTGCGTGACGCCGTGCCGGAGGCCCGCGAGATTCCCGATCTGGTGCTGCAGGGCCTCGCCCTCGCTGACTGAACGATACAATCCTGCCCATGACACCATCCCGCAAGGACTCCACCACCGCCGTCGATCACGCCCGAACGCGGGCGCTCGCCGCCGCCCGCGTGGCCGACGAAACCCGCGGCACCGACATCCGGGTGCTCGACCTGCGATCGCTGACCCCGATGGTGGACTACTTCGTTGTCGCCACCGGGTCGAGTCGCCGGCAGATGCATGCCATGGCCGACGAGATCGAGGCGACGCTCAAAAAAGACTTCCAGGAGCGGAAGCGCGGGGCCGAGGGCTATGAGGAAGGGCGGTGGATCGTGCTCGACTACGGCGACGTGATGGTGCACCTCTTCGACGCCGAGGCCCGCGGCTACTGGGACATCGACCATCTCTGGAGTGATGCGGCCCAGGTGTCCGTGCCGCTGCCTGGGGCCCCCTCGTGATGCGCGACGACGATGGCCCCCAACGACGGGTAAACCTGCGGTCGGCGCTTCGCGAGGCCTTTCGCCACGCGCTGGAGTGTCTTGCGGCCGACGGGGTGGTCGCGATCGCTCCCGATGAGATCGACGGGCTCGTGGACCAGGTGCGCGAGACAGCCGACGCCAAGTTTGGCGACTATTCGGGCACGATGGCGATGGCGTTGGCGAAGCGCGCCGGCAAAAAACCGCGGGATGTGGCGACCGACATCGCCCGTCACCTCGCGGCAGCCCCCGGCTTCGCGGAACTTTTCGAGTCGCCGGGCGACCCCGTGGGGCCCGGCTTCATCAACGTGCGTGTGAGAGACGACGCCCTCGCCGCTGCGGTCGCCCGAGCGGTGGCCGACGATCGGATGGGGGTGGCGGCGGTGGAATCCCCGCAGACGGTGGTCGTGGACTTCAGTTCGCCAAACGTCGCCAAGCCGATGCACGTGGGGCACATTCGCTCGACCGTGATTGGCGATGCGATCGCCCGCATCCTGCGGTTTCGCGGTCATCACGTGATCACCGACAACCACCTCGGCGACTGGGGCACGCAGTTTGGAATGATCCTGTGGGGCTGGAAGCACTGCCGCGACGATGCGGCGTTTGCAGCCGACCCCACGGCCGAACTGGGCCGCCTCTATCGGCTGGTGAGGAAGGTGGCCGACGCGAAGCCGGAGGAACTTGCGAGCGATTCCGTGGCCGCGGCGCTGGCGGCAGCCCATCCCGAGGCGGGCCGCGAGGTGCTCCTGGAGACGGCGAAACTCCACGAGGGCGATCCCGAAAACAGGGCGCTCTGGGAGCAGTTCATGCCGGTGTGCCGAGCCGAGATCGATCGGATCTACGACCGTCTGCACGTGACCTTCGATCACTGGCTCGGCGAGAGTTTTTTTCAGCCGATGCTGGCGGGCGTGGTCGAGGACCTCGTGCGGGCGGGCCTGGCCCGCGAGAGCCGGGGGGCGATCGGCGTGTTTCTCGGAGGAGACGACGAGCCGCCGTTTCTCGTTCGCAAGGCCGACGGAGCCTTTCTCTACGCCACGACCGACCTGGCCACGATCCGCTGGCGTCTCGAGCACTGGAAGCCCGACCGGATGCTCTACGTGGTGGACCATCGGCAGGGGCAGCACTTCGAGCAGCTCTTCGAAACGGCCCGCCGATGGGGGCTGCCTGGCCTTGAAAACGTCGACCTGGTGCACGTGGCCTTTGGGACCGTGCTCGGCGAAGACGGCAAGCCGTTCAAAACCCGGGCGGGCGACACCGTGGGCCTCGAGGCGCTGCTCGACGAAGGGGTGGAGCGGGCTGCCGCGGTGGTGGGGAGCGGCGATGAGGCGCGGGCAGGGATGGGGGATGACGAGCGGCGGCACGTGGCGGAGACCGTCGGCATCGGGGCGATCAAATACGCCGACCTCTCGCAGAACCGCACGACCGACTACGTGTTCAGTTTCGACAAGATGCTTCAGCTCACCGGCAACACGGCAGCCTACATGCAGTATGCCGTGGCCCGCGTCGAGGGGATTTTCCTGCGAGGCGGCATCGACCGCGAGGCGCTGCGGCGGGGGTGTTCGGCGGTGCGCCTGAGCGATCCGAAGGAGCGAGCCCTGGCGATCGAACTGCTCCGCTTCGGCGAGGCGCTCGAAGACGTCGAATCCGACGCGCGGCCCAACGTGCTCACGGCCTGGCTCTACGACCTCGCCGGCTCGTATTCCGCGTTTTATGACTCGCTTTCTGTTCTCAAGGCCGAGGGGCCTGATCGCGACAGCCGCCTGGCGCTCTGCGACCTCACCGGCCGCATCCTTCGCCGCGGACTCGATCTCCTCGGCATCGGTACCGTCGAGAAGATGTAATGGCACGCACGCTCGAAAACATCCGCAACATCGGCATCGTGGCCCACATCGACGCCGGGAAAACCACGCTCACGGAGCGGATGCTGTTTTTCACGAAGACGAGCCATCGGCTCGGCGAGGTCGATCGTGGCACCACGATCACCGACTTCGATCCCGAGGAGCAGGAGCGGGGGATCACGATCTACTCGGCGGCGGTGTCGTTTCAGTGGCGGGACGTGACGGTGAACCTGATCGATACGCCTGGGCACGTCGATTTCACCGCCGAAGTGGAGCGGAGCCTGCGGGTGCTCGACGGGGCGGTGGTGGTGTTCAGCGCGCGGGAGGGTGTGGAGGCCCAGAGCGAAACCGTCTGGCGGCAGGCCGACAAATACGGCGTTCCCCGGCTCGCGCTCATCAACAAGCTCGACCGTGAGGGCGCCGACTTCTTCGGGACGGTCGGTCAGATCGAAAAGCGGCTCGGGGCGAAGCCGCTCGTGCTCCACCTTCCCCAGGGCATGGGGCCGCCGCACGTGAAGGATCCCTTTCGTGGGATCGTCGATCTCGTCGAGATGAAGCTGCTCACCTTCCCACCGAAGGATGAGGCGCTCGCCGGCGGCGAAGCCCTCACCAGGGTGACGGCATCGCCGATTCCCGAGGAGCTCGTTGATGAGGCCGCCCTCTACCGCGAGCAGCTCGTCGCCACGCTCTTCGACTTCTCCGACGAGATCGCCGAACTCGCCATGAACGAGGCTCCGATCCCGCCCGACCTCATGAGGAAGGCGATTCGGCAGGCGACCATCCAGCGAAAGGTGGTGCCGATCCTCGCCGGTTCCGCACTCGACTGCATCGGCGTGCAGCCGGTGCTCGACGCGGTGGCGTGGTATCTGCCGAGTCCGGCCGACGTGCCGCCGGTGGAAGGCATCGATCCGACGGCCAAGAGCCCCACGACGATCGTGCGGAAGACCGACCCGAAGGCCCCGTTCTGCGGCCTCGTGTTCAAGATCATCGCGGAGAAGCACGGCGACCTCTCGTTTGTGCGGGTCTATTCGGGCACCCTCAAGGCGGGCAGCCGGGCCTGGAATCCGCTCAAGCAGAAGAAGGAAAACATCGCCCAGCTCTGGCATGTGCAGGCGGATCGTCGCGAGCAGATCGACGAAGCGTTTGCCGGCGACATCGTGGGCGTGATCGGCCCTCGGGCGAGCGTCACCGGCGACACCCTCTGCGATGCGGCGGCGCCGATCGTGCTGGAAACGATCCAGTTTCCGGAAACCGTCATCTCGATGGCGATCGAGCCGGAGACGAGCCTCGAGCGGAAGAAACTGGCTGACACGCTCGAGATGATGAAGCGGCAGGATCCGACCTTCCGGGCGATCGAGAGCGAGGAGACGGGGCAGACGCTGATCTCGGGCATGGGGGAGCTCCATCTCGAGGTGATCCGCCACCGGCTGGAGCGGGATTTCAATCTCAAGTGCCGCGTGCACAAGCCACGCGTGAGCTACAAGGAGACGCTCGGCAAGTCGGTGCGGGTGAGCGGTGAATCCAATCGGCAGGTGGCGGGACAGACGCTCGTGGCCACGGTGACGATCGCCGCCGAGCCGACCGACGACCAGTCGCCGGTGATGGTGGAGCAGGGCTGGTTTCCCGAGCACGAAGCCCTGGCGGAGATTGCGGCCACGATGACGCAGTCGGTGCGGGAAAGCGCCGAGCGGGGCGGGCTCAAGGGCTGCCCGCTGTGGGGCGTGCGGATTCGGGTGCTGGAGAGCCCCATCCCCGAGCCGCCGCCCGGCGACGTGGCCATTCGGATCGCCGCGGCCGACGCGATTGAAAACATGCTCAATGCAGCCGGAACGGTGCTGCTGGAGCCCGTGATGAAGGTGGAGGTGAGCGTGCCCGAGGAGCATCTCGGCGACGTCATCAACGACCTCCAGCAGCGGCGGGCGATCATCACGGCCACGGAGATTCGAGGCCCCGCCACCGTGCTCACCGCCGAAGCCCCGCTGGCGAGCATGTTTGGCTATTCCGCGGCGGTGCGCAGCGTGAGCCAGGGGCGGGCGAGTTTCACGATGGCTCCGCTCAAATACGGCCCAGCCCCGGCGGAAATGGCCGACGCGTTCGTCTGACGTGTCGCGAATCCTTCTCGGAACGCCTCGTCACGTCGAAGCCCAACGGCCGTACGGCCGTTGGGCCAGGCCCGACTCCTCCCCACGAGTCCATTGGGTCGAGATGCCGAGATGGATGTGACCCGACGAACCCAAGCGGGATGGCCAGCCTGTCCCACGGCTCACGCCGTTGGGCTTGGACGTGCCGAGGAGTTAGTGGCGTGGCATGCCCAGAATCACGTGCGTTACGATCTCTTCAGTCGTGGCGGAAAAGTCGGCAACGATCGCGGCCTCGTCCGCCGTTGGGGGCTCGAGGTCGGCCAGCTGGCTGGCAAGCATCCCGGCTGGCATGAAGTGACCCGCGCGGTTGGCCAGACGCGAGCGGAGCAGTTCTTCCGAGCCTGTGAGCCACACGAGCTGCAGCACGGGGGCGGCGGCTCGGAGTCGGTCGCGGTAGGCCCGCTTGAGGGCCGAGCAGGCGATCACGAGCCGGGGGTGGTCCGCGGTGGCCCGAACCAGTTCTTTGGCCACGGCATCGAGCCACGGCCAGCGGTCGGTGTCGGTCAGGGGCGTTCCAGCCCGCATCTTCCGCACATTTGAAACTGGGTGGAGATCGTCGGCGTCGAGAAAGTCGCCGTGAATTCGCTCGGCGAGGAGCCGACCCACCGTGGTCTTGCCGCTCCCCGACACCCCCATGACGACGATCGGACTGGATGCGGCAGGTGGCATGATCGTGATTCTCGCGTCACTGCCCGCCGCAGCCAAACGGCTACCCTGCTGCCGCGGTGACCGAGGGATGGCTGGGCTGTCGGACGTGGGCCCACAGGGCACGTCCGCCTGTTTTTTTCAGCGTGTTGACAGTGCCCAGTTCGAGGTTTAGATTTCGCGTCTCGCCGCTCGATGCCCGGCTGCCCCCCTCTTGTGGGGATTTGCGGGCTCGCGTGAAACCGAACCCCTCGCAGGGTTTCGTGTCGGCCGGGCCAAGGCATCCCGCAGGGGATATCCGCAAGTCCGGCTGCGAATGGATCGATGGAGAGGTTCGAGGCTGCGTCGTCGCGTCTCGACCCAAGAACGAACGTCAGGAGTATCGCCGTGGCCGGTCCGACTCAGGAACTCATCCGCATCCGCATGGAGGCTTACGACCACGCGGTGCTTGATCAGAGTGCCGCCGAGATCGTCGATACGGCCAAGCGGACCAACTCCGAGGTCCACGGCCCGATTCCGCTCCCCACGCGGGTTGAGCGTTACACGGTGCTCTCCAGTCCGCACATCGACAAGAAGGCCCGGCAGCAGTACGAGATTCGCACGCACAAGCGGGTGATTGACATCATTCAGGCGACGGCGAAGACGATCGAGGCGCTCAACAAACTGAGCCTGCCGGCCGGCGTCGACATCAAGATCAAGGCATCATCAAGGTAGGGTCCGGGCGGCGTTGCCGCCCCGGTCCAGGGCACAAGGTTCACCACAGGAGCGCACGACAGGGCATGCTTGGAAGGCGTTGCGGGTAAGGTCGAAAGTCACTTTCGACGCTCCTGCAGCCAACGGCTTCGAGCGTGACGCGGAGTACCGGGCGACGGCCTCAGGGCTGGTCGATTCGGGCTTCGACGGCGATCAACATGGCGACAGCGACGAAAAAAGAAGACAAAACAGGCCGCAAGGGTCTTCTTGGCCGCAAGGTCGGGATGACCCAGATTTTCGACGCGACTGGAGCCGTGGTGCCCGTCACCGTGATCGAGGCCGGTCCGTGCCCCGTGACGTTCGTTCGGACGGCTGACCGCGACGGCTATGCCGCGGTGCAGATCGGCTTTCTCGACAAGCCGCGTCGCCTCGCGAGCAAGAGCCTTCGCGGGCAGGTTGCGAAGCTCGACAGCCGCCGGGCCAAGCGGCGTGCCGAGGGGGGTGTGGCGGCAGTGGCGAAGCCCGACTGCGAGCCGCAGCGATTTGTTCGCGAGCTCCGCGGTGTGCACGAAGGCGTCGAGGTGGGTCAGGTCCTCACCGTCGATGTCTTCGAGGGAATCGAGTTCGTCGACGTGACCGGCACGACCAAGGGCCGTGGCACCGCCGGCGTCATGAAGCGTCATGGCTTCAAGGGGCAGCGGGCCAGCCACGGTGTCAAGAAGGTGCACCGTCATCAGGGTGGCACGAGCATGAACACCTCTCCCGCGCGTGTCTTCAAGGGCAAGCGGATGGCCGGTCGCTACGGAAATGAGCGATCGACCATGCGGAACCTGAAGCTCGTGCGGATCGACAAAGACAACAACCTGCTGTTGGTTCGGGGAGCGATTCCCGGTCCGACCGGGTCGTACGTCACCGTGATGCAGACCAACAAGATCCGAAAGGCCGGTGGGCAGGGTGCCCCGGCCGGCAAGAAGAAGGCTGGTGGCAAGTGAACATCGCCGTCTACGACATGTCAGGCAAGCAGGTCGGCTCGTATGAGATCGACCCCGCCGAGATCGCTCCCCGCGTGAGCAAGCAACTCCTTCATGATGCCGTGGTGATGTACCAGGCCAATCAGCGACAGGGCACTCAGAAGACCAAGACCCGCGGCGAGGTGGCCGGCTCCACCAAGAAGCTCTACCGCCAGAAGGGCACGGGCAACGCCCGCGCCGGTGGTCGTCGCAGCGGCACGCGTCGTGGCGGCGGTCACATCTTCGCCAAGCGTCCCCGTGATTTTGGATGGCGGATGCCCCGCAAGGCGCTGCAGCAGGCGGCCCGCATGGCGCTCGCGTCGCGGATCGCCGACGATGAGGTGAAGCTCCTCGATTCGATCGCGGTCGACGCCCCGAAGACCTCGGTGGTCGCAGGGCTCCTCAAGAACCTGGGGCTCGAGGGCTCCACGGTGCTCGTCTCGCCTGAAAAGCACGACGCCACGTTCTGGAAGAGTGCCCGAAACATCGAAGGGGTTTCGGTGTCGCCCGTCGCCGAACTCAATGCCTATTCGATCCTTCGCTCGCGTTCGATCGTGATGACAAAGGCGGCCATCGAGGCGTTTCGTGCCTCGGCGGTGGCGGCCGGCAAGGGCGACCCCGAGTCCGGCAAGAAGAAGGCCGCCCGCAAGCCGGCGGCTCGTCGTTCCGCCAAGAAGGAGACGAAGTAGGCCATGGCAGTGCCCGTCCCTCCCCCCCCGTCACTCTCTCCCCGGCTGGCGCCGCATCAGGTGATCCTGCGGCCGCTGGTCACCGAGAAGGGCATGCATCGTGCCAACAGGCACAACGCCTACTCCTTCGAGGTCGTCGGTGAGGCCACCAAGGCCGACATCCGCCGCGCCGTCGAGGAGATGTTCAACGTGAAGGTCGAGAAGGTGGCGGTTCAAAACCGCGTCGGCAAGATGCGGCGAAGCCGCGTTCGCCGCACCACGACGAAGGCCTGGAAAAAGGCGATCGTCACCCTGAAGCCCGAGTCCAAGATCAACCTCTTCTGATTCGCCGCACACCCGAGCACACCACGATCCCATGGGCATTCGAACCTACAAGCCGACGAGTCCTGGCCGCCGCGGCGCCAGTGTTTCCGACTTCGCCGAGATCACGCCAGGCGCCTCCGCGCCGAAGGCGCTCCGCCTTCGCAAGAAGAAGACGGGCGGCCGCAACAATCAGGGCAAGATCACGTCTCGTCATCGTGGCGGCGGCCACATGCAGCACTACCGGCTGATCGACTTCCGTCGCAACAAGGACGGCGTGCCGGGTGTCGTGCATTCGATCCAGTACGACCCCAACCGCACCTGCCGTGTGGCGCTGGTGAACTATGCCGACGGCGAGAAGCGGTTCATCCTCGCCCCCGAGGGCCTCAAGGTCGGCGCGACGCTGATGAGCGGCGAGTCGGCGCCACCGGAAGTGGGCAACTGCCTTCCGATGTCGGCCATTCCGCTCGGCATGCAGATCCACAACATCGAGCTCCAGCAGGGGCGTGGTGGCCGGCTCTGTCGGTCGGCCGGTTCCTCCGCGGTGCTCGTTGCCCGTGAATCGCAGTGGGCGCAGATCACGCTTCCTTCGGGCGAGATTCGCCGCGTGCCGGCCGCGTGCCGCGCCACGATCGGTGCCATCGGCAACTCGGAGCACATGAACGTTCGGCTCGGAAAGGCCGGCCGTTCACGCTGGCTCGGAATTCGGCCGCACGTCCGGGGCACGGCAATGAATCCGATCGACCACCCGCACGGCGGTGGTGAAGGTCGTACCAAGGGCGGTCGCCATCCGGTGAGCCCCACCGGAAAGAGTGCGAAGGGTGGCGGAACGCGGAAGCCCCGCAAGCCGTCGGGTGCTTCGATCATTCGCCGCCGCAAGAGTCGCCGTTACGGACAGTTGAAGCTGAGGTAATCCATGGGACGCAGTTCAAAGAAGGGTCCTTACGTCGACCCGCGCGTGTTCGAAAAGGCCGAGTCGCAGCTTGCCAGTGGCAAGCGCGACCCGATCAAGACGTGGTCGCGTTCGTGCACGATCGTGCCCGAGTTCATCGGTCTGACGTTCATGGTTCACAACGGCAAGCAGCATGTGAAGGTGTTCGTCACCGAGGACATGGTCGGGCACAAGCTCGGCGAGTTCGCGCCGACGCGGACGTTCCGCGGTCACGGCGGCAAGGCGAAGGAGGCCGCCAAGTAATCGGCGGCCACGAGGTGAAGCATGCCCTATTCAGCCACTCATAAATACGCTCGGATCAGCCCCCGCAAGGTGCGGGCACTGGCCGATCTCGTTCGAGGCAAGTTTGCCGACGAGGCTCTCGACATTCTCCGTTTCCAGCCCCATCGCGGCGCCCGGATGCTGGAGAAGGTGATCAAGAGTGCCCTGGGCAATGCCGAGCATCAGCAGGCCCCCGGCGTCGACAGCCTGATCGTCGTCGACGCCCGGATTGACGGCGGGCCGATGTTCAAGCGGATTCGGCCGCGTGCCCGCGGCATGGCGTTTGGGATCAAGCGAAGGATGTCGCACATCAAGGTGTCGCTCGACACGGTGGCGGCGGTCGAACAGGCTGCCGGAGTGAGGGAGTAAACCATGGGCCAGAAAGTTCATCCCACCGGATTCCGCACGGGCGTTACCGAGCCCTGGAAGAGCCGTTGGTACGCCGCGAAGAAGGATTTCAAGACCCTTCTTCTCGAGGACATCAAGGTTCGCAAGTTCCTGAAGACGAAGTATCGCGCCGCCGCGATTCCGAAGGTGGAGATCGAGCGGACGCGGGACGAGGTGAAGGTCATCCTGCACTGTGCCCGCCCCGGCGTGATCATCGGGCGGAAGGGCCAGGAGGTGGATCGTCTGCAGGACGAACTTCAGGAACTGCTCGGTCGGCGAGTCAACCTGAAGGTGGAAGAGGTGAGCCGTCCTGAGATCCAGGCCCAGCTCATCGCCGAAGACATTGCCGACCAACTCGTCAAGCGTGCGGCCTTCCGTCGCACCCTCAAGCGTGCCCTCGACACCACCATGGATGCCGGGGCGCGTGGCGTGAAGATTCAGTTGGCGGGCCGTCTCGGCGGCGCCGAGATGTCGCGGTGTGAGAAGGCGATCGCCGGCTCGATGCCGCTCTCAACGCTCCGGGCAAAAATCGACTACGGCTTCTGCGAGGCACCCACGGCGCAGGGCAACATCGGTATTCAAGTGTGGGTCAACCAAGGCATGTACGAGGAGACTGGCGATGGCGCTGATGCCCAAGAGGGTCAAGCACCGAAAAAGCCAAAGAGGTCGTATAAGAGGTGACGCCACCCGCGGGAATCGCGTCGTCTTCGGCGATTTCGGTCTTCAGGCCGAACAGCCGGGGTGGCTTCCCGCTGCGACGATCGAGGCTGGCCGTATTGCGGCCCAGCAGTACCTCCGCGCGGAGGGACGGCTGTTCGTGCGCGTGTTCCCCC